>JAIDRX010000001.1 GCA_029061495.1 Clostridia bacterium
CAGTAATACAGCGCATAATAAGCTCTTTCGTCCGTGCGGGGTGTCCCTCTAAGTAAGTGCCGAACTTATCGCATACAGCCTTGTAAACGAAGGTACGCACGTAGGTTGAGCAAAGCTTGCTCTTTGTCTGGCTTTCGTACTGGGCGTCTGCAATTTTTACGGAGATAACCGCGGTTATACCCTCGCGGACGTCGTCGCCCGAAAGCTTTTCGGTTTCCTTTAAAATGTTAAGCCTCTTGCCGGCGTCGTTGATGACTTTGGTAAGCGCGTTCTTGAAACCGTCGAGGTGGGTTCCGCCGTCTGCCTGACGGATATTGTTCGAGAAGGGGAAAATCTGTTCTGAATAGCCGTCGTTGTACTGAATGGCAACTTCCAAAAATTTATCGTCGCCCTCGCTTTCCTCAAAGTACACGGGCTTGTCGAAAAGAACGTTTTTGCCCTTGTTGATGTCCTGAATAAAGTGAACTACGCCGCCCTCGTAACAGAAATTGTCGTTGCGGACTTTTTCTCCACGCTTATCGGTGAGGGTGAGCATAAGCCCCTTGTTAAGGTAAGAGAGTTCCCTTAAAAGGGTTTTTAAAGTATCGTAATTGAACTCGATAGTTTCAAACACGGTAGCGTCGGGGTGGAACGCAATAGTCGTACCCGTTTCATCCGTTTTGCCTACAGCCTTTAAAGGCTTTTCGGGAATGCCGCAGTGGTAAACCTGACGGTAAATATGACCGTTTTGGCAGACCTCGGCAGTAAGCTTGTCCGAAAGCGCGTTAACGCAGGATACGCCGACGCCGTGAAGACCTGACGAAATTTTATATCCGCCGTTCTTTTTTCCGCCGCCGAATTTACCGCCCGCGTTAAGGTTGGTAAGCGCAAGTTCTACGCCGCTTATTCCCTCCTCCTTGTTTATACCGGTGGGAATACCTCTTCCGTTGTCCTTTACTACGCACGTTCCGTCCTTTTCGATGGTAACGTCAATCCTCGTGCAATAGCCTGCAAGCGCTTCGTCGATAGAGTTGTCTATAACTTCCCTTACAAGACAGTGCAGACCCTTTTCGTCTGTGGGTCCGATGTACATTCCGGGGTGTTCCCTTACGGGTTCAAGACCTTTAAGCGCTTTTAAACTGTTTGCATCGTAGTTGTTTTTGATTTTACCAACCATACCTATCTCCCTTTTTTTCTCTTTGATTTATTATACCATATTATTAGAAATAAGTAAAGTTTTTAAGGCAAAAAACGGCCTTAAAAGTATGAAAAAAAGCGTTTT
>JAIDRX010000010.1 GCA_029061495.1 Clostridia bacterium
ATTATAACATATAAAGTTTAAAAAGACAATTAATTGAAAATGCAATTATAAAATTATTGTGGCGGTTGAACGATTTCGGTATTTTCCGCAAGCACGGTTTTTTTGACGGGCGAGTACTTGTCTTTACGGAAAAGCACCTTTTTCTGCACTCCGTTGCGGGTAACGGTTAAGTACCCCTCGCTTATAATTCCGTCCTTGCCCTCTTTGACTAAATTTACATCGTCGGTCTCCTCCACGGGGGCGGGGATACTGCCGGTAACTGCGGATGAATACGAATAAGTCGCTCCGTCGCCGCGTCCGTAAATATTGAATTTGACAAAGTTGTTACCCGAAAGCGCGCGGATATACAGCGTGCGTCCGGTAACGTTTTCAAACTTCAAGTCGAAATAAGTTCCGCTGACCATAGCGTCGCATGAGGGCGGAACGTAGCTTACCGACAGCGAGTGCGGATGATACTCGCTTATCTTACAGCCCGAAAGTACCGCCGCATTGAAAAGCGTGGTACTTACCTGACACACCCCGCCGCCTATGCCCTCGACGAATTCGCCTTTTTCGATTATCTTTGCGGTTTTAAAGCCGCGCGCTTCAGTCCTTTCGCCGACGGTGGAATTAAACGAAAATGACTGTCCGTTTTCAAGCACTTGTCCGTTTATCTTTTCGGCGGCAAGCCGGATATTGTGGGCGCGGTTTTCGTTAGTTCCGTCAAAGTACGTTGTAAACGAGCTCAAAAGACGGGTATCGAATTTTACGTCCCTTAAAGTTTTGTTGCGCTTTATTGGTTTGGTTGATACGGTAACGGACTCGAAATTGTTTTCAAGCGAGGCGCGGATATCGTTTAAAAGTTTAAGCCTGTCCGCCTTTACTCCGTCGCTCCCCTCGAAGTAGTCGAAGGGCGTGCCGCTTTCGTTGAAAGTTGCGTATGGCTCGATAACGGGCGAGCTTTCGTCGCCGCAGATGTACGAAGTAATGTCGCCTATGCCGTTTAAATAATAGCTGACTTGTGCGGTGTACTCTCCGCTGTTTTTAACGGTTTTTATTAAAGCTTGTAAATTGTCTTTGTATCCTATTTCGGGATAAGTAAAAACGTACTCTCTCCCTTTACCGTAGACTGTGAGGCTTTTTTCTTTGAGGGCGCTTTCGATATTTTCACGCACTAAACGGACTGCCTGAGTGCGGGACTTTCCTCCGACTTCAACGCCGTTTATGGTTACGTTTTTTGGCAGCTTACGCGAAAAGCCGCAAGTAAAAAAAGTGCCCGCGGATAACGCGAGCACTATTATAAGTATGTTAATTCTATAAAATTTAGCGTATTTCAATTTTAAGTTTTTCCGCAAGAGCTTCGTCTATATAAAACGCGGGCGTGCCTATTTTTTTGTTGCCCTCTTTATAGTGGGTATCCGAGCCGCCCGTCAGCACAAGACGGTAAGTCTTTGCCAACTCCTTATAGTATGCCGTGTCATTAGCAGTATGTGTAGAATACACCCCTTCTATGCCGCCAAGTCCTAACGGCACAAGTTTTTTTACAAGCGCCGCAACTCCGCTCCTGTCGAGGTCTATCCTTGCGGGGTGGGCGAGAGATGCAAAGCCGCCGCACGCGTCTATAACCTCTATAGTTTCCTCGGGCGTAAGTCTGCATATACAGGATGAAGCGCACTTGCCGCCTGCAAGGTACTTTAAATAAAAGTTGAAAGGACTGCTTGCGTACCCTTTTGCCGCGCCCGCGCGGGATATGTGCATACCGTGTATGGGCGTATCGTTTACTGTTTTTTGCGCGAGGACTTCTTCCATTGAAAGTGCGACACCGTTTTTATTTAGCTTATAAATTATATCCTCCGCGCGCTTTACCGAACCGTCGTACAGCCTCTTTGCAAAGGACTTATAGTCCGAACATTTATAGTCTACGTTGTAGCCGAGTGTATGAAGTTTCAACTCTCCCTCGTATGCGGAAACCTCTATACCTCGCACGGAAATTATCCCCCTTTCTTTTGCGAGTGCGGAAACCTCCCCGGTTGCAAGCATAGTGTCGTGGTCGGTTACGGCAATTACGTTTAAACCGTTTACCGCTGCCTCGTTTACAACCTCGGCTGGCGACATAAGCCCGTCAGAAAAGTAAGTGTGTATGTGTAAATCAGCCCTTATCACTTTTTAATTGCACCGCCTTCTATGCGTATCTTATTGACCTCTTTTCCGTATAAAACACGCTCGGCGTGCGTACAGGTAAGTATGGTCTGTAAGCCGTGCGTGCGGTTTACAAGCTTTTTGCGGCGTGGAAGGTCAAGCTCGCTCATGACGTCGTCGAGAATTAAAACGGGGTACTCGCCCGAAAGCTGTTTGAAAATTTCAACCTCGGCAAGCTTTATGGAAAGCGCCGCCGTCCTCGTCTGTCCTTGAGATGCAAAGGTTTTGGCGTCGGTACCGTCTATAAGCACGTCCAGATCGTCGCGGTGAGGCCCCGAAGCCGTAAAGCCCAGCCTTATGTCCCTTTCGTAGTTTGCGGAAAACTCGTTGAAAAATTTTTCGGCAAGCTCCTTTTCGTCGCCCTTGTACTTCTTTTCGGGAGAAATTACAAGCTTCTCCGCACCGTCGGTAAGCTGCGCGTGGATATCCTCCGCAATAGGCGAAAGCATTTTTACGAACTCAGCCCTCTTGCAGGCTATGGTCGCCGCATACTTGCAAAGCTGTTCGTCCCAGACGGGCAGGGTTTCGAACACCATTGAAATGTCCCTGTCCTTTAAAAGGTTGTTGCGCTGCTCTAGAATTTTATTGTAGCGCATTAACGCTACGCAGTACGGCTTTGAAAGCTGTGAGATAGAAACGTTTAAAAACCTGCGCCTCTCGTCGGGTCCGTCCTGAATAAGCCTAAGCTCGTGCGGGGAGAAAAATACGCTGTAAATATTTCCCAGAATGTCCGCGTTGCGCGTAATTTTGTTGCCGTTTATGCGGACCTCGCGCGAGTTTTCCATTATTTTTGCGGAAATTTCGATATCGCCGTAAACGCCTTCGGCAATTGCCGAAATTTCGGCAAAGTCGCAGTCGTGACGGATAAGCTGTTTATCTCTTCGGCATCTTGGAGACGTTCCCGTGCAG
>JAIDRX010000100.1 GCA_029061495.1 Clostridia bacterium
TTATCATATCGCGCATTTTAAAACCTTTTGTCGTAGTGCCGTACAGTCCCGACTGCGTTGTTCTCGTCATAACCACTTTAAAGCCCGCGTCAACGAAGTAACCTCTTAGGTATTTAGAGATATTAAGGTTTATGTCGCTCTCTTTCGTGTTAGTGGAAATTCCGTGTACGCCCGCGTCGATTCCGCCGTGTCCCGCGTCGATTACTATCGTCTTTCCGCCGCCGTGGGTGGAGGAAGCTTTAACCGCCGTACCTGCGCAAATTCCTATCACCGTACCCGCTAAAATTATGGCGGCAATAATTATCAAAAAGCTTTTTTTGAATACAAACAATTTCACGCTATATAGTACTTAATATTTGATTTTTTTATGACTATCTGTTAAAATATAGCTGTATAAGTATGTTTGATTTTTTTACTACGGTTTCAGTTGAATACGCGCGCAATTTAAGCCCCGTAACGCTCGCGTTCGTGGGCGACGCGGTGTATTCGCTGTACGTGCGCGAAAGGCTTGTTTTGTCTACAGACTTTAAAACGGGCGAGTTGCAAAAGCTTACCTCTAAGGAGGTTTCCGCGCACGGTCAAAGTATACTTTTGGAAAAGTTAATGCCGCTGTTTACCGAGGAGGAAAACGAAATTTTTCGCCGCGGCAGAAACGCAAAAAAGGCAACCAGAAGTAAAAACGCAAGCGTTGCGGAGTACAACCGTTCGACCGGTTTTGAGGCGGTTTTGGGATATTTGTATCTTACAGGTCAATATAAAAGAATAGACGAATTATTGGATACCGTACATGAAAACTGAGGGTCGAGCATTGCTTTCTGTAAACAGCACAGTGCGCTGTTTACGCAATGCGAGATGAGTGAGCGCATAAACAAAGGCGCGAACGATGACCGAAAACGGCGTTTTCCTTACGCCGTTTGAGAAGAAACGCCGAGGTGAGTGGCATATGAAAACTGAAGGACGTAATCCAGTTTTTGAATTATTAAAAACGGACAAAAATATAGATAAGCTTTTGCTTGAAAAAAATCCGCAGGGCTCTTTAAAAGCGATCTTTGCCGAAGCACGCAAAAAAAATATCCGCGTTCAGTTCGTGGATAAAAAGGTGCTCGACAAGCAGAGCGAGGAAGGGCGGCATCAGGGAGTTATAGCGTATACTACAGACTTTTCCTATGCTTCGCTTGACGAGATAATTTCCGCGGGGAAAGAAAATAGCGGCTTTATAGTTTTGTGCGACGGAATAGAGGACGTTCACAACCTCGGCTCTATCATAAGGGTTGCCGAGTGCGCGGGCGCCGACGGAGTGGTAATTCCTTCGAACAATTCCGCAAGCGTAACAGAGGCGGTTATCCGCATTTCGGCGGGCGCAGCAAACCATATAAAGGTTGCAAAAGTCAACTCAATCAACCGCGCCGTTGACGAGCTTAAAGCGAAAGGCTACTGGCTGTACGCATTAGAGGCGGACGGCACAAATATTTACGATGCCGACTTAACAGGCAATATCGCGCTCGTCGTCGGCGGGGAGGACAGCGGAGTGAGAAAGCTTACGCGCGAAAAGTGCGACTTTACGCTTTCGATTCCTTTAAAGGGAAAAGTAAATTCATTGAACGCGTCGGTAGCGTTAGGCATTGCCGCGTACGAGGCTGTGAGAAAGAGGCAATGACCGACAACGAGCTTGCGCTCCTCTGTCAAAGCGGCGACAAAGCCGCCTGGGAAGAGCTATATAAAAGATACAAACCCCGCGTTCTGTCCGTTGCACGCAGATTTTTTCTGAGCGGCGGAGAAACGGAAGATCTGGTTCAGGAAGGAATGTGCGGACTCTATTCCGCGGTAAACGGATATAAAAGCGGCGGCGGCGACTTTGCCGCATTCGCGCACAGCTGTATTAAAAACAGAATCGTCGATACCGTTAAAATGAGCGGCGGGGCGAAGTACTCCGCGCTGAATAACTTTTTACCCATTTCGGAAGTAGGGGAAGAGTTGTACTATTCCCGGGAGAATACCGAGGACGAGGTTCTGCGGCGCGAGGACAGGCGAGAGCTTTTGCACAATATGAGCAAAATTTTATCCTCGCTCGAGTTCAAATCCGTGATAATGTACACCGACGGAATGACCATGGCGGAAATTTCGTCCACGCTCGGCAAGCCTCCTAAAAGCATAGACAACGCGCTAACCCGCGCAAAAAATAAATTACACAAATTAATTTCAGCGGAGAAGTAAATGGCATATCTCGCGTTTTACAGGACTTTCCGCCCCACGACCTTCGATACCGTCGTCCGTCAGGAGCATATAGTCCGCACTTTAAAAAACAGAATAGCAAGCGGAAATATCGGGCATGCGTATCTTTTTTGCGGACCGCGCGGCACGGGTAAAACCACGCTTGCAAAAATATTTGCGCGCGCCATCAACTGCGAAAATCCGCAAAACGGTTCTCCGTGCGGCAAATGTCCTACCTGTAAGGCGCTTGCCGAGGGCAGCAATTTAGACGTTTACGAAATAGACGCGGCTTCCAACAACGGCGTTGACGAAATGCGCGATCTTCGTGAAAAGGTTCAGTATCCGCCGGTTGCGGGCAAGTACAAAGTGTATATCATAGACG
>JAIDRX010000101.1 GCA_029061495.1 Clostridia bacterium
TAGACAGCCCTTGGAATCGATCAGCGCAAAAAGCTGATTTGCGACTGCCTTGTAAAGCTGTTTGCCCCCAAAGGAATTTACGAAAGAAGCGACGTCGCAGTCAGAAAAAAAGAAGGTCTTGAAGAAGTTAAGCAAGTCCTGTACGGTGAAGTGCCCGACTATTGCGAAATTTATGAAAACGGTATAAAGATGCTCGTGGACGTAAAAAACGGACAAAAGACGGGTTACTTTTTAGACCAGAAGGAAAACCGCTTTACCGCGCGCAAGTACTGCAACGGCGAAGTTTTGGACTGCTTTTGCAACAGCGGCGGTTTTTCGCTTAACGCGGCGACCGTCGCAAAAAGTGTAACCGCATGCGACATATCAGAACTTGCACTTAAAAACGTAAACGATAACGCAAAGCTTAACGGCTTTAAAAATATAACTACACTCTGCGGCGATGTATTCGAAGTGCTTAGAAATTTTAAAAAAGAAAAACGACTTTTCCATACGGTTATTTTAGACCCGCCAGCGTTTTGTAAAACCGCCGACGAGGTTAAAGACGCTTACCGCGGATATAAGGATATAAACGTTACCGCAATGAAAATTGTAAAGAGCGGCGGCTTTTTAATTACCTGCTCTTGCTCGCACTATATGACAAGTTCCCTATTTGAAAAAATGCTTATAGAAGCGGCGCGCGACAGCGGCAGAACTGTGCGCAGCGTTGAAATAAAAACTCAGGCCCCCGACCATCCGTCGCTATTGTGCGCAGAAGAAACGCAATACCTTAAATTCTTTGTTTTGCAGGTAATTTAAGCCGTTTATGCCTGACATAATACTTAATTAACAACAAAAAACGCGGTATACTACCGCGTTTTTTGTTGTTTTAATATTAAATTACCCAGTTACCGTCTTTAAATATCTGTACACGCGTTCCGTCCTTTTTTACGCCTACTATCGACATATCCTTACTGCCTATCATAAAATCGACGTGTATCATCGAGTTGTTTATACCGAGCTTTTCGCATTCCTCGACGGAATACTTTTCATAATTTTCAAGACAGTTATTGAAGCCTCTGCCGAGCGCCAAATGACAGCTTGCGTTTTCGTCAAACAAAGTATTATAGAACAGCACGCCCGTATTGTTTATGGGCGAATCGTACGCAATCAAAGCGCACTCCCCGAGGTATGCCGCCCCCTCGTCCATTGAAACCATTTTCTCGAGCAAGTCCTGATTTTTTTCTGCGTGTACTTCAACGACTTTTCCGTTTTCAAATCTCATCCAGAAGTTTTCAATAAGCTTACCCTGATATGAAAGCGGCTTTGTCGCAACAACTTTGCCATCGGCCATTCCACGCATGGGGGATGTAAAAATTTCCTCGCTGGGAATGTTGGGATTAAAATAAATATTACTGCCAAGCGTGTACTCGCCGCCGCCCATAAAAATACCTATGGGATTCAAGCCGACGGAAAAATCTGTTCCGTTCTTACTTTTATATTCTAACTTATCGAATTTATACTCGTTTAAAAATTTACAGCGCTTAGCAAGATTTTCATTGTGTTTATCCCAAGCCTTAATAGGATCGTCGTCCACGCGCGAGCAAAGCAGAATATCTTCCCAAAGTTTTTCTATTGCTTTTTCAGCAGAAAGCGCGGGGTAAATTTTTTGCGCCCACTCTTTACCGGGAACGGCGGCTATACACCACTGGTATTTGTTTTCAAGCGCGTCGCGGTAAGGTTTGATTATAGGAAACCTTGCAATATTCGCCTTTGAAATTTTTTCACTGTCGGTACCGTTCAAGCCGTCAGGGTCATCCGAGTCTAGCCACAAAAGACAGGTAAGTTTATCAACCTTTCTCTGCCACTCGGCCTTTTCAACTTCGGTAACTTCCGAAAGCGACTCTAAACTTCTGTAATCGTAGTGGATCTTAGATATGGGCATATACGACCACTCGACCTTAACGCGCTCGGCGCCGCACTTGTAGCACTCCTCTACGCAGGTTGCAACAAATTCTGGCTGATCGAGTCCGCACCTGATTATAACTTCCTGCCCTTTTTGTACGTTCAAGCCGCACTTAACAATAAGCTCGGCGTATTTTTTTAATC
>JAIDRX010000102.1 GCA_029061495.1 Clostridia bacterium
AGCGTAATTACCGCCGCTTTGGTTTTTGCCGTAACAAGTCTTGAAAATTGGGTTAAGTCGATATTGCCCTCGCTGTCTAGCGGAGCATAATCAACCTTGACTCCCTTCGTCTTTAAGTATTCGAGCGGACGAAGCACGGAGTTGTGCTCGGCAACGGTCGTAACTATGCTGTCACCCTCGGAAAAACCGCCGAGAATTGCTATATTTAAAGCCTCGGTACAGTTTTTTGTGAATATAACCCTGTCATAGCTGTATCCGCCGAAAAACTCGCAGAGAATTTTGCGGCAGGCGTAAACGCGTTCGAGACAGGCAAGCGAAAGCTTGTGTCCGCTTCGGCCGGGGTTTGCGCATACCTTTATAGCCGCGGTTACCGCATTAAGAACACTGTCGGGTTTAACTCCGCCCGTTGCGGCGTTATCGAAATATATCATAAATTATTTCTCCGTCATAATATGGTAATATATTTTTATACCGGAGATAAAGTAATTATGACAGAAATACTTGCCGTGTTCCGTTCTCGGGCGCAGGCAATCGACTGCAACACAAGGCTTAAAATGTTCGGAGTTCCCTCCGCTTTGGTTAATACCCCCAAGGAGGTCAATATAGGGTGCGGTCTGTCTGTTAAAATTCCGCAAACAATGCTTGCACGCGCCAAACAGATTATCGCAAACGGCAGATACTCGGCTTTTTACGGATATTTCACTATGAAAAGTCCGTACGGCCGCGGCGCTTGATTTTTTTATTTTGCCGTGGTAAAATTGCGGTATGGAACAGAAAACAACACAAAAGATTTTAAGCGGGTTGGAGGAACTGTACCCCGACGCAAAACCCGCTCTTTTATTCCGCTCGCCGTACGAGCTTTTAGTTGCGGTGATACTTTCGGCGCAGTGCACCGACGAGCGCGTAAATAAAGTAACAAAAGTGCTTTTCGAGAAATACAACACCCCCGAAAAAATGCTTGAACTTTCTCAGGAGGAGTTGGAAAAATATATATTTTCGTGCGGATTTTACCACAACAAGGCGGCGCATATACTTTCCGCCTCGCACGATATTCTGCAAAAATACGGCGGCGAAGTGCCCTGTACCTTGGAAGAGCTTAAAACGCTTGCAGGCGTCGGGCAAAAGACGGCGAATGTGGTTTACGCGGTAGCTTTCGGCGGTGACGCAATTGCAGTGGATACGCACGTTTTCAGGGTATCGAACAGGCTTGGAATTGCCGAGGGCAAGACCCCTGCCAAGGTTGAGGAAGGTCTTTGCGCGGCTATCCCCAAAGAGCTTTGGTCCAAGGCGCACCACTTCCTTATAT
>JAIDRX010000103.1 GCA_029061495.1 Clostridia bacterium
CAATAAAATACTTATCTATTATATATCAAAATAGTCGTGATAGCAAATCTTTTTGGTAAATTTTAGCTAAAACTTACTGCAAATTTTAAAAATTTTGTCATTGCAAGCATCGTTTTAGGGGGCGAGCCGACCGCGTCGAACACTATAAGCGGTGCTTTCGCCATTGAAAGCTTGACTTTGCCGGCAAACTTTTCAAGTGCTGCGGCAAGACGGTTATCGCTCAGCGAGTTCAAAGAAGGTAATTCCAACGAGCCGGAATTACCGTCTACGCAAATCTTTTTGACATTGAATTTGGATGCGTAAGACTTTAAAACGGCTATTATCAGAAGGTTTAGAACCTCCTGCGGCATCTGACCGTAGTTGTCTTCTATCGAAAGACAAACGCGCTTGTAATCTTCCACCGAGCGGATTTCGGCTATCTGCTTGTAGCAGTCAAGTCTGCCCGCACTGCTTTCAACGTAAGTCTCGGGAATGTACGCCGTTGCTTTTACGTCAAGTTCGGTTGAAAGCTGTTTGTCGCCCGTAAGCTCTTCCTTTAAAAGCTTGGAGTACAGCTCGTAGCCGACCTTATCCATATGCCCGTGCTGTTCCGCGCCCAAAACGTTGCCTGCGCCGCGTATTTCAAGGTCGCGCATTGCTATTTTGAAGCCCGAACCGAGCTCGGTAAAGCGCATTATTGCTTTAAGGCGCTCCACGGCATCGCTCGTCATAATTTTTTCGGGTTTGAAAGTGAAATAAGCCTGGGCAAGGCGCGAACCTCTGCCCACTCTTCCGCGCAGCTGGTAAAGCTGGGAAATGCCGAGGCGGTCGGCGTCGATAACAATTATCGTGTTTGCGTTGGGCAAGTCTATGCCGTTTTCGATAATAGTCGTTGTAACAAGTATGTTTTTCTCGCCGCGGTAGAAAGAGAACACGCTGTTTTCAAGAACGTCTCTGTCCATTCTGCCGTGCGCGTAACAGATTTTGCCCTCTGGAACAATCTCAGCAATTCTGCCTGCGAAAGAGGAAATAGTTTCAACGCGGTTATAGAGTATGAACACCTGACCGCCGCGCGAAATCTCCCTTATGCACGCGTCGCGGATAAGCGTTTCGCTCTCCTCTACGACGTAAGTCTGAACGGGCAGGCGCTTTAACGGCGGAGTGTTTATAGTGCTGATATCGCGGATACCGGCAAGCGACATATGCAGCGTGCGCGGTATTGGCGTTGCCGTCATCGTAAGGCAGTCGATATTGTTTTTGATG
>JAIDRX010000104.1 GCA_029061495.1 Clostridia bacterium
ACCGAACGATAGAACATATCGAGCAATGCTTTAATTATATTTATAAATACCGCAACTACATTTTGGGGCTTTACCGCTGTAACTATGCTACGGTACTTTTGGAAGAGCTTAACCGCTTTCACGAGGCGGTTGCAGGCGAAATGTCAGTAAACTCGGTTGAAAAATATGCTATGTATATGTTTATGGGCGCCATGTTTAACAGCGGCGTTGCCTGGCTTAAGGACGGTGCAAAACAGTCCGCGCGCGAAGTTGCCGAAGTGTTTTGCAGGTTTGTAGGTATCGAGTTTTAAAAGAAGGCCACCCGCGTTCACACTCGTGTCCCGCCGAAAAAGGTTTGCTAAACCCTATACTTTTGCGGTATAATTACCCAAAGGGTAAAAGGCTTTATCTTGCTTGGCTGCGTTCCGCGCATACTTATACTGCCTACACCGGTAGTTTTCTTTCGGGTTCAGGTGGCGGTTATGCTACGCACCCTTCGCCTCCATTAGCGGTGCGGCCTGCGCTTCACACTTTTACACTGCCACCAAACAGGTTTACAAACCTCATATTTTTGCGGTATAATCGGGCAAAGGGTAAAAGGCTTTTATTTGCTTGGCTGCGTTCCGGCAGTTTTGACGTTGCATATCCTGCCAAATGCTTTTCCGGCTCCGGCAGTAGCTATGGCTTACGCGACGGCGTTATTGCGTCAGTGCTTTTAGCGGTGCGGCCTGCGCTTCTACTTTTACCACTGTCAAACAGGTTTACTTTCCTCATACTTTACGGTATAATCGGGCAAAGGGTAAAAGACTTTATTTTGCTTGGCTGCGTTCCGGCGATTCCGGTATTGCGTGTATTAATTTTTACATATCGGGGTTGGGTAATACTTACATTACTTGCACTCATCGACAGTTAGCGGTGCGGCCTGCGCTTCTCCTTTTACCACTGCCAAACAGGTTTACAAAACCTTATACTTTGCGGTATAATTGCCAAAGGGTAAAAGACTTTATTTTGCTTGGCTGCGTTCCGGCCATTGTATGATTGCGTGGATGGCTTTCGCTTTGTCCGGTAGTGGCGCGGGAGATCTCCCATATCCCTCGCAACTCTTAGCGGTGCGGCCTGCGCTTCACACTTTTACACTGCCCAAAAGGTTTGCTAAACCTTATACTTTCGCGGTATAATTGCCCAAAGGGTAAAAGACTTTATTTTGCTTGGCTGCGTTCCGGCGATATTTATGCGTGCGGTGCTAATTACTTATCGGGCAGCGGATGTGGTGATTGGCCTTTCGTTTCTCTGCAATTAGCGGTGCGGCCTGCGCTTCTCTCACTCCGCAAAGTTTGTTTTTGGCGGTGGTTTCCCGAATTCGGTTAGTGATTTACAACCGAACAGTTTGATTTGAGTTGAAGGGGTCTTTTGTCCTGTCCTCTCCCTATTGAGAGGCAAATCATTATCCGGCCATGGTGTAACGCAAGTAATTAAGCTTGGTTTACTTCCATTTCCTTCCGGGGGTCGGATATACTTTTTTTGCTATTAAAGCAAAGGTAAAAATCACACTCTTTGAGGGGGCTTTTTATTTTTGAAAGATGATTTAGTAAATGCCGTCAAGCTCGTCAAGGGTGAGTGATATGCTTTTTAGAAAGTTGTCAAAAAAGTACTCAACCTCGGGCATGTTGCGGCCCAGCAAATCTTTTTCAATACTCTTTTTGGCTTTTGCAAACTCGTTGTTGCCGCAACGGAGCTCCTCTAAACATTTTACGTAAGCGGCAAGCCTGTCCGCCGCTTTCATTATCTTATACTCTAAGCTTTCCGTATCGGGCTTAATGCAGGGCGTAAGCTCGCCGCGCAGTTCCTCGGGCAGGGTTTGCAAAAGCTTGTCGCAAGCCTCCGATTCAAGATTTTTGTACGCCCCCTCTATATTGCTGTTAAAGTACTTTATGGGAGTGGGCAAATCGCCCGTCATAACCTCGCCGCACTCATGGTATACCGAGTATAAAACAGCCTTTTCCGCGTCCGCATTGCCGCCGAAAATTTTATTATTGATAACCGCAAGAACATGCGCAAACATTGCAACCTGTTGCGAGTGCTCCATTATATTTTCTTCCCTGACGGAGCGCATAAGCTGCCAGCGTTTTATGTACTTCATTCTGTCCATGAATGCAAAAAAGTTGTAAGACATAATAAATCCTCTTTAACGTGTGTACGAATATTATAAATCATAATCTTTAAAAATTCAATTGACTTTATACATATTTTTAATTATAATTTAATTACGCTGAAATTTCGGCGAATAAAATTAAATACCGTCGGGGGTGCTGACACAGATACTGACGCAGATTGAAAAGCGACAGCTCGCACAGATACGAGCAGGTCGCGGAGCACGAGCATTTTGTGAGGGCGCATACAAAGAAGTATGTAACCGAAACAAAAGCGCAAGTGCGACAAAGAGATGCGAAGTATATGTGCAAGCTGAGATTATACCCTTTGAATCGGCAACGTAATGGTTGAGCGATAGTACAAAGAGATTTTTTCGCGTTCCCCGCATTTTTTGCGGGGGCGTTTTTGTTTTCGGCGGTAGAAGGAGTTACATGTTTCACTTTTCACAACTTTTAGCCGTTTCCGAAAAAACGACTGACATCGTAAAATGGGTATCGCTCGGCGTAATAGCTTTACTCATAATTATCCTTGCCGCAACCTGTATACGAGGCGGAAAGTTTTCGACTTCGGAAATAGCTTACGCCGGCGTGTGCCTTGCCGCGTCGTTTGCACTTTCTTTCGTAAAGTTTTCGCCGGTGCAGTTCGGCGGCTCGATAACGCTTGCAAGCTTCGTACCCGTGCTTGTCTACGCGTACAAGGCAGGCCCTATAAAGGGTACGCTTGCGGGAATTATTCTCGGGCTTTTCAACTTTATTTCAGACCCGTACATTCTTACGCCGTTTACCTTCCTGCTTGACTACATACTGGCGTTTGCATCTATCGGGCTTATGGGATTTGCGCCGAAGTTCGGCAAGCTTTCTATCACGGCAAAGGTCTCGATAGGGACGGTTTTGGTTTACGTTGCAAGGTTTATATTCCACTTGGCTTCGGGCTTTATATACTTTGCGGAAAACTCGATTTGGGTGAACCTGCCCGCAACGAATATGTTCGTCTACTCATTTATATACCAATGCGTATACCTGCCTGCCGACTGCGTTATCGCGGTATGCGTGCTTATTGCGTTTGCAAAAACGGGTGCGCTCGACAAGCTATTAAATATGATGAACAAAAAGCGCAAAGCCAAACCCGCCGAACAGGTTGAAGAGGTTGCCGCTTCCGACGATAAGCAAAATTAAAAAACAGCCGCCGAGCGTTTAACGCACGGCGGCTTTAATTTGTTTGACAGTCATTTTACTTGCAGTTGCACAATAAATATGATATTATTCTGATACAAAAAGGAGTAAATTAAAATGACCGCTTTAAATGAAAGAATATTGAAACTTGCCCGCCGCACCGTTGAAGCATATAAGGACGATATTAGCGCGGACAGTCTAAAGCTTATCACAAGCGTAATATACGAGTTTGATAGCTATTACTCGTCGGAAAGTAAAGATTACCGCTATTTGTGCGAATTAGTGCAGGGCGAAAACGGGATATGGACAAACGCCGCAAATTCTAAGCTACCCGAAAAGGAACAGGAAATGTGGGATTTGGAAGTCGACTGTCTGCTGGCTTGCCTTTTAAAGCTTGAACTGATTGTTCACGGCGACCGCGGCGCGGCAGACTTCGAAGTTGAAGAAAGAAATATCCCCCCCTTCGTAAGCTATATGGAAAAAAATTTCAAGAGCAAAGCAGATTATAAAAAAGTAATCAAGTTCTGGAATAAAGCCATGGGCGATTACGATTAATAATTTTTATAACAACGTTAATAGCCGCCGAACGTGCAACGCTCGGCGGCTTTATTATCGTTTGATTTGTGATAGGCAAGTCTACGCCAACGCAGTTAAGATACATTAATTAATGGAACGTTTAACAGCGGGCAAATTGTAATATATCTACGATTACTGCAAAGGCGAGTAACAGCACGAATCCCGCCGCGTGGATAATCGCCTCTACCTTTCGCGGCACGGGCTTTCGGAATATCCACTCTATTAAACAAAAAACTACTTTACTTCCGTCCAGCGCTGGTATCGGCAAAAGGTTGAACACGGCAAGGTTTACGCCGATATACGCCGCTATCTCGAAAAAGCTTTGCAGGCTTTGCGAGGCTATCTGCGAAGTTAGCTTTATCGTGGTTACAGGTCCGCCCATTGCGGAAAGCCCTATATGCCCCGTCAACAGCTCGCCCAAGACCTTGAAAATAGTCCCCGCTATCCTGAACGAATACACGAACGACCGCCCGAGCGTATCGAAGAATCCGAAGCGGTGGCTTTCAACTCCCACAGCCCAATAGCTGTTTCCGTCCGCGCCCTCTACTATGCCTATGCCTAAAGCCTTCCAAAGCTTGCTTGTCTCTTCCGAACTTGAAAAGTTGCAGTCGGCGCGCATCATAATTTCAACCGTCTGCGTAATGCCGTCGCGGATAACCTTCATTTTTACGATATCGCCCTCGCTCTTACCTTTAAGCGCGGTCATTAAATCGGTGGTGAGGTATATCCCTTTACCGTCGGCTTTTAAAATAAGATCGCCTTCCTTCAGGCTGTACTCGATATATTTATTATCGTCAGGGGCAGCCACGCCGCCCACTTTAAACAGCATCTGCCCGAAGGCAAACATTGAAATTATAATGAGAAGCAGCGCTAAAAGGTAGTTCATCAACGGTCCCGAAACGAGGACAATTATCCTCTTCCACGGGGCTTTTTTGTTGAAGCTGTTCGGATTCAGACCTTCGTCTTCCTCACCGTCGAACGCGCAAAAACCGCCGAGCGGTAAAAGGCGTATCGAAAACGCTTCACCGGTTTTTTTAGACGTGCGCTTGAAAAGCTTAGGTCCGAAGCCTATCGCAAACTCGTTTATTTTAAAGCGCAACGCCTTGCCGGCGACGTAATGACCGAATTCGTGCACGGTAATCATTACAAGCAATATAAGTATTGCAAGCAAGACCGCAAGAACCGTATTCATTACCGAAGAAACCGAAAGTAAACCCATTATAACCTTTTTATAATTATTTGCGCCTTTTCCCTCGCGGCGCGGTCAACTTCCGTAAGCGACATAAAGTCTTTAACTTCTTCGCGTTTTGTGGACTGGATTACTCCGTCCGCAACGCGGTAAATATCTGTAAAAGCTATCCTGTTTTCCAAAAAGGCTTTTACCGCCTCCTCGTCCGCCGCGTTCAAAGCGCAGGGGAGCGTCCCCCCCGCCTGCCCGCACGCGACAGCTAAGTCAAAGCACGGATACGCTCCTTTTTTAAGCGGCTCGAACCCGAGCGAAAACGCGGTTGTAAAGTCCATACGTTTTACGGAAGTATGTAGCCTTTTTGGATAGCTTAGTGCAAGCTGTATGGGTATTTCCATCGTCGGGTAGCTCATCTGCGCGAGGAGCGCGCCGTCCTCAAACTCGACGAGGGAATGTATTATACTCTGCGGCTGAATTACCGCCTCAATGCCGGAATAAGGCGTGCCGTAAAGCACGTGCGCCTCTATGACCTCGTAACCCTTGTTCATGAGCGTTGCGCTGTCAATTGTTATCTTTTTGCCCATCTTCCAGGTCGGGTGGGCGAGGGCTTGTTCGGCCGTAACGCCTTTAAGCTGTTCGGGTGAGTACCCTTTGAACGCGCCGCCGCTTGCAGTAATTATCAGCCTGCGCACAGGGGTTGCTTTATCGAAGTTCAAGCACTGCCATATTGCCGAGTGCTCGCTGTCTACGGGTATAATATCAACGCCCTTTTCTTTGGCAAGTTTATTGACTAAATCGCCGCCGCACACAAGCGTTTCTTTATTTGCAAGCGCTAACATCTTGCCCGCGTTTATTGCCGCAAGGCTGTATTCAAGCCCCGCAAAGCCGCCCGCCGCGTTGAAAACTATATCCGCTTCCGCACGGCCTGCCGCGCTTAACGCCGCGCTGTCGCCTGCAAGGACGCAGAGCCTGGGGTTTAATTCGGCTTTCTGCTTTTGCAAAAGCTCTCTGTTGTTTGCCGCAACGAGAGCGACTATTTTATACTCGTCGGGATGGGCTTTTACGACTTCTATAACCTGTCTGCCGATACTGCCCGTACTTCCGATTAAAGCTATTTTTTTCATTTATTATTATACCCGAAAATTTTTATTTAATGACAAAAGCTCCGTAAAGGAGCTTTAATTCTTTAATATTTATTTTGTTACGCTCTTACGCGATTATTACCGTAAAGCCCAAAAGCACTACGACCGCGCTGAACAGCATACTGTCGAACCTGTCCAAAACTCCGCCGTGCCCGGGCAGAAGCTTGCCCATATCCTTTATACCGCACTCGCGCTTTATCGCGCTTTCGAACAAATCTCCTATCTGCGCGATAACCGAAGTTACAAGCCCCATCAGCATAAACACGACCGCGGGATGAACGCTTCCGTCATATACGAGAGGCGTGCCTATAACCTTGCCCAAACCGTAGTATATAAAGTACGCGGCAACCGCGCCTATCATACCGCCGAGTATTCCGCCCACGCCGCCGATTACCGTCTTATGCGGACTGAGCTTAGGCGCAAGCTTTAAGGGAGCAAGCTTGCCGAACGTTATGCCGAAAATAAATGCTAAGCTGTCGGTAAGCATTATAATTAAAAACAGAGTAATTATTGCCGCCGTGGAATTGTGCGCAACGTGGTTTACCGCAGATAAAATAACGCTTAAAACTCCGCAGTACAGCATTGTGAAAAGGCAGGTTGCCGTACCCTTTACAGTGCTTGTCCCGTGGTTAAATACGTTGAGCGCGGCAAGCACCAACGCGTACAGGCAGAAGCAGCACGCAACCGCAATAAAGCCCGCGTTTACAGTCATCTGCGTTGCGACGTACAATGGCACCACAACTGCGCAGAACGCAATGGTAACTATTTTCTGCGGATAGGATATACCCTTTAACGCGCGCAAAAGCTCTAAACTGCCCAGTATTGAAATTGCGCAGAAAACCGCGTCGAAGCCGAGCGAGCCCCATCCGTCGGGCACAAGCCACTTCATTGCGCAAAGCGCTAACCATACAACGACGTAAACGACGCTCGTTATAGACCTTTGTTTCATAATATCACCTTAATTAAATTTTGCCGAAGCGCCTTTCGCGTGCGGAAAAATTTTGCAATGCTTTATCAAACTCCCCTTCGGAAAAGTCGGGGAAAAGTACGTCCGTAAAATACAGTTCGGCATACGCCGCCTGCCAGGTTAAAAAGTTTGACGTGCGTATCTCTCCCCCCGTCCTTATAATAAAGTCGGGGTCGGGGATATCCGCCGTATACAAGAGAGACGCAAAGCCCTTTTCGTCAAGCTTTTT
>JAIDRX010000105.1 GCA_029061495.1 Clostridia bacterium
ATAGTATATAGTTAATAAATTAATAGGACTATATAATGAGATTAAACAAATTTCTTGCCGCGTCGGGAGTGGCGTCAAGGCGGGAATGCGACAAACTTATCGCCGACGGAAAAGTTACCGTAAACGGAAAAATAGCCGAGCTCGGTACAAACGTCAATGAAGAAGACGCGGTCAGTGTAAGTGGGAAACCAGTAAAAATTAAGAAAAACGAATATTATATTCTCAATAAACCCAAAGGCTATATTTGCAGCGTTTCAGATGATAAGGGCAGAAAAACCGTACTTGATTTGATGCCGTCTGGCGTAGGAAGAATTTATCCCGTTGGCAGACTTGACTACGACAGCGAAGGACTTCTTATTTTAACTACCGACGGAGACCTTGCCCAGCATTTAACGCATCCTTCAAACGAGGTGCCTAAAACCTATCTTGTAAAAGTTGAAGGAACGTTGACGGAAACTGCTTTAAATCCTATAAGAAGCGGCATTGAGATCGACGGAACAATGACGAAAAAGTGTAAGGCGCATATTGTCGAAACTAATAAGGGATATACTAAGGTGCATATCACTATTACCGAGGGCAAAAACAGGGAAATAAGAAAGTTATTTGCCGCTATCGGTAAAGAGGTTACGCTTTTAAAGAGGATTAAAATAGGTGAAATAACTCTTCGGGGACTTGACCGAGGAGCTTACAGAAAACTTGACAAACAAGAAGTCTCATATCTGATGTCCATTTAAAAAAGCACTGCCGATTTGGGCAGTGCTTTTTTATGTTCTAATTAAATATTTCTCATTAATCCGACGACTTTTCCGAGTATAGTTACGTTATCGAATATAAAGTCTTGCATGTTATCGTTTTCGGGATGCAGAATAATTTTACCGTCGCGTTTAAAAAATCTTTTAACGGTGGCGCTGTCGTCAACAAGCGCTACGACAATATCGCCGTTGTCCGCAGTTTCCTGCCGTTTAACCACGATTTTATCACCATCGAACATTCCGATATTAATCATCGAATCGCCGTGGACGTTCAGCATAAACAAATCTTCACCTGAAAAGAAGTTGCCGGGAATAGAATAAAAGTTTTCGTAATTTTCAGTTGCAAATATCGGTTGACCTGCCGCAACCGTACCGACGAGCGGAACGTTTAAAACGTTTTGTTTTAAAGACACCGCACGGTTTTTAAAATTGGCCTTATTTATTAAGCCTTTTTCGGCAAGCTCGTTTATATAATTGAAAGCGGTGGCGGTGGACTTTATATCGCATGACTTGCAAATTTCTCTTACAGAGGGAGCAAATCCGTTTTCGGAAATATATTTTTGGATAAAATCAAAAACTGCTTCGCTTTTGTCAATACTATGCTTCATATTTTTTCCTCCTTAAGTATTATAACATAGTTAAAA
>JAIDRX010000106.1 GCA_029061495.1 Clostridia bacterium
CAATTTATTTGGAAAAGCCAACCCATATTATTTTAAATAATAATAAAAAAATAGAGTCAGATGAAGAATTTGTTAAATACATTTATCAGATTAAATTTTTGCAGGAAGTGGGTGATTATACACCTTGGGAAATTAAAGAGCGAGTAAGAATAGCATTTATACATCGTGACAGCGATGAAGAGACATTTCTTAAAACTAGGAAAACCGAAAATTATTTATTTGCTTATGTAAAAGTAGCGCAACAAGCAATTGGACGCATTTGTCGTACCGCAAATAAAAATAAAAATGTCTATATTTTTTATCAAAAGGGACTAGAAGAATATGTAAGTCCTATTTCTAAATTTTTTAACAACAAGCTGGTAAATCCGGAATTTAATGAATTTCTTAAATCGTGTTTACAAAGTTGTACTAAAGAATTACAATCTGAAGATCTTATGAAGTTGCAACGTCTTGCAAAGACAAAAGATGAAAGAGCACAAGAATTTAAGGATTCTATTAGAAATCCTTGGAATTTAGCTAATATAGATAGGTGGGAAAAAATTAGAGACGAGGTATTAAAAAAACCTACAATAAATGATTTATCTGAAACTGAATTTCAAGAACTTTATATTGAATTACCAAAAAGTGATAATAAGTTTTATTTGTATGATAAATATTTCCCACATACTGAAAAAAACTTGCCAATGTATTCTTTTACACCTTTAACTGGGTATAACCGTATAGATGCATATAATGTTTTATTGCCGCAAATTTTGCAGATACCAGGAGTAAAAGATTATTTTAAGAAAGAAGGATATGCGACTTATTTTTATAAAGGAAAATATATTTTAACGAGCAGTATTTTAACAAGTATTTATCAAGGTGCGTTGGGTGAAGTTGTCGGTCGTTTTGTTCTTAAGTATAAAATGATGGACTTGTTGGATTTAAAATTTCAAGATTTGCCTGAGCAGATATATGAAAAGTTTGATAATCGTATTGAAGATATTTATTTTGATTTTAAAAATTGGTCTGGAGAATTTAACCCTGATTATAAAAGTGAAATAAAAAACATAAGAAGAAAGATGAAAAAGGTTGAGGGAAGAAAGCTGATTGTTGTAAATATATTGAAACCTAATTTCGCGGTTAAGCCATATTTGGAAAATTTCTCTGGGGCAATTTTAGTGCTTCCATATTTGTACGATATTCATAAAAAAGAATGGAATTTTGAAGGGTTAAAGAAACTATATGAAATACTGTTAACTATATAGTTTATAAATCTTTGATAAAAAACAAGCTAAATAAATCAAATTAAGACGGCAGTTTTACTGCCGTTAATTTTTTTATAAGGAGATTTTTATGATTGATTTATGTATTAAAAAACGTTTTACAACGAAGGGCGCTGTATTTGAATACCGCTTTGAGATTGCGCGTGTTGACGGTAAGAGGAAGTGGAAAACAAAGAGTGGATTCAAAACGGTTACCGAAGCACGCAAAGCAGGCAAGGCGGCTATGATGCAGTATGAAAATTACGGGCATGTTGTTAAAGACCAGATTTCAGTAGCAGACTTTTTTGAAATTTGGTTTGAAAAGGATTGTATGGTTGACTTAAAAGTAACCACATTGAATCATTACAAGAAATCTATAGATAATTTAATTAAACCTAAATTGGGTACTTATAGGTTAAAGTCTTTAACAAGAGAACTACTGCAAGCTTTTTTAGTTGAAATGTATGACGAAGGTTATTCTATAAATTCACTAATTTCTTTAAAAGCACTACTTACGAAAAGTATGAATTTCGCAGTAGATAATCATTACTTAGTTTGCTCTCCGGCAGTCACATTAAAAGTTCCGAAAAATAGAATTCCGCAAATTCCTACAAGGTCAGCTCCGCATCATTATATTAATCCTGAAATAATGCAAAAAATTTTTGAGCGCTTTCCTGAAAGAAGTTCAAGTTATATACCTTTGAAACTCGGATACGAGTGTGGGTTGCGATTGGGTGAAACTTTCGGTTTGGTTGGGAAGATATGGATTTGGTAAACAAAGTAATTTATATTAATAGCAAGTACAATGGTATCCCGATAATGGAAGAACGGTATTTGACAAATTGGCAAAGAACGGTTCAACAGAATGTGGGAACGGGTTTTGGTATTTTTCATCACCTAAATACAATTCTTGTCGGGTTATTGAAATTAGTGACGAATTAGCTGAAGTTTTGTGCAGAGAGAAGAAAAGGCAGGAGAAAGCAGAAGAGTACTATGGAGTATATTATCGGAGATATTATGCGGACAGCCCTTTATTATTTAACTGCAAATCAAATATAAATCAAGGTATTCCCAATAGGATAAAAACACAAGAAACGGGTTATCCTGTTCATTTTGTATGTATAAGAGAGGACGGTACTTTTATTAGTCCCAGAACGCTGCAACACACGACAAAAATAATAAAGAAAAACATTTGTGAAGAATTCGATTATCATTCGTTAAGACATACTCATGCAAGCATTCTTGCTCAAAGTGGAGCGGCGCATAAGTACATTCAATGCAGATTAGGGCACGCAAATTTAAGAACTACATTTGACGTATATGAACATATCACGGATGATATGAGGCGGCACGGAAGAAAAATAATTAATGGTGTTTTTAATTGAAAACAACCATAGCGAGAAAAAGCAATCCTATGGTTGGGCACAAAGTTTTTATTCGTAATTAAAAAACTACAAAAATATTATATATTTATACGAAAATTGGCGTTAATGTGGACGAGAATGGGGTTCTCGTTCACATTTTTACAAAATTTAAAGATTTTCAACATTAAATTTGCGTCCACATTTTGAAATGAATGTGGACGAGACGTGGACGCAATACAAAATTTTGCCAATAAATAAAGAAATAGTGGCTTCCGAAGAAACCACTATATTTTGTAATTATATTATTATCATACACCAGATATTGTATATTTATTACTTCGTCATTGCTTCTTGTACAGCAACTGCAACGGCAACCGTTGCGCCAACCATGGGGTTGTTGCCCATGCCGATAAGTCCCATCATTTCAACGTGGGCGGGAACGGAGGACGAGCCTGCGAACTGTGCGTCGGAATGCATTCTGCCCATTGTGTCGGTCATACCGTAGGAGGAAGGACCTGCGCCCATATTGTCGGGGTGAAGCGTTCTGCCCGTGCCGCCGCCTGATGCTACCGAGAAGTACTGTACGCCGTTTTCACAGCACCATTTTTTGTAGGTGCCTGCAACGGGGTGTTGGAAGCGGGTGGGGTTGGTGGAGTTACCCGTAATTGAAACTGAAACGTGCTCCATCTTCATAATAGCTACGCCTTCGGGAACGTTGTCCGCGCCGTAGCACTTAACCTTAGCTCTTGCGCCGTCGGAGAAAGCAACGCTGTCGGTAACTTTAACCGTTTCGGTGTAGGGGTCGAACTCAGTCTTGCAATAGGTGAAGCCGTTGATTCTCGAAATGATATAAGCGGCGTCCTTGCCGAGACCGTTCAAAATAACTCTCAAAGGCTTAACGCGAACTTTGTTAGCGTTTTCGGCAATTTTAATAGCGCCTTCAGCCGCCGCGAATGACTCGTGTCCGGCGAGGAAGCAGAAGCAGTCGGTCTCCTCGGACAAAAGCATTGCGCCGAGGTTACCGTGTCCTAAGCCTACCTTTCTGTTTTCGGCAACCGAGCCGGGAATGCAGAAGCTCTGCAAACCTACGCCGATAGCGGCAGCCGCGTCGGCAGCCTTTTTGCAGCCTTTTTTAATGGCGATAGCCGCGCCTACGGTGTAAGCCCAAACCGCGTTTTCAAAACAGATAGGCTGCGTTCCGCGGACGATCTTGTCTACGTCGATACCCTTTTCAAGAGTAATGTCGCGGCACTGTTCAATAGATTTAATTCCGTACTCTTTAAGTACGCCGAGTATTTTCTTTTCTCTTCTCTCATAACTTTCAAAAAGCGCCATCTCAGTCAACCTCCTTATCCGTTCTGGGATCGATATGCTTTACCGCGCCCTGTTCTTTTGTATATCTGCCGTACGTTCCGATAGATTTTTCATAAGCTTCGTTGGGGGTAAGACCTTTCTTTATAAAGTCGGTCATCTTACCCAAGGATACGAACTTGTATCCGCAAACTTCGTTGTTTTTATCGAGGGCAAGCGAAAGAACGTAGCCCTCAGCCATTTCAAGATATCTTACGCCCTTTAAAGCGGTGCCGTACATCGTACCTACCTGAGATCTAAGGCCCTTGCCCAAATCCTCGAGTCCCGCGCCGATAGTGAGTCCGTCTTCGGAAAACGCGGACTGCGTTCTGCCGTAAACTATCTGTAAAAACAGCTCGCGCATAGCGGTGTTAATAGCGTCGCAGACGAGGTCGGTATTCAGTGCTTCCAGAATGGTTTTGTGGGGAAGGATTTCCGCAGCCATAGCGGCGGAGTGGGTCATACCCGAACAGCCGATAGTCTCTACCAGGCACTCCTGAATTATACCGTCTTTAACGTTGAGCGAAAGTTTGCAGGCGCCCTGCTGGGGAGCGCACCAGCCTATGCCGTGCGTAAAGCCCTTGATGTCCTTGATTTCCTTTGCCTTGACCCACAAGCCCTCTTCGGGAATGGGGGCGGGACCGTGTTCGAACTTGCCCGAAACGCCCTTGGCAACGCAAATCATATTTTCAATGTCTTTTGAATAATGCATTACGTTTTCCTCCGATTTATTTTGTTGCGGCACTGCCGCATAAATTTACCTGTATAAGTATATCACACGCATAAAATTAATTCAATTACAATAACGCAAAAAAATAAAAATATTTTGCCTTGAGGCTTAAAAATTGTTTACTCACCGCCAAAAAGTATTATAATAAATATGTAAAATAAACTTATGCGGAAAAACTTATGCTTTGTCAACACTGTAAAAAAAATAGCGCGACGGTAAGCTACGTCGAAATTATAAACGGAAGCAAATTCGAGTGCCGTCTTTGCGCCGATTGTTACGCAAGCCTTTACGGTAAAATGCAGGCTAAGACGGGCAGCGGAATATTGGCGGGACTTTTCGGTTCCGCCGCAACCCGCGCTAAATCCTGCCCCGTATGCGGAACGACTTACGCCGACTACGAGAGAAGCGGACTTTTAGGCTGTACAAGCTGCTACGACGTTTTCAAAAAAGAGCTTACCCCGTCTATACTTCAGATGCACGGCAAAATTAAGCACGTCGGAAAGGTTGGCAAAAACAACGACGAGTTAGGTCTTCACCGCCGCCTTAAAACTTTACAGGAAGAGCTTGAAATTGCCCTGCGCGACAAACAGTTTATGGAGGCGGGCAGGCTCAACAAGCAGATTGATGAGATAAAAAAGACCCTGAACGGAGGCGAAAGCAATGACTGACATTTCAAAGGGCATAGTCGTTTCCACGCGTATCCGCCTTGCACGTAACTTAGAGGGGTTCAACTTTCCGTCGCACTTAAAAGGCGAAAAGCAGGCGAAGGAAATTATAAGACTTGTATCGTCGGCCTTTTCACGCTTTGACGAGTTCCGTCTGTACTATATGGACGCCATTTCCGACGAGCAGGCTGTCTGCCTTGTCGAAAACCACCTTATAAGCCCCAAGCTTATAAAAAACAAGCGTTACGCCGCTGCGCTCATTAACAGAGAAGACAACGTTTCAATTATGATAAACGAGGAGGACCACCTCCGCGAGCAGTGCATAGTGAAAGGGCTTGATATTAAGCTTGCATACGAAACTATGTCCGAGATAGATAATAATATTTCCGAAAAGATGAAGTTCGCCTACGACGAGCAGTTCGGCTTTTTGACGGCTTGCCCCACGAATCTTGGCACGGGGCTTCGCGCGTCGGTTATGTTGTTTTTGCCCGCGCTCACCGTAAACGGACTTATCCCCAAGGTGATACGCAGTATTTCCCGCTTAGGGCTTACCGTGCGCGGAGTGTACGGCGAGGGTAGCGACGCCGAGGGGTATATGTACCAGATTTCAAATGAGGTAACGCTCGGCGTTTCCGAGGAAGAAATTTTAACTCAGGTTTCCGACGTCGTCAAAAAGCTTTGCGAGCTTGAGGACGCGGAAAGGCGCTCGCTTGCAAGCGGACCTTCCGCTTTGGATCTCCGCGACGAGTGTATGCGTGCTTTCGGTATACTTACCAACTGCGCAAAGCTTTCCACGGGCGAGCTTGTAAAACTCATGGCAAAAGTAAAACTGGGCGCGTGCCTTGGCTATCTTAAAATATCGGACGTTTCCGAATTAGACTCGCTTGTCGTAAAACTGCGCCCGTCGAATATAAACGCGGCGGCTGAAAAACAGCTTTCGCCGTTAGAGCGCGACGTTTACCGCGCAAGGTTCTGCGCGAAATCGTTAAAGAAGTTAGCCGAATAATTTTCGTATTATAAGGAGGAGTTATGCAATTCAACAGATTTACGGATAATCTGCAGCGTGTAATAAATCTTGCGGAGGAAGCCGCAAGGGTTTACGGCAGCAGCTATATAGGTAGCGAACACGTAGTTTTCGCAATGTTAAACTGCCCCGACTGCACCGCGGGCAGGATATTGAACGCGTGCGACGTCAGCGAGGCGAGATACCGCGAATTTTTTGCACGCTCTATCGATAAGCGTTCGAATATCAACGGCTACACGCCGCGCACAAAACATATGATAGAGCGCGCGTTAGAGCTTTCTATCGACATAAACGGCGAGGATTCGCTCGCGGGTACCGAGCATATGCTGCTTGCGGTTATGTCGTCAACCGACTGCCTTGCAATGCGTATTTTCCGCGCGATAGGCGTAAATATCCCCAGCCTTGCAAGCAAGTTGGAGCTTGCCGTTAAAAACGGAGCTTTCGACGAGGACGACGAAGATGACGACGACGATCCTTTCACCGATTTTTCGGCTTCGTTTTTCGTAAAGGCGGCGCCCGTTCAGGAAGCCAAAAACAGAAACGAAAGAAAGAGCAAGTCGGACGGCTCGCTCGATAAAAGTGTAATGCAGTACGGTACCGATTTAACGCAGAAGGCGCGCGAGGGGAAAATCGACCCCGTAATCGGCAGAAAGAAAGAGATAGACAAAATTATACAGGTCTTGTCGCGCCGTACAAAAAACAACCCCGTTTTAATAGGCGAACCCGGCGTTGGTAAAAGCGCCGTTGTAGAGGGACTTGCGCAGGCTATTATAAAGAACGAAGTCCCCGACCTTTTGAAAAATAAGATAGTATTTTCCTTGGACCTTGCAGGTATGGTTGCGGGAGCGAAGTACCGCGGCGACTTCGAGGAGAGGCTTAAAAACGCAATTAACTCTATTAAGAAAAGCGGCAACGTAATTTTGTTTATTGACGAAATTCACAATATCGTAGGCGCGGGCTCGACCTCGGACGGAAATATGGACGCGGCAAACATTTTAAAACCCATGCTTGCGCGCGGCGAGTTGCAGACAATTGGCGCAACCACTCTGGAGGAGTACAGAAAGTACATTGAAAAGGACGCCGCTTTAGAGCGCCGTTTCACCCCCGTGCAGGTTGACGAACCTACCGTAGAGGACACGGTAAGCATTTTGAGAGGTCTCCGCGATAAGTACGAGGCGCACCATAAAGTAGTTATCACCGACGAGGCAATAATCGCCGCGGCGACACTTTCGGACAGATATATTACGGACAGATACCTTCCCGATAAGGCGATAGACCTCATTGACGAGGCGGCTTCGCGCGCGAGATTAAACAGCTTGAACAGCCCCGAGGAAGTTAAGGAATTAGAGGAAAAGTTAAAGAGATTAAACCTTGAGAAGAACAAAGCGGCAAAGGGTGAAAATTACTCTCAGGCGCAAAAACTCGTAAACGAGATAAACGATATTCAGGAAAGGATAGACAAACTCACTTCCGACTGGAAGGGTGAAAAGCTTACGACCGCGCCCAAAATAGGAAGCGACGAAATAGCCGATATTGTAAGCGGCTGGACGGGCGTTCCCGTAGTTAAGCTTACCGAACAGGAGAGCGAAAAGCTTTTACACCTTGAAGAAAATTTACACAAGCGCATTATAGGTCAGCACGAGGCTGTTACCGCGGTTGCAAAGGCAATACGCCGCGCCCGCGCAGGACTTTCCGAACCCAACAAGCCCATAGGCTCGTTCATATTCGTAGGACCTACGGGCGTCGGTAAAACCGACCTTGCAAAGGCGCTTGCCGAGAGTATGTTCGGCGACGAGCGGCTTATGATAAGGCTCGATATGTCCGAGTTTATGGAAAAGCACTCGGTATCCAAGCTTATCGGCGCGCCTCCGGGGTATATCGGTTACGACGAGGCGGGCGGCGGACAGCTCACCGAAAAGGTGCGCAGAAAGCCTTACAGCGTAGTTCTTTTCGACGAGGTTGAAAAGGCGCACCCCGACGTTTTCAACGTTCTTTTGCAGATACTCGACGACGGCAGACTTACCGACAGCAAGGGCAGGGTTGTAAACTTTAAAAATACGATAATTATAATGACCTCTAACGTCGGCGCAAGCCAGATTAAAAAGATGTCTAACTTCGGCTTCGCTTCGTCCGATAACGACGGATACGACAATATGAAGGACAACATCAACGAAGCTTTGCGCGAGCAGTTCAAGCCAGAGTTTTTAAACAGACTCGACGATATTATAATTTTCCGCAAGCTTACGAAGGAAGAAACTTCCGAAATCTGCCGCAAGATTATAGACAATCTTTCGGAAAGGCTCAAAGAGAGAAACGTTTCTTTGGAAATTTCGGACGAGGCAATGAGCAAGCTTGTCGACGAGGGCTACAACGATATGTACGGCGCGCGTCCCTTAAAGCGCACCATTCAAAGGCGCATAGAGGATAGGCTTTCCGACGAAATTTTAGCGGGGCACGTTCTCCCCGGCGAAACGGTAAAGGTAGAGGTAAAGGACGACGAGTTTGTCTTCCGCTCTGATAAAAAATAAATGAAAACTGATAACTACACGGAAGAGTTGCCCGAGGGCTATACGCTTGCAAAGCATGTCAGCGCAAAGGACAGGAAAACAACAATAATATACACGCTTTTGTCGTTCGTTCCCGCGATAATACTGTTTGTCGCAGCGTTCTTAACGGTTTACTATACGGGCGGGATTGCGGCGGCAGGTAACGATACTTTCCGCATAGTCTCGTTTGTAGTAACCTGTTTGGTATATTTACTGTATATCGTTTTGCACGAGCTTGTTCACGGAATAGTTTACAAAATCTGTACCGGCAGAAAGTTAAAATTCGGTTTGAGTATGACTTACGCGTTCTGCGGCGTTCCCGACGTATACGTTTACCGCAAAGCCGCGGTGTGTGCGATAATAATGCCGTTTGCGGTGTTCTCGGTCGTTTTTATCGGCTTGACGGTAGGAATGTACTTCGTTAATCCGTTACTGTTTATCGAAGCCGCAATTATGCTGGGACTTCACCTCGGCGGTTGCGTGGGGGATTTGCACTTAACGCTTCTGTTTGCAAAAAATTACCGTAACTCCTCAACGCTTATGCGCGACTTAGGACCAGAACAGTTTATATACGTTAAAGACTAAAATTAAAACCCCTCGCAAAGAGGGGTTTTGTCATTTATAAGACTTGCGCGCGTATATAATAAACTGTATGAATACTTTAAGCGTTTGCCTTATAGTCAAAAACGAGCATGAAGTTTTGGAGCGGTGTTTAACATGTGCAAAAAAATTTGCGGACGAAATTGTGGTCGTCGATACAGGCTCCTCGGACGATACCGTAAAAATCGCAAAGAGCTTTACCGACAAGGTTTTCTTTTTTAAGTGGTGCGACGACTTTTCCGCCGCGCGCAATTTTGCGTTTGAAAAGGCTGAGTGCGACCTTGTAATGTGGCTTGACGCCGACGATATTATAACCGACGAAAACTGTAAAAAAATTGCAGACTTAAAGCAAAGCTTTGACGGCTACGATATGGCACTGTTGCCGTATGCCGCCGGGTTCGGCGGCGGCGTTC
>JAIDRX010000107.1 GCA_029061495.1 Clostridia bacterium
TTACACTCTGTTATTCGTTGGCACCTTATTATGTGTATAAGTCAGGTTTGTAAACCTGTTTGGCGGGGTAAGTACAAGCGCAGGCCGCACCGCTAAAAGTGTAGACGAGGGGGCATAATCATGCGTTAGACCGTTACCGGCAAGATAACGCTGTGCAAACGCCGAATTATAGTCGCCGGTACGCAGCCAAGCAATATTAAGTCTTTTACCCTTTGGGCAATTATACCGCAAACCAAGAGGAAAGTAAACCTGTTTGGCGAGGGTAAGTACAAGCGCAGGCCGCACCGCTAAGAGCTTGTAAGCGAACATACCCTGTCCGCTGCCGATACCAGACAACATATACGGAGATAAGCTACTGGTCTCCCAGCCGGAACGCAGCCAAGCTAATTTAAGTCTTTTACCCTTTAAATTATTATAGCACCGTTTTTTACATAATGCAATATACCGCCGTCCGCGCAAATTGCGGACGGCGGTATTATAAAAATTATTTGGTTCCGAAAAGTCTGTCACCCGCGTCGCCTAAGCCGGGGAGAATATATCCGTTTTCGTTCAGGCACCTGTCGAGGGTGGAAACGTATACAGGCACGTCGGGGTGAGACAAAGCAACCTTTTCAAGCCCCTCGGGAGCGGCGATAATAGCCATAAACTTTATCTTTTTGCACCCGCGTTTTTTAAGCGCCGCAAGCGCGTCGCACGCAGAGCCGCCCGTTGCGAGCATGGGGTCAACCAAAAACACCGTCTTACTTTCAATCCCTTCGGGAAGCTTGCAGTAGTACTCCTGCGGCTCTAACGTTTCCTCGTTGCGGTACATACCTATATGCCCTACCTTCGCGTTGGGGAAAACGGTATGAACGCCGTTCACCATTCCGAGCCCCGCGCGCAAAATAGGAACTATTGCAATGCTGTCCGCGGGAACGCGGTACTGCTCGGTAACCTCCAAGGGGGTTTTTACCTGAGTTTTTACAAGCTCTACGTCGCGCATACTCTCGTATGTCATAATCGTAGTTATTTCCTCGATAAGCTCGCGGAACTCTTTCATGCCCGTCCTCTCGTCGCGCAAAATAGATATTTTGTGCTTTATTAAAGGATGGTCGAATATAAATACGTTTTTAAACTTTTTCATTTGTTTCCTCCGTTTTGTTTTCATCAGAAGCGGCGTCGATATCTATTTCAAGCTGTTCGCCGCCTTTCTTTTTGCGTTTGATATTTACAAGCAGATTTACAAGTATGCCGAGTATAAGCGCGCACGCGACTTCGGTTATCTTGACCGAGCCGAATGTGAGGCACATTCCGCCAACGCCCGCAATAAGTATTACCGACACTACGAATAAATTTCTGTTGTCGCCCAAATCTACCTTTTGTATCATTTTAAGACCGGACACCGCGATAAAACCGTACAGCGCTATGCACACGCCGCCCATTACGCACGATGGTATGGTTGCAAGGAAGGTTACAAACGGCGCTATGAACGAGAACACTATCGCAAGTCCGGCGGTAACTACAATGGTTATTACCGAAGCGTTGCCCGATATAGCCACGCAGCCGACGGATTCGCCGTACGTCGTGTTGGGGCAACCGCCGAAGAACGCGCCCGCCATCGAGCCTATTCCGTCGCCTAAAAGGGTGCGCGTAAGTCCGGGATCTTTCAAAAGATCCTCCCCTATTATCGACGAAATGTTTTTATGGTCGGCAATGTGTTCCGCAAACACCACGAACGATACGGGGATATACGCAACCGCGATAGTGCCGATATACGCGCCTATCGAGCCGACCTTGCCCGTCGTATAGCTTCCGTTTACGAACGCCGAAATAAACGCAAAATCGGGATACCACTGCATATGTTTGAATTTGGCGAAATCTATTATTTTAAGAGCGTCGCAATGCGCGCCGTAGCCTATGCCCGTGAATATAGCCGCGACAGCGTAGCCCGACAAAATGCCTATGATAAAGGGAATCATCTTCATAAGCTTTTTGCCGTAGACCGAGCAGACTATGGTAACGGCAAGCGCGACAAGTCCGCAAACGAGCGCCGCGAACGGCGAACAGAGCATGACGGACTTTGTTACCTCTTCTACTACGGGCACGCCGTTCTCAAAGACCTGCTGACCCGCGTCGTCAAACTTAAACGCCCACTCTGAAGCAGTGCCGAAAACGTTGCCCGACATTAAGTCGCCTATTGCATTGCCCGCAAGCGAAAGTCCGATAATCGCAACCGCAGGGCCTATTACCACCGCAGGCATAATTTTATCTATCCACCTGACGCCCGCAAACTTTACGACTACCGCGATTATAACATACACAAGTCCTGCGAGAACCGCGCCGATAATCAAGCCGACGTAGCCGAGCGAGGCTGATACACCGCCCGCAAACGCCGCCGCCATAGACTCTAAAAACGCGAACGAGCTGCCCAAAAATACAGGGCTTTTGAATTTGGTAAACAGAAGATACACTAACGTTCCTACGCCCGCGCCGAATAGCGCCGCCGAGGTAGACATTCCGTTGCCAACGATAATGGGAACGGCAATGGTTGCCGCAAGCACGGCTAAAAGCTGTTGCAGTGAAAATAAAATCAACTGCGGAATTTTAGGCTTGTCCTTTACACCGTAAATCATTTTAATTTTTCCTTTTGTTAAATTTTATAAACGCGCCGTCCGCAAAAAGCGGACGGCGGTTATTTTAAATTATACCAATTAAATGGAACAGGTTGTAGTCCTTGAATACGACTACCGCAACGAGAGATATGGTTGACATAATTTTGATAAGAATATCCAAAGAAGGACCTACAGTATCCTTCAAAGGGTCGCCGACGGTATCGCCTACAACGGACGCATCGTGCGCGGCAGAGCCTTTGCCCTGTCCCTCTACTCCGCCTGCCTCGATATACTTTTTAGCGTTATCCCACGCGCCGCCCGCATTGCCGCAGAAAAGAGCAAGCATAATCGCGGTAATAGTCGCGCCGATAAGCACGCCGCCTACGAACAGGGGTCCGAATATAAAGCCCGTAACGAGCGGGAAAAGTATACAGAATATGCAGGGGATACGCATTTCTTTAAGCGCGCCCTGGGACGAAATTTCGATACACGTCTTGTAGTCGGGGTCGGCGTTGCCGTCTAAAAGTCCGGGGATTTCCTTAAACTGACGGCGAACTTCCTCTACCATCTTTCTTGCAGCCTTTGCAACGGCTTTGATTAAAAGTCCCGAGAAGAAGAACGGCAAAGCCGCGCCGCAAAGCGCACCGCACAGGGTGAGCGGATCAATAATGTCAAGCAACAGATTTTCACCCGTAAACGCGTACAGGTACGAGGTCATAAGCGACAGAGCCGCAAACGCCGCCGAGCCTATTGCAAAGCCCTTGCCGATAGCCGCGGTTGTGTTGCCCACGCTGTCTAATTTATCGGTTATTTCGCGCACTGCGGGGTCGAGTCCGCTCATTTCCGCAATGCCGCCCGCGTTGTCGGATATGGGTCCGTAGGTATCGACCGAAACGGTCGCCGCCACGAACGACAGCATACCGAACGCAGCGCACGCAACGCCATACATACCCGCAATTTCATACGAGCCGAAAATTGCAACCGCAAGCACTACTACGGGGAGCATACAGCTCATCATTCCGTTTGCAAGTCCCTGCGTTACCGTAAGCGCGGGGCCTTCCTTCGAAGCTTCCGAAATCTGCTTAGTAGGCTTGTAGTCGTAGCTTGTATAATACTCGGAAATAATTCCTATAACGATGCCCGCAACTATTCCGCACACTGCGGCAAGCCAGGGACTGAACGCGCCCACTTTAAAGCCGACGTCTGTAAGCTTAAACGCTTCCTTTGAAACGTCTTTAAACATAAAGTAACTCAACACGCACCCTGCGGCAATGGTAACGCCTGCGGATATCCAGGTTGCAATGTTCAGCTCCATATGCACGTTTTTGGATAGCTTAGGTTTTATAACTATGTACGAGATACCTATAAGGCAGGCAAGAAGTCCCACGCCCGCAAACACCATGGGGAACAGCATAAGCTTTTGCAGGAACGCCGCGCTGAAAGTATCGGGTGAAAGCGTATGCGCGTACAGCTCGCAGCCGAGCATTACCGCCGCCAATATAGAGCCGACAAAGCTTTCCAGAAGGTCGCTGCCGAGACCTGCAACGTCGCCGACGTTATCGCCGACGTTGTCCGCAATGGTTGCGGGGTTTCTCGGGTCGTCCTCGGGAATGTGCGCCTCGGTTTTACCTACGAGGTCCGCGCCCATATCTGCGGCTTTGGTGTAAATACCGCCGCCTACGCGGTTGAACATTGCAATTATAGAACAGCCCAGCGCATAGCCCGAAAGAGTCATTGTAAACGACGCGTCAAGACCGGTGATAAAGTTTTTGCCTATCTCGCCCGTCTCGATTTCGTTAATCTGTCCCGCGGCAATACCGAATACGCAGTAAACTACTATAACGCCCAAAAGCGCAAAGCCCGCAACGCAGAGGCCCATTACCGAGCCGCCCTTGAATGCAACCTTCAGGGTCTTGCCCAAATCGCCGGACTCGCGCGCCTTATTTGTTACGCGGACGTTGGCGTAGGTTGCTATTTTCATACCTACCCAGCCTGCCGCCGCGCTCATAACCGCGCCGATAATAAACGCAATTGCCGCCTGCCAGCTTATGACGATAAACACGACCACGGCTATGACCGAACCTATTATCGCCACGATTTTATATTCGTAGCGGATAAAGGCGTTCGCGCCTATGCGGATTGCGCCCGCTATACCGCCCATCTTTTCCGTGCCTTCTTCAAGCTTTTTAACGCAGAAGAAGTTGAACACGGCGTAGGCAACGGCAAGTATTACCGCAATACCCACGATGATAAGAAGCAAATTTTCCATATTTTCTCCTTTTTTCTTTATATATATGATAATACCACACCATTCGCCAAATTGCAATACCGAATTTTTTTGCGGAATAAAAAACACCGCCGTCGCGGATTCTCGCGGCGGCGGTAAAATCTATTTACTGTTTAGATATCCCCGTCTGTACAGTGTACCGTATAGGTGTACGTACCATAATCCCAATCTTCGCTCTTGCTTATGGCGCCCCACTGCTCCTTTGTGCCATTGAAATAAATGTCCGTAAGCGATCTGCAAAACCGAAACGCACCACTTTCGATTATAGTTACGCTGTCGGGAATAGTTATGCTTTCAAGCGAACTGCAACCATAGAACGCATTTATATAAATAATTTTTGTCTTTTCACTTAAGGTACATCTTATAATACCTTTAGAATTAACTTTTACAAGTACAACAAAAGGATTAACGTTATTACCCAGATAATAAGCAATGATATCTTCGTTATATTTAAGCGAGTGACAATCCTTGAACGCACGCTCACCTATTGTAGTTACACTATCAGGCATAACTAAGTTTCTAAGTGAAGTACAAGAGGAAAATGCCTCCTCGCCGATTACCGTTAAGCCGTCAGGTAGTGTTATATCCGTAAGCGAAAAACAACACCAGAATGCAGAATTACCTATTTTCGTTATGCTGTCGGGTATTACTATTTCTTTAAGAGCATTGCACCCAGAGAACAGTCCATCGCTGATTTCAGTTACGCCATCAGGTATCGTTATGCTTGTTAGCGCACTGCAACCCATGAACGCAGAATTGCCGATTGATGTTACGCTGTCAGGTATCTTTATGCTCGTAAGCGCACTACAATGACGGAATGCACCCATACCTATTGAAGTTATATTATCGCCTATGTTTACACTTTCAAGCAAAAAGCAACCGGCAAATGCCTCCGTCTCTATTGCCGTTACCGGTTTACGTCTATATTTATCAGGAATTTTCGCCGTAGTCAAGCGGTTGTCAAATACTTTTTTGACCGTATAGCCGTTGCCGTTGTACTGCAAAATCAGGCCGTCTACCAATACGTCGTTAATTTCCCCTCTGTTATTACCGCCGTTGCCTTTATGCCTGCAAGCAGTTAAACCGAATACGCAGGTTATAACTGCAACTACAGCTAAAATCGCAATTAAAATTTTCCTTTTCATGCTCTCTCCGTTATTTTTATCCGCAGTATATCACGGCGGCGGTAAAATTTCAAGTAAAAATTAATAAAAAGCCCAATTCAACAAAAGATTACAATTAATTTTAAATTAGCTATTGAATATTAAAATTTAGTGTGGTATAATGTTTTAAGTCAGAAATTTTCGGGGGATAATTATGAAAGATAATTCTTGCGGATACTGCGTCGGCGGCGAACCGCTTGCAAAATTCGGCATAAAAATCTGCGACTTGAACGTAAGCCAGCTTATACTTTTCAAAGAACAGTCTAAGCGCGGTAGGTGCATTGTCGCGTACAAAGACCACGTTAGCGAAATAGTAAATATTTCGGACGAGGAGCGCAACGCGTTTTTTGCGGACGTGAACCGCGCGGCAAAAGCCATACATAAAGTATTTAAGCCGGACAAGCTCAACTACGGCGCGTACGGCGACACGGGCTGCCACCTCCATATACACCTCTGCCCTAAGTACGAGGGCGGCGACGAATGGGGCGGAACTTTTACCATGAACCCGAACAAGGTTTACCTCTCCGACGAGGAATACGCAAAAATGATAGAGGATATTAAAGCCGCACTTTAACGCGGCGGGGGGTTATATTTATGGCACATAACGTAATTGCCGAAGCTAAAAGATGTTTAAACTGTAAAAATCCTTTATGCAGAAAGGGCTGTCCTATTAACACGCCCATACCTTTGATGATTTCGTCCTTCTTAAACGGGGATATAAGAAAAGCAGGTCAAATGCTTTTCGACAACAACCCCCTCTCCGCCGTTTGCTCGATAGTGTGCAACCACGGCAACCAGTGCCAGGGACACTGCGTACGCGGCATCAAGGGCGAGCCCGTTGAAATAAGCACGATAGAAAACTTCATATCGTCAAACTACCTTGACAGCTTAGAGCTTGAAAAGGCAGAGCCCAACGGCATTAAAGTAGCCGTAGTCGGCTCGGGCCCCGCGGGCATAACCATTTCTATAAAAATGGCTCAGCTCGGCTACGACGTAACGGTGTTCGAGTCCAAGTCGGAAATCGGCGGCGTTTTAAGATACGGCATACCCGAGTTCAGACTTCCCAAAACCATAGTTGACAGATACGAAGTTTTAATGCGCAAGCTGGGCGTAAAAATTAAATTTAACGTAACCATCGGCAAAGCCTTCGGCATAGAAGAGCTGTTCCGCGACGGATTTAAAGCAATATCGATTGGCACGGGCGTAACCTGGCCCATCTCTCTTAATATCAAGGGCGAAACGCTCGGCCACGTCCACTACGGCGTTCACTTCTTGGAAAAGCCCGACGTTTACCATCTTGGCAAGAGTATGGTTATTATCGGCGCTGGAAACGTTGCTATGGACGTTGCGCGTACCGCTTTGAGGCGCGGCGTTAAGGACGTAAAAATTACCGTCCGTTCGGACGTAGTTTCCGCAAGCAAAGAGGAAAAAGAATACGCCGAAATCGAAGGCGCGCAGTTTATTTACAATAAGACGCCCGTTGAAATTACGGACAAGGGCGTAATGTTTGCCGACACCGTCTGCGACGAAAACCACAGGGTTATATCCACCTCGGACAAGCCCGAACTTATGGAAGCCGACACCGTTATGATTTGCATATCGCAGAGACCTTCTAACCTTATTCTCACCCAGACCAAGGGGCTTGAAACGAACGAGCGCGGACTTGCTAAAATCAACGAAGACGGCTCCACCACACGTCCCGGACTGTTTGCCTCGGGCGACGTCGTGCGCGGCGCAAAGACCGTAGTTGAGGCGGCTGAAACCTCCAAGCGCGTTGCCTTTGCAATGGACGCATATTTAAAAAGCTTACCTAAGGAATAATTAAAAAGATAAAGCCGCGCGGCATACGCCGCGCGGCTTATTTTTTTATAAAGTTTATTCCTCGCGTTTTTTAGTT
>JAIDRX010000108.1 GCA_029061495.1 Clostridia bacterium
GCGCGCTTTTTTTAAAAAAAGCGCGCCGCTAACGTAAAAACTTATTTTACTTCTTCGGGTTTGCGTTCTCTTGTTCTCAGTCTTAAACCGTGGCCCGAGATAATGGGCGAGATTATAAGCCATACGGCGGCAAGGGTAATTATAACGTAAACTATAATTGAACCTGCCGTACGGGGTCCCTGACAAATCCAACCAACTAAGTTAAAGTTGAAAATGCCGTAAAGTCCCCAGTTTACCGCGCCTAAGAGAACGAGTACGTAAGATATGATATTTGCAATTACCATAATAATTCTCCTTAAAAATAGTTTAGGTAATTGCGTTTATTTTATTCGTCAACAGTCTGATAAATAAGACGGGCAATATCGGGTGCACATTTACTGCCAACTATCCCCGCGCCCATATCGACCGCGGTCTGCATATCGGCAAGATTCGATACTCCGTCCGCCTTAATAGTGCATTTATCCTTTACCGCCGTTTTTACCTTTGCGATAACTTCGGGCTGGAAAGTCCCCGACGTTACGCGCACGCACGTTATTCCGCAGTCCGCGGCAAGGGTTACCATCTTTAAAAACTCATGTTCGGTTAAATACTGACTGTCAATACTAATCCGCACGTTCCTGTTTTTTCCTGCCGCTTTGACCTTTTTGTACTGCTTTTTAATATAGCTCCAGTTTCCGTCCTTTGCGGCAGATATTGGCGCGGAAACCTCCGCCTCGTCCACTCCGTCCTTTACCGCCTGCTTAACCGCGGCGACTTTTATTTTAGTTGTGTCTCCGCCGTGCGGGAAAGATACGACTGCAATTAGCGAAGCTTTGGGGTCGCGTCCCAAAAAGTTTACGCATTGTTTTACATAGCAGGGCAAAACGCACACCGCGCCGAGTCCCAACTTTTCCGCGTCCTGACACGCGCGGCACAAAACCGCCTTGTCCAAAGACGCGTCTGTAAGGGTGTATTCTATTTTACTGACCTGAGCCGCGGCGGCTTCTTTATTAATCTTTCTTTTAAAGTCCTCGAAGCGCTGTTTGTCGCTGTCGGTCATTTCAACGTATTCCGTCATAGTTTTTTACCTTTTACTACATATTCGGCGCAATTTCCGCAAAAAACTTTTATGCGCCGCATATTATAATGTATTTATGTTTATAGGAATTTTATATCTGTTTTTGACTTTTGCGGCGTGTTTTATTCTCGTACACCTTATTAAGCTTGCAATGCTCGGGATACGCAGTGTTAAAAAGAAGCCAGAGTCCCCTAAGGCGGAAGAAAAGCCAGCGCCTAAGCCCGAGCCCGTATACTACATAGTGGAAAAGAAAAAGACGAGAAAGTCTTACTCGAACCCAAAAGAGATACAGTTTAAAAAGTGATTTAATCCTCGTAACGGGTGAGGTTGCCGCCGTCTTCCCAAAGGCGCTCCAAGCGGTAAAAATCGCGTTCTTCGTCGCCGAAAAGATGAACTATTACGTCGGCGTAATCAAGTACCGCCCATCTGCCTCCCTGTACGCCCTCGCGTCGCTGGGGGATAATGCTATATTCTTTTTCAAGCTTTTCCTCTAAATTTTCGGCAATGGATTTGACCTGCGTTTTAGATCTGCCGCCCGCAATTACGAAGTAATCGCAAAGGCTGGTTTTGTCCTCTACCGCGATATAAACAATTCCGACGGCTTTTCTGTCGGATAAAATTTTGCAGATTAACTGCACCTTTTCCAAACTTGTCATTTTAAAATTTCCTTGTAAAAATTGTAGGCTTGTCGGGTTAGAGGATATATCTCCTCACCCGATTTTTTTAAGTATTTTAACTGATGCTCTAAACACGCCAAAAGGCACTTGTCTATATCCTCGTAAAATATCTCGCGCAACCGCTCTACACCGTCGAAAGTTCTGCCCTCCTCAAGCATATCGCAAAGGTACAAAAGCTTTGCAAGCGGCGACATATCCTCTTTTCCGCTTGCGTGAAAGCGTATCGCATCAAGTATATTTTCGTCTTGTATATTAAAATAATTTTTCGCAACGTACGCGCCCGAATACTGATGCACGACGGGCGCGGGAACGCCCTCGGGACATACGAAGCCTTTAAGCTTATTATCGCCCTCTTTTAAATATTTTGCGCAGTCGTGGAAAGCCGCCGCCTTTACCGCCGTAATTTCGTCAACGCCGAAACGCGTGCAGTTTTCCGCCGCCATTATAGCAACGCGCAATGTGTGCCCGTATCTCTTACCGTTGTTTATACAGTCCTCTACCTTGTCCAAATCGGGCAGTGCGTAAAGGTTATTATCTAAAATATAGTCTGCCGCATTTTCGGGTACGTATTCGCCTACCCATTCGCCGAAAGCGGCAAGCGTTCTTATCCTCGTAGAGCTGACGTCAACGCGCGAGCACTCGAATTTTTCAACGCCGCTACCTATACCGAAGTGGAATTTTTTCTTGAAATTTTTATCGGCTCTTTCAAGATTTTCCTTGTCCCCTCTGTCGCACACGGCGAGAGTTACGCAGTCTAAAATTCTTAAAGGAAGCTTCCAGTCGGGGAAAGTCGAATACGAGTCCGCGCCCATTAAAAAGTAAAGCTTGTCATTGGGGTATTGCTTTTTGAAATGTTCGCAAGTTTCGTAAGAGTAGCTTACGCCGCCCTTATTCATTTCGTAGTCGCTAACCTCGGCAATACCCTCGAATGCTTTACGGCACAGCTCTGAGCGCGCATAGGTAGTTATGCCTAACCGCCCGACTTTTTTCGGGGTAACGAACGTAGGCATAATTATAACTTTATCGAGTTTCAGCGCGGTTTTTGCCGCTTTGACGAGGTTTATATGTCCGTTATGCACGGGGTTAAACGACCCGCCGAAAATTGCGATATTCATGTGTTATATCCGTATTTTACGTCAATAATTAAAATATGAGAAGAATTAACCTGCCGCTTATATTAGACACGCTTTTTTCGGCGCTTTGCGCGTTTTTACTGTTTTTTACCGCTATTAGATACTATACGAAAAGCGCGTATATCGCGCTCGCGTTCGCCATATGCGCGTGTCTGCTTTTCGGAAGTTTATGCTTTTTGTATTTAAGCAGAAAGCAAAACAAATCGCTTTTAATTTCGCGCGATGAAAAGCAGAAAAAACTTTTATCTTTACACCTTTCACTCTCGTCCGACGAGTATCTCTGCGACCTGTTTGAAAAGAGTCTGTCAACTTCCGACGCGACCGCCGAAATTAAGGGCGGCAAGGTTTACTTTAAAGACGGGGTTTACTTTTTCGACTTTAAAATGCAGCCTTTAAACGAGGACGACGTGGCGAGAATAATAAAATTCAAGTGCGACGAAAAAAAGATAATTTACTGTTGTAAAGCTTCTGCCGAAGCCGCCGTACTTGCGGAAAACTTTTTAATTGAAATCAAGCAGATAGACGACGTTTACCCCATCTTGAAAGAGCGCGGACTTCTGCCCGAAAAGTACGTTTACGAAGGTGCAAAAAAGATAAGCGTGTGGAAAAAGATTCGCGCAAGATTTTCGCGCAGAATTTGCGCGCCGCTCTTTTGGTCGGGCGCAGCTTTGCTTGCTTTAAGCTACCTCACCTTTTTCCCTGTATACTATATAGTAAGCGGAAGTATAATGCTTATACTTTCCGCCGTGGCACTCGTATTTAATTAAGCTCGATATGCTTGAAATTTTTGCGCTTTGAATAGCGGTACAAAACCACCTTTCTGCCGATAACTATAACGCACTCGGCGTTTAACCTTTCGGCGAGTTCGCGCCCTATATCCTGCGCGGTTCCGTCCGCGTTTTCAAGCACGTTTATTTTTATAAGCTCGCGGTTTTCAAGACAGTCTGAAAAGCTTGCAAGCATATTTTCACCTATACCTTCCTTGCCCACCTGTCCTATCGGCGACAGGTTTGCGGCAAGGCTTTTTAATTTACTGCGTTGTTTTGAAGTTAACATTATTACCTCTGTTTATAATAACTTACGGCGCTTGCAAAAACCACGCTTTTTGCAAGCGCACCCTATTTGCGCATACTTGCGGCTCACCAAGGTGAATGCCCGCAATTATATATCTGTGTGCCCTTATTATTGCGGGCAGAGGGCGAGCAGCCCTCAAATCACGAAATTTTTAAAGCGCAGAATAGCTTTAAAAATTTGTGAACTTAGGGTATAAAGTCAAACTCAACATCGCCGACGACTACGGTGTCGTTTTCCTTAATGCCCATCTGTTTGAGGCGGGAAATTACTCCCTTTTCCCTTAAAATTTTCTGGAAGTACGCCATAGAGTCGGAGTCGGCCAAAGACACGTTTCGGCACAGCATATCCACAAGCGAGCCGACAACGACGTATGCCTCGCCGTCCATATAAATTTCAAAGTCGAGATTGCCGGACTTAGTGTAAGTAAAGTTTTCGTCGCTCTCTATTCTCTTTACGGGCGGAAGCGTTTCAAGCACGCTGAAAAGCCCGTCCAAAAGCGCGTCAGTTCCCTCTCCGTTTACCGCGGTTATGGGAAATATTTTGTACTTCCTGCCGTATTTCTTTTTAAAAGCTTTAATATTTTCTTCCGCGCCGTAAACGTCGCATTTGTTTAGCGCTACGACCTGCGGCAAGGAAGCTAAAACCTTGCTGTAAGATAGAAGCTCGGAATTGATTTTTTTGAAGTCTTCGACGGGGTCTCTGCCCTCGCTGCCCGAAATATCGACGACGTGTAAAAGCATGCGCGTGCGCTCGATATGGCGCAGAAAGTCGTGCCCTAAGCCTGCGCCGTCAGCCGCGCCCTCGATAAGGCCGGGGATATCCGCCGCGACGAAGCTCTTTTCGTAATATTTAACAACACCTAAATTTGGCGATAAAGTCGTGAAATGGTAGTTTGCGATTTTGGGTCTTGCCGCCGAAATTTTTGAAAGCAGAGTGGATTTACCCACATTGGGGAAGCCGATAATGCCAACGTCGGCAATAACCTTAAGCTCTAAAATAAGAACGTGCGGCTCGGTTTTTTCACCCCTCTGCGCGAAGTTGGGCGCGTGTCTTCTTGCGGTGGTAAAGCGGACGTTTCCCTTGCCGCCTCTGCCGCCCTCGGCAATAAGCTTTTTTTCGCCCTCGGCAAACATATCGCAGATGACGGTGTCCGTTTCCGCGTCGCGTACGACGGTGCCTTCGGGCACCTTAATTATAATATCGTCGCCGCCCTTACCGAAGCATTTATTGGTGCCGCCGCGTTCGCCGTTGCCCGCAAAATATTTGCTTGTATAGCGAAAGGACAAAAGATCATTGATGCTGCCGTCCGCGGTAATATAAATGTTTCCGCCGTTTCCGCCGTCTCCGCCATCGGGGCCGCACGCGGGCTTGCCCTTGTACGAC
>JAIDRX010000109.1 GCA_029061495.1 Clostridia bacterium
GGTTGTCGCTGCCGACGTGCGGTTTGTTTAAATACAGCACTTCTTCCGGTGCGCCGAATTTATGAAAGAATTTTAAAACTTCTTTATTAAGTCCGTCGTGAGTTTGCGTGTTGAGTTTTCCGTCCGAAAACGCGCCCGCACCGCCCTCGCCGAACTGAACGTTAGAGTTTACATTGAGCGTGCGGTTTTCAAAAAAGCTCTGCGTTGTTTGCCTTCTGTCCTCAACGCGCTCACCTCGCTCGATAATTACCGGGGATATGCCGTGTTCTATAAGCCTTAAAGCGCAAAACAGCCCCGCAGGACCTGCGCCTATCACAGCAACCTTGGGTGGATTTGCAAGCTTTTCAAGCGGCGGTAAATTTTCCTCTTCTTCCGCATCGGAAAAGGCAATAGAATAAACCCAGTAAATATTGTTCTTGTCGCGGGCGTCAAGCGACTTTTTCAGTATTTTAAAATACTTTAAATTGCGCCCGCATTTTTTGCAGGCGATATGTAAAAGCTTGTCCTCGCTTTCGTCAATTTTAAGTTTTATGCTGTCGAGCCTCTGTATCATACTCTTTTTGAAATTTCGTCCGCAACCGCACACGCGCTTGAAAAAACCCAGTGCAGATTATAGCCGCCGCACTCTCCGTCCACGTCTAAAATTTCGCCAGCGAAAAACAGATTTTTAACGAGCTTGCTTTCGAGGTTGTCGCTTACTTCCGACATATTTATTCCGCCTTTTGTAACCTGAGCGTAATCAAAGCCGAGGCTACCGGTAACAGGTAAAGTGAAGTTGCAGACCATATTTTCAATTGCTCTTTCGTCGCAACTTCCTACGCGCTTTATTATCGCCCTGCCGAGTTGGTTGTGAAGAGTTCCGCTTAAAAGCTCGCTGTCTGGATAGCCGAGCTTCTTTTTCCTTAAAACGTCCTCGGCAATAAAGGCGCTGCTTTGCGGCAGAAAATGAAGCGAAAGCGTAACGGACTGCTTGTCCGCAACGTAGGGCGAAATTGCAAAGATAGCATTGCCCGAAACTCCGTACTCCGTAAAAATTACGTCGCCGCGCTTTTCTGCGATTTTTTTACCGCCGCTGAACGCTGAAACTATACAGTCGGTGCGTATGCCTTTAAGCGTTTTAATATGCTGCGTATCCGTTTTAAGCTGTACGAGCGACGGATAAAGCGGCGTAAGCGTATGCCCTAGATTAGTTGCGAGCGAATACGCCGAACCGTCCGTTTTATACTGCTTTTGAGCTTTACCGCCGGTACATAAAACTACGTAATTCGCCTCTATATTTCTGCCGTCGGAAAGAAAAAGCACAAACCCGCGTGAAAGCTTTTCAACTTTAACGCCCGTGATAAGAGTAACGCCGCTGCGCTTTAAATCCGCAAGCAGACTGTCAACGAGTGCGGAAGCCTGTCTGCCGCCGGGATATACCCTGCCTTGCTCGTCGCGTGATAGTACGCATTTAAAAAGCGAGCTTTCAGTCAAAAAGTTATCTTTGCCGCAGGCAAGCTTTTCGACTAAAGGAACGTTGCCGCCGAAGTAATGTTCCGCCGACATATTTGCATTTGTAACGTTGCCCTGACCGTTGCCCGTTGCGGCAAGTTTTTTGCCCGCGCGTTCGCCCGCTTCGATTACCGCTATTTTAAGATTTTTGGTCCTTTCGGAAAGGCGCGAAGCGCACGCAAGCCCCGCCGCGCCTCCTCCGATTATCGCTACGTCGAAATTCATACTTTTATTTTATTACAAACGCGCACAAGTGTCAATGTTTGAGCGCTTGCAAAATTTCTTTCAATCTTTCCAAATGAAGCTTTTCGTCCTCGATTATGCGTGATATAATACTTTTCAATTGGTCGTTTTTAAGCCTTGTAAGCATCTTCGAATACTGCGCGATTGCCCGCCGCTCGTCTATTATATCGTCCTCAATCATATTTATTACGTTGCGCGAATACGTTACGTATTTCGCCGAGTAAAAGTTGAAAGCCGTAGGCGGGTTCTGGCAAAAGATAGGCTGGGCGCCGAGCGCAATTATAGTTTTACCGAGTATATCAAGATGCATCATTTCGGCAATGGCTATGCCCTTTAAATCGTCCGCGTATTCCTTTAAACCCTGCTTATGAAAACAGAACGACTGGTATACGTATTGAAGTATGGCATTCAGTTCCCCCGTTGCCGAAGCGTATGCGGGAGAAATAATTGCAAGGCTGTAAGAGTCGGGACAAAGTCCTTCTGTTGTAGGATACTCATCGGGTATAGTTAAAGGTTTTACCATAATACCGCGCTCCTTAACGCTTTACCATAATATGAAAAACCTTTAAATTAGGCTACTACCCCTTAATTTTGCCTTATTACGTTACGCATAGTACTGAATATTTTTTAATTTCATACTAAAAAAGCGGCTTTTAGCCGCCTTTTTTATAAAATTTGTTTTAAAAACTGACCCGTGTAACTTTGACTGCACTTTGCTACTTCTTCGGGCGTTCCTGTTGCTACGACCGTTCCGCCCTTGTCACCGCCCTCCGGTCCGAGGTCGATTATATAGTCAGCAGTTTTAATAACGTCGAGGTTATGCTCTATTACAAGGACGGTATTACCGCCGCTTCTGAGCCGCGACATAATTTTGACAAGCTTATCTACGTCGTAGCTGTGAAGCCCCGTCGTCGGCTCATCGAGTATATAAAAGGTTTTGCCCGTACTGCGCTTTGAAAGCTCGGTTGCGAGCTTGACCCTCTGCGCCTCGCCGCCGGAAAGCGTTGTAGCGCTTTGTCCGAGCTTGATATAGCCAAGACCTACGTCGCACAAAGTTGAAAGTTTATTGTAAATACTTGTTACGGGTTTGAAAAACTCCGCAGCTTCCTCCACCGTCATTTCCAAAACGTCGGATATGCTTTTGCCCTTGTACTTAACGTCAAGCGTTTCGCGGTTGTATCTCTTTCCGCCGCACACCTCGCAAGGAACGTATATATCTGGCAAAAAGTGCATCTCTATCTGAATTATTCCGTCGCCCTGGCAATGCTCGCACCTGCCGCCCGCAACGTTGAACGAAAATCTTCCGCTCTTGTAACCCTTTTCCTTTGCGTCGGGTGTTGCGGCAAACAAGTCGCGTATCATTGTAAATACGCCCGTATAAGTCGCGGGGTTGCTTCTCGGCGTTCTGCCGATGGGCTGTTGGTCGATTGCAATTACCTTGTCGAAATTCTCCAACCCCTCCAAAGATTTTGCATTGCCCAAAAGCTGGCGCGCGCCGTTTAAATTGTTTGCAAGGTAGGGATAGATTATTTCGTTTACAAGGCTCGATTTACCGCTACCCGAAACGCCCGTAACCGCAGTAATAAGTCCGACGGGAATTTTCACCGATATATCTTTTAAATTGTTCTGCTTACAACCCGAAACCGAAAGCCATCTTCCGTCGGGCTTTACGCGCATTTCGGGAACTTCTATCTTGCATCTGCCCGCGAGGTAATCGCCCGTTATAGAGCGCGGTTCGTTCATAATATCCTCGACGGTACCGCACGCAACCACTTCGCCGCCGTGCACTCCCGCTTTTGGACCGATGTCTACGATATAGTCCGCGGCGCGCATTGTGTCTTCGTCGTGCTCGACGACTATAAGCGTATTGCCTAAATCTCTAAGCCCAAGCAAAGAATTTAAAAGCTTTTGATTATCCCTTTGATGAAGACCTATACTCGGCTCGTCGAGAATATATAAAACACCTGTAAGCGCACTGCCTATCTGCGTTGCAAGTCTGATACGCTGACTTTCACCGCCCGAAAGAGTCGCCGCACTGCGCGAAAGGGTCAAGTAGCCCAAGCCTACGTTCTTTAAAAAGCTTAGTCTGCTGTCTATCTCTTTAATAATGCTGTCGGCTATCATATGCTCGGTTTTTCCGAAAAATCCGAAGTCGGTAAAGTCCGTCAAATCGTCCACCGACATATCGCAGACTTCCATAATATTTTTGCCGCCGACGGTTACAGCTAAGGCCTCTTTTTTAAGCCTTTTGCCCTTGCACGCGGGACAGTCGGAAGTGCGCATATACCGCTCTATATCCCACTTAACGCCCTCGGACGAGGTCTGGTTATAGCGGCGCTGTAAATTCGTAGCAAAGCCCTCCCACGCGGTTTTATAGCTCCCTGTAAAGCGGTAAGCGTTATAAGCAAGATCTATCTTTTCGCCGCCGTTGCCGTACATAAGCATATTGTAAATATTTTCGGGTAAGTCTTTAACCGGTACGTCAAGCGAAAAATTGTATACCTTTGACAGCGAGTTTAAATACATCTGCGTCATTGCGGACGAGTCTAAATTCCATCCGCTGATTTTAATTGCACCGTCGCGCAGAGATTTGCTCTTATCGGGGCAAATCAAGTCGGGGTCTACTACCTGCTTAAAGCCCAAGCCCGAGCACTCGGGGCATGCGCCCCAAGGGGTATTGAACGAGAAAAGGCGCGGCTCGATTTCTTCTATGGAAATGCCGCAGTCGGGGCAGGCGTAGTTTGAGGAATACAACTCTTCCTGTCCCTCGCAGTCGATTACGACAAGTCCGTCCGCAAGCTTTAAAGCCGCCTCTAAGCTATCGGTAAGTCTCTTTAAAACTCCGTCCTTTATGACGAGCCTATCTATAACTACCGAAATATTGTGGCGGATATTTTTTTCTAAATGTATTTCTTCCTGCAGGTCGTAGATTATTCCGTCTATCTTTACCCTGCCGTAACCGCTCTTTTTATAGCTTGCAAGCTCTTTTACAAACTCGCCCTTTTTGCCGCGGAATACGGGGGCTTCGATAATAATTTTACTGCCCTGGGGCATAAGCATAACTCTGTCGGCAATTTCGTCAACAGACTGTCGGCGAATTTCCCTTCCGCAGTTGGGGCAGTGCGGAATACCTACCCTTGCGAACAGCAGACGGAAATAGTCGTAAATTTCCGTTACCGTACCTACGGTTGAGCGCGGGTTGTGCGAGGTCGTTTTCTGGTCAATGGAAATTGCGGGAGAAAGTCCGTCTATAAGCTCGACGTCGGGCTTTTCCATCTGACCTAAAAACTGGCGCGCGTACGACGATAAGCTTTCGATATACCGCCTTTGCCCCTCGGCAAAAATAGTATCGAAAGCAAGCGTCGATTTACCGCTGCCCGAAAGCCCCGTAAACACCGTAAGCGTGTTGCGGGGAATGTGCACGTCGATATTTTTTAAGTTATTTTCTTTTGCGCCCTTAACAAAAATTTCTTCTTTCATTGCTTTTTACTTTTTAACAGTTTTTTTCTGAGTTCGGATATTGCATCGCGTATCTCTATCGCTTTTTCAAAATCGAGCTGCGCGGAAGCCACTTTCATAAGCGCTTTCAGCTTTTCTATCTCGGCGGGAATGTCCTTAAGCTTTATATCGTCTACCGCCGATTTTTTGCCCGTTATTCCTATAGAGTTTTTAACTTCTTTGATTATGGTTTTGGGAATAATGCCGTGTTCTTTATTATAGTCGGACTGAATTTTACGGCGGCGGTTGGTTTCGTCAATGGCGCGCTGCATACTGCCGGTTATCGTATCGGCGTACATTATTACCCTGCCTTCGGCGTTTCGCGCGGCTCTGCCTATCGTCTGGACGAGCGAGGTTTCGCTCCTTAAAAAGCCCTCTTTGTCCGCGTCGAGAATTGCAACGAGCTTAACTTCGGGAAGGTCAAGTCCTTCTCGCAATAGGTTTATGCCGCAAAGCACATCAAATTCGCCGCTTCTAAGTCCGTTTATTATATCTATCCTTTCAAGCGCGTCAATGTCGCTGTGCATATAGCGCACCTTTAAAGAATGTTCTTTTAAGTAGTCGGTCAGGCTTTCCGCCATGCGCTTGGTCATGGTAGTTACAAGCACCCTGCCCTTTTCGGCTATAACCTTTTTAATTTCGCCCAGTAAATCGTCGATCTGCCCCTTTGTGGGCTTTATCGTAACTTCGGGGTCGATAAGCCCCGTCGGGCGGATAATCTGTTCGACAAGGTTGCCCGCCTGTTCTAACTCGTACGGAGCGGGAGTTGCGGAAACGCAGATAAGCTGAGGAACGCGTTCGTCAAATTCCTCGAACGTTAAGGGGCGGTTGTCGTAAGCGGCCCTTAAACGGAAGCCGTAGCTTACAAGGTTGTCCTTGCGAGAGCGGTCGCCGTGGTACATTGCGCGGATCTGCGGAATGGTCATATGGCTTTCGTCGATAAATACGAGAAATTTACCCGCGGGGAAATAGTCCAAAAGAGTGAACGAAGGCTCGCCCTCTCTCCTTCCGTCAAAGTAACGGCTGTAATTTTCAACGCCACTGCAATAGCCGATTTCGCGCATCATTTCCAAATCGTAAGTTACACGCTGTTCGAGCCGCTGTGCCTCTATAAGCTTGCCGCCGTCTTTAAAGGCTTTAACTTCGTCGTGCATGTCGCGCTCTATCATAGAAAGCGCGTTTTGCATTTTGTCGGAGCCTACCGCATACTGACTTGCGGGGAATATTAAAACGTGTTTGAGTTCCGAAACGATATTGCCGGTAAGCGCGTCCTCCTCGCAGATTCTGTCTATTTCGTCGCCAAAAAACTCGACGCGGATAGCAACCTCCGAATTGCTTGCGGGGAAAATTTCAACCGAATCGCCGCGCACGCGGAAGGACGACCTTTTAAAATCTATATCGCGGCGGGCGTACTGAATTTCAACAAGCTTGCGTAAAAGCTCGTCGCGCTCCATTTCCATACCGGGTCGCAAAGATATTGCAAGGCGGAAATACTCCTCGGGCGCCCCCAAGCCGTAAATACAGCTGACGGACGCCACCACGATAACGTCGTCGCGCTCGCCCAACGAGCTTGTGGCGGAGTTTCTCAACTTATCTATTTCGTCATTTAAACTCATATCCTTTTCGATATAAGTATCGGTTGACGGAATATAACTTTCGGGCTGGTAATAGTCGTAATAGCTTACAAAATACTCAACTCTGTTTTCGGGGAAAAACTCTTTGAATTCGTTGCAAAGCTGCGCCGCAAGCGTTTTGTTGTGCGCGATAACGAGGGTCGGGCGATTTACGTTTTTTATGACGTTTGCCATAGTAAACGTTTTACCGCTGCCCGTAACGCCGACAAGCACCTGCGTGCGTATTCCGTCGAGCACCCCCTCCGTCAGGCTTTGAATCGCCTGAGGCTGGTCGCCCGTGGGATTAAATTTTGAATGCAACTTAAATTCCATCTTAAAAATTATAGCCCGAAATAAATTTATTTACAACAAAAACGCGCACCAAAGCGCACAATAAACGAATGTTTATATTAAGTATTATAGCCGCATTCAAGCAAATTGTCAAACGCTTTGAAATATTTTGCCTTAAATACGCAAAAAAAGCCACGCTTTTTAAGGTGTATCCAGACACTAAACTATCCTTGCTTTTCTATTACTATTTTGCTATAATGAAATTACGATAAACAGTAATTTAACAAGGGAAAATTATGGTAAATAACGAAGAAAAATTCAGTGGTAAAGCGACTCATTATGATTACGCACGCCCCGCTTATGCGGAGAGCTTATTAAATACGTTATATTCCGACTATGGCTTTTCCCCGCAGTCTATAATTGCAGATATTGGTTCGGGAACGGGAATTTTTACCGAACAATTATTAAAGCGCGGTAATAAAGTTTATGGGGTTGAACCAAACACAGATATGCGAAAAGCCGGTGAAAAAAGGCTCAAAGGATATCAGAATTTCGTTTCTGTAAATGGTGACGCAGCAAATACAAATTTAATAAATTCTTTTATAGATATAATCACAGTAGCGCAAGCACTTCATTGGTTTCCGCTTGAAGAATTTAGCAAAGAATGTAAGCGAATTTTAAAGCCAAACGGTCAGGTAGTTATTGTTTATAATCAAAGGTGTAATGATTTCATCAATAAGGACGTTGACGCGGTGGTTGCTCGGTATTGTGACGTTCGCAATGCAAGCACTGGGTCGGCATATATTGAGTTGAAACGAAAAAGAATTAACGAATTGTATAACGGAAAATTTATAGAAATTAGCAAAAGCAATTCATTGTTTATGGATAAGAATAAATTTTTAAGTTATTGGCTTTCGCGCTCCTATGCTCCGCGCGAAGGAGATGTCAACTATAAATTATTTGTAAATGATATAGTTTTAGTTTTTGATAAATATGCGAAAGACGGACTTATAACACTTAAACAAGAATCAATAGCGTATATGGGAAAGGTCAACTGATAAATTACAATTTGTCGTCTAAACTTAAAAAATTATAGCGCACTATACTTCGTAAATGAAGTAGTACGCTATTTATTTGTCAACGAAAAATCTTTATGAGAGACACCGTTTACGGTGCGGCTTTTAATTTTTAACTTCTATATTTTTTGAAACGGACGGGAAATCTACCCAGAATAGCGAGCCTTTGCCGATGTCGGACTCTACACCGAAATCGAACGAATGGTTTTGCAAAATTATTTTGACTATGTTAAGCCCGAGTCCCGTACCCTTGACGGGGCGAGAATGGTTTTCCTTAACGCGGTAGTATCTGTCCCAAATTTCATGTAAATCTTCCTTTGAAATGCCTTTGCCGGTATCTTTTACCGAAAACCTTATTCTATCGTCGGTAAGCGAGCTTTTAAGGCTTATATATACGGTTTTATCCTCGCCGGTGTAGTTGACCGCGTTGCCCAAAAGGTTGTAAATTACCTGACCTATTTTTTCCGCGTCGGCGCGCGTGTAAAGCTCCACGTCTATATCGACCATAAATTTATAGTCCTGCGTTTCCTGCAAGTAGTCGAACTTGTTTATAATGCCGTACAAAAACTCGGTAAGATTAAATACTTTAAGGTTTAGCGCGTCTAACTTAGAGCTTACCTTTGATACGCTTAAAACGTCGTTTACAAGCCCAGTAAGCCTGTCCGCCTCGTCTATTATAACCTGCAAGTGCTTGTCTCGCTTTTCGGGGTCGTTGCCCGAAATTTCGCGTATCATCGAAGCATACGCTTTAATCATAGTAAGCGGAGTTTTTAAGTCGTGCGAAACGTTTGCAACGAGCTCACGCTGGAAGTCGCCGCTCTTTTTAACTTCGTCGCGCACGGAGTTAAGAGTGTCCGAAAGGTCTGCAAGCTCCTGATATTCCGCATTTGCAAAACGAACGTCGAAATCTCCCTTTGAAAATTTTACCGCCGTAGTAGAAAGGTTTTTAAGTCCGCTTGAAAGCTTTTGGGAAATACTGTACGAAATGAGCGCGCCTACAAGCAAAACTATGACGCCTACTATGCAAAAATAAATTATTAGGATACGCAGCGAATGCGATAAAAGTCTTAAAGAGTATGTTGCCAAAACGTAGCTTCTTTCGCCGCTGTAGTTTACAGTCGTTGCGTAATTGAGTTTATCTTTTTCAGTAAAAAGCACAGAGCCTTCGGACTGTACTCCGCCCAAACGCTTTACAATGCTTTCTATATCAACGACAGAGCCTTCCGCCGAAGCTTCGTCCGACGGCAACAGAATTTTACCGTCGGGAGATAAAACGTAAACGTTAATTCCTTCCTGACGGTATAAACGGATATAAGAGGAAACGTCCCCCTCTCCGTTGCCGTTTATGTATGTTACGACGTCCCTGCCCGCGTGCATAAGCCTTTCGTTAGCCTGATCTTTTGAGGTATTGCTGACTATAAAGTAGCAGATAACTTCAACCAAAACTATTAAAAGAAAAGCCAAAAGCAACAGGTACTTCATTAGTACCGCATTTACACTTTTTATCTTTTTAAGTGGGGCGGGACGGTTTGTTTCAGACTTCAAATTTGTATCCCAAGCCCCTTAAAGTTACGATAAACTTTCTGTACTGTTTTAAGTTTGAGCGCAGCATTTTTATGTGCGTGTCAACCGTTCTGTCGTCGCCGTAAAAATCGAACCCCCACACGTCCATTAAAAGCTTTTCACGCGTAAGCGCTATGCCCTTGTTTTTTACGAAATAGAAAAGTATTTCGTACTCCTTAGGGGTAAGCTCCGCCTTTTCGCCGTCAACGAAAACGTTGCGCCCGACCATATCGATAGTCAGCCCCTCGAATGTTACGGCATCGCGCGCCCCGTCGTCGCCCTTTTTTCGCTTTAAAATTGCGTTGATGCGCGCCATAACTTCCTTGGGTGAAAAGGGCTTTGTAACATAGTCGTCAACGCCTATCTCGAAGCCGAAAAGCTTGTCGTACTCCTCGCCTCGCGCCGAAAGCATTATGACCGGTATATCCTTGATTTTTTTAATTTCTTTAACAGCGGAAAAGCCGTCAAGCCTGGGCATCATAACGTCCATTAAAATTATATCGTAGTCGCCCTCTCTGCACATTTTAACAGCCTGCATACCGTCGGCTGCCTCGTAAGCCTCGCCGCCCTCAAACTCGACGTATTCCTTTAAAACGCCCCTTATCATTTCCTCGTCGTCTACTATTAAGACCTTCATTTGCGTCCTCCTACATTAATTATAAACCGTACGCATAAAATCAAATTTATTTTGTAATGAAATGTTTGTGAAATTATTTTGTTACTAACTGATTTTATCATAAAAAAATTTTTTAGTCAATATTAAAAAAAACTGTTGACAAAGTGCGGTTGCGGTGCTATAATCGGAATATAAACATATGTTTGCATTGCTTGAAATTCGGGTTTTATCGGGTAATGCGGCAAAATCTACCGTCGGTGAAGCCTCTCCTTTTCTCCGGCGGTAGAGTTAATTTGAGGTTTATATGATTGACGAGGAAAGACTTGAAATATTGACCGAAAGCGCCAAGTACGACGTTTCGTGTTCCTCCTCCGGCTCGCGCAGACACAACCAGGCGGGCGGACTCGGGAACGGCTCGGTAGGCGGAATATGCCAGTCCTTTACTCCCGACGGAAGATGTATTTCGCTTTTGAAAATTTTAATGAGTAACGAGTGCGTTTACGACTGCGAGTACTGCCCAAACCGCAAAAGTGCGGACGTGCGCCGCGCTCGTATTACGCCAGACGAGATTTGCTCGCTCACGATAAACTTTTACAAGCGCAATTATATCGAGGGGCTTTTCCTCTCCTCCGCGGTATTCGAAACTCCGAACAAAACAATGGAGCTACTTTGCGAAACAGTTTTAAAGCTCAGAAAGGTTTACAACTTTAACGGATATATTCACCTGAAAGGTATCCCCCACGCGGACGAAGCGCTTATTATGAAGGCGGCGAAGCTTGTTGACAGAATGAGCTACAACATAGAACTGCCGAGCGAAAAATCGCTAAAGCTCCTTGCCCCGCAAAAGACGAAGCAGAGCCTTTTGCTGCCAATGAAAAGTCTTAAAGACGCTATAGATTACGAAAAGTTTAACAAGCTTAGGCGGAATACTTTGCCCGCAGGACAGACTACGCAAATGATAGTCGGCGCGTCGCCTGAAAGCGACGGACAAATTTTGAAGCTTACCGAAGCGTTATACAGAAATATGAATATGAAAAGGGTTTACTACTCCTCTTATATCCCCGTAGTGCAGAGCAGTAAACTCCCTTCCGTGGGTGCGGGGCTTTTACGCGAACACAGGCTTTATCAGGCGGACTGGCTTATCCGCTTTTACGGCTTTGACGTAAACGAAATTTGCGAAGAGAATGAAAACCTTTCCCAAGAGTACGACCCGAAGTGCGCCTGGGCTTTGAGGAATATGCACCTATTCCCCGTAGAAATAAACACCGCCCCGCTCGAAACGCTTTTACGAGTACCGGGGATAGGCGCCAAAAGCGCGTATAAAATTGTTGAAGCGAGAAAATTTGCAAAACTCGACTTCGATAATCTTGCAAAAATGCGCATAGTATTAAAGAGGGCAAAGCACTTTATAACGTGCAAGGGCAAGTTTTACGGCGCGGACAGTTTTGCGCAGGTTAAGACCTCGCTGCTCTTGGACGGCAGAAGCGAGGTCAGCGAACAGCTTTCAATGTTTTCAAACGAAGCAACGGCGCTTTCCGCCCTCACAGGCGAAATATGAAAATTTTTATTTGCGACGGAACTGTTAAATGCTTTTATACTGCGGTTTTCGACGCGTACCGAGAAAAGGAATGTGTCATAACCTCGGACGACGCGACCCAGCTTTCGTTAGACAGCGAAATTATAAAAGTTGTTGCCAATAACGAAAAAGCCGACCGTGTTGAAAAGGGGATAAAAAAGTGCGACAGCGAAGCGCCTTACGATATTGAATTTGCTTTGAGAAGCGGCGACGCACTGAAAGAGCAGATTTGTTTCGGTTATATTAAAAAACTTTTAGAGAGAAAATCGCCCGTTAAAAAAGCGTACAATTTACCCGAGGTTATAGAGTTTAACGATATACTGCACAAGGTTTCGTTTGAAGTGCACCGCCTTAAAGGCTTTTTAAGGTTTATGGAAAGCGCGGACGGAGTTCTTTACGCCCCCTACTCCCCCGACAACGATATAACCGATTTACTCACAGCGCATTTTGCGGAAAGGCTGAAGTCCGAAAGATTCGTCATACACGACTTAAAGCGTAAAATTGCGGGAATGTACAACGGACACGAATGGATTACGGGTTACGCGGGCGAAGCCGAGATTTACCTATCCGAATACGAGCGCGCGTTTGAAACGCTTTGGAAAAAGTATTATAAGGCAGTAAATATCGAGTCGCGCCCGCATGAAAAGCAAATGAAAGGCTATATGCCAGTGCGCTATTGGAAACATCTCCCCGAAAAGAAATAACCGGCGGACTTAAATTTAAGTCCGCCGGTTTATTCGTTTTTCCACTCGACAAGTTCGTCGAGAGTTATATCGAAAATATCCGCAAGCTTGCACAGCGTAAAAATATCGGGAGTGCTGTAACCGTTTTCATAATTTGAAATAAGGCTCTTTTTCCCGCAAAGCTTTGCTGCCAACTCCTCTTGAGTCAGTTGCATTTGTTTTCTGTAAAATTTAATATTTTCTGCAATTTTAGTCTTCATACACTTGACAAAGTACAAGATACTTGTATAATATATATAAAAGTACAAGATAATTGTACTTTTATTATTATTTACAAAAGGAGAAAAAAATGGCAAGAAACCTTATACAAAGTAAGTCGTTCCGCGGAATTACCGGCGATAAATGGCTGCTTAAATTGGAAAAGAAAGCTTTCGGCTGGCATTTCTGGTCAACGGCAAACGAACACGAATACGGCTACGAAATCAGCGCCGACGGACGAAGCGGACACACTACCCACAAAATAATTCAATGGTTGGAGTTCAGAAGGCCTACGCCCTACTCGCATAATTTTTTATTTAACCTTACGCAAGTATTAAGCAACGTATTTTCCTTTATAAGAAGGATATTTATAACTATAGGCTTCCCCCTCCTGATTATCGCGCTAATTCTCGGCGTGATTTGTCAATACGGTTGCAATGCGGCGGACTTCGGCAACATTTTCCTTACGGCGGCAAAATGGCTTGCCATAGTTTACGCTATAAGCATAGGCGGCACCTTCATTTTTGCGGGGTTCTGCTTGCTTTGTAGAAAGGCTTTTAAAATAGATAAAAAGCTGCAGGAAACTTACGGAGAAGATCTTGAAGCGGCTTGCACGTTCGACGACGAATAAAAAAGAGCGGATTTAAAATCCGCTTTTTTATTTTCTTTTATGTGTTATAATTGCCGCTGTCATTGCGATTATTGCGCACGTAAACGCGCCGCCTACTATTATTACCCAAAGCGGGTGCCATAAATTTGCGAGTGCGCCTAAAAGCAAATACGCTATGACACACGAAAGCATTATAATTCCGCAAGCCGCGCCGACATAAGGATTTTCCCCTTTGGCAATTTTTTCTTCGCGCTTTTTCGGGTTGCAGGCGTCAAAAATTATTCCTATTATAGCGCTTAAAAATGCGCACACGGGAATTATTACCCAATAAGGATGCCAAAGGTCGGCAAGAGTAC
>JAIDRX010000011.1 GCA_029061495.1 Clostridia bacterium
GTATTGATTGAGGCGCGCGTCGTCCCGCCCGCCCTTTATTACCTTGAACGCGGAAATTAGAAGGAAGTATTCTTCCAAAGCAATGCGCGCCGAGCCTTGCTTTATATCGTCCTTGTTCTGCGGGTCGTGGACTTTTCTGTACGCTTCCTTTAAGGGCATTAACGAATACTTTTGTTGAAGTTTAATAGGTATGTAGCTTGTAAACGCAACTTTTGCAAGCGCTTGCCGGATTGCGTAGCGCACCACCCCTTGCGTAAGTCCGCCCGATAGCGGATACACGGGGATAAGCCCCTTTAAATTCGCGTTTCTTTCGGCGCGTTCGAACGAGGGGTTGTTCATACTGCAACCCATTCCGTACTTGTTCTGCACTCTGCCGTAAAAGAGGTATTCGCCGCGCTGCAGCTTCTGCGCGACGTAGAGCTGGTTGAACCATATCGCCGTGAACGCATAACCGCCCTGCTGGCAGAACGCCTTGACGAACGGACGGCGCGCGTAGCGGTTGACTTCCACGTTCAACACCTCGGCTTTGGTTAAAATCATATCGTTATGATACGCGTCGCGGAGAAGCGAAACGTGAGTTAAGTCGAGGTAGTCGCGCGGGAAGTGGCGGCACAGCTCTTCCGCGGTGTATATATTAAGTTTGTTGAAGTCCTTTTCCCTTTTCTCGGAAACGAACTTTAAAGAAGTGAGTTGCATAGCATTTTAAAATTTAAAGGGAGGTTTGCCGCCTCCCTTCCGAATTTATATTTATTTTTTTACATATATGTGAGAGCCTTGGTTGCGTAGCAGATACGCGACAATTACTCCAAAGAAACCATGTAATAATACACAGGTTGCCCGCCGTAAATACAATCCACGTCGCAGTCGGGGAAGGCTTCCTGAACCTTTTCAACAAGCTCGGTTGCCTCTTCCTCTTTTACGCCCTCGCCGTAGTACAGAGTAATTACTCCGTGGTCGTCGTTCTTCAAAGCCTTGATAAGTTTGAGAGTGGTTTCTTCAATGTTCTCGCCCTTGGCAAGTATGCGCTTGTTGTCAAGACCTATAATATCGCCCTCTTTAAGCTTGAAGCCGTTCATCGTGGTGTTGCGCACCGCGTACGTT
>JAIDRX010000110.1 GCA_029061495.1 Clostridia bacterium
TCTCTCTGCTCTGCCGTTCTTCCCAATTTGCCGGGCATATGTTAGTCCTCCTTGTTTGAAAGTGTAAGTCCGTACGACTGAAGCTTTAAAATAACCTCGTCCAAAGACTTTCTGCCAAGGTTGCGCACCTTCAACATTTCGTCCTCGGTTTTTCTCGTAAGGTCTTCCACCGTGTGTATGTTTGCGCGCTTCAAGCAGTTGTAGGAACGCACCGAAAGGTCCATATCCTCAATTGCCATCGCAAGAATTTTTGCCTGCTTGTCGTCCTCGCTTTTAACGAGAATATCCATATCCTTGATGGAGTCGGACAAATCAACGAAAAGCGAAATGTGGTCCTGCATAATCTTAGCCGCCAAAGAAACGATTTCCTTTGCGGAGAACGCGCCGTTGGTCCACACTTCCAAAGTAAGCTTGTCAAAGTCGGTCTTCTGACCTACGCGTGTGTTTTCAACCGCATAGTTGACCTTTTTGACGGGCGTGTAAATGCTGTCGATGGGAATGTAATCCAAAAGCTCGGTACGGGTATGGTCTGCGCCCTTGTAGCCCCTGCCTCTGCCTATGGTTATTTCCATATCTATTTTGCCGCCCTCGTCTACGTAGCAGATATGCTGGTCGCCGTTGATAATTTCTATCTCGGCGTCGTCGCTTATATCCGACGCTTTAACCTCGCAAGGGCCTTCCTTGTAGAGGTGCACAACCTTTACGTAATCTTTATCGGTAACGGCGGTTTTTATAGCAAGCGTCTTTAAGTTGAGGATAATTTCCGCAACGTCTTCCTTAACGCCCGCAACTGCCGAAAACTCGTGCTTAACGCTACCGTCTAAAAATCTTATTCCCTGCGCAGCAGCTCCGGGGAGCGCCGACAACAGTATTCTCCTAAGGCAGTTGCCTATCGTAAGACCGAAGCCCTTTTCAAGAGGTTCAACGACAACCTTCGCGTAAGCGCGGTCCTCGCTTTCTTCCACCTCAATTTTGGGCATATCCATTTCGATCATAAAACTTCCTCCTTTTTATTCTCGTTACTTGGAGTACAGCTCGACAATCATATGCTCTGCAATCTGACTGTCAATATCTTCTCTCTCGGGATTTGCTAAAATCTTTCCCTGCAATTTTTCGGGGTCGAACTCAAGCCATTTAGGGGTGTTTACCTTGCTTGCTTTAACCGCCTCGAAATATTTGTTGGAAGTTTTGCTCTCTTTAACGGTGATAATATCGCCCGCTTTAACTATATAGGAGGGTATGTTTACCTTTTTGCCGTTCACAAGGAAATGACCGTGGTTTACAAGCTGTCTTGCCTGCGACCTGCTTGCGCCGACGCCCATACGGAAAATAACGTTATCCAGTCTGCGCTCCAACAGCGAAAGCATATTTTCACCGGTGATGCCCTTCATTCTGTCGGCCTTTTCGTAGTAAGCGCGGAACTGACCTTCCTGTACGCCGTAAATTCTCTTAACCTTCTGTTTTTCTCTCAGCTGCTTGCCGTATTCGGATACCTTCTTGCGCGAAAGTCCGTGCGCACCGGGAGGCGTAGGTCTTTTTTCAAACGGGCACTTGCCGTTATAACATTTTTCGCCCTTCAAGAACAGCTTTCCGCCCTCTCTTCTGCAAAGGCGGCATTTTGCTTCTCTGTAAGTTGCCATAACTTTCTACCTCCTTATAC
>JAIDRX010000111.1:0-10185 GCA_029061495.1 Clostridia bacterium
AGCAACCGCCGCCTTATAATTTTATTTACTTTGATATCTTTTTTTCAATAAGGGTGATAATGCCGTACATTCCGCCTGCAAGCACGCAGAGTATAAAGGTAGAGGTCATAACCAGGTCGAGTTGAAGCACCTGTCCGCCGTAAACTATCAGGTACCCCAAGCCCGCTTTGGATACGATATATTCGCCCATAACCGAGCCTATCCAGGCAAGCCCGAGCGCAACCTTAAGCGTATTTATTAGCGCGGGAACGGAGGCGGGTATAACAAGCTTGCGTAAAGTCGTAGCCCTGCCTGCACCCATTGACTTCATTAAAAGCAATTTTGTTTTATCAACCGCGATAAAGCCCGAAAGCATATTCATTATGCATACTATTATGGCGACTATTACGGTCATAAAAATTATTGCGGAGTACCCCGTGCCTATCCATATGATAATGAGGGGGCCGAGCGCGATTTTCGGCAGAGAGTTTATAACCACTATATACGGCTCTAAAACCTTTCTTACGGTTTCGCTTGCCCAAAGCGCAATTGCAACAGCGTAACCTACTATTACGGCAATTGCAAAGCCTATAAGCGTTTCCATAAGCGTTATGCCTATGTGGTAAAACAGCGTGCCGTTTTTGTACAAATCGCCTATCGTTATAGCTACGCGCGAGGGAGAGCTTGTTATAAACGGGTCTATAACTTCAAGCTGTGCGCAAAGCTCCCATATGCCTAAAATCAAGGCTAATATAAGCACGCGCGCCGCAATTACTATCACCTTTTTTTTCTTGATTTTTTTTAAATACGCGATATGCTCGCGCGAGTAGTTCAGGTTTTTCTTTTTCATATGTTACCGCAGTCGGCATAATTTATATGCCGAGTTCTTTTCTTAAAATTTCAAACGTCGCGGCAAATTCGCCGCATTCGCGCCTCTTTTTGGGTTTACCCTCGCCGAAGTTAATTTCATGCTCGGCAACGACTCTGGCGGGACGGGTGGAAAGCACCACGACTTTATCCGATAGCGCAATAGCTTCCGAAATATCGTGCGTAACTAAAAGCGCTGACTTTTTTTCGCTCTTTATAATTCCCTGCACGTCGTCGCAAACCTCTAACCTCGTCTGGTAGTCCAGTGCGGAAAAGGGTTCGTCTAATAAAAGAATATTAGGTTCGGCGGCAAGCGTTCTGATAAGCGCGACCCTTTGGCGCATACCGCCGGAAAGCTGCGAAGGGGTCTTTTTCAAAAAGTCTTTAAGCCCGTACTTTTCGGCAAGAGCCACAGCCTTTTCACGCATTTCGGGGGTGTTGCGTTTTTTTACTTCGAGCGGCAGAAAAATATTCTGCTCAACCGTCCGCCAGGGGAACAGCGCGTCGCGCTGCAGCATATAGCCGAACTCTCCTCCGCCGCGGACGACCTGCCCCGACGAGGGGGAGAGGAGCCCCGCCGCAATGGAAAGGATAGTCGTTTTTCCGCAGCCCGACGGGCCTATTACGGATACGAACTGTCCGTCGTCAACCGTAAAAGTCAAATTCTTTACGGCGGTGGTTTCCCCCGATTTTGTATGATAGGTATAAGAAATATTGTCGAATTTAAACATTACGCGTAAACTTCGTTATAAACTTTTTGCGCGGTCTCCGTTAAAACGAGGTCGGAGAACGCAACTCTTTTCTGAAGCTCGCCCGCCTGCTCGATAACGTCCTGCAACTTGGTGAAGGCGCTTTGCTCCATAGCCATATTGGTAACCCACGCGTCTATTGCCTTGTAGCTGTCAAGCGAGGTTTTAATGCTGTCAACGCTCGTACCGTCGAAGTATGAAGTAAGCAGGGGAGCTACGGTTGCGCTGTCGGTTGCAAGCAGGTATTTCGTCGCCTTGGTTATAGCGCGTAAAAACTTTTCGATTCTTTCGCCGTTCTTGTCGATGTAGCTCTGCTTTGCGATAAAGCAGGTGTAGGGGATAGCGCCCGACTGCTCGCCGACGGACGCGACGATGTAGCCTTTGCCCGCCTTCTGATATTCGGAAGCGGTCGGCTCGAACATGGTGCAGTAGTCGCCCACGTTGCCCTCGAACGCCGCGGTCATAGAGTTGAACGCAACGTTGGTTATAAGGTTAGCGTTTACGTTTTCATTCCTCAAAACGTACTGGAAGGTCATAAGGGGAACGCCGCCCGGTCTGCCCGCAAGCACGCCCTTGCCTTCAAGGTTGCTCCATTTAAAGTCGGGTTCGGCTTTTCTGCCTACCAAAAAGCTTCCGTCGCGCTTAGTGAGCTGACCGAAAACCTTGGGCGCGTCTTTGCTTCCGCCGATAGCGACGTATATAGCCGCCTCGGGTCCGCAGAATCCTATGTCCGCTCCGCCCGAAAGCACCGCCGCCATAGTGTTGTCGGCGCCGCCGCCGTTGGTGAGTTCGATTCCGATTCCTTCTTCCTTAAAGTAACCGAGCGACTCCGCAAGGTACATAGGCGCGTAGAATACCGAGTGTGTAACCTCGTTGATTTTAAGTATATTGCCGTTCTTTTTGCAGCCTGCAAACGCAAAGGGGAGCGAAAGCGCGCAAACTACCGCTAAAAACAGCGTTAAAAGCTTCTTTTTCAATGTAATCTCCTTAAAAATTTAATAATACATCTTATGCGCCTTTACTTACCGTTTGACAATTTAACCGCGTTTGAGTTATAATTAAAAAGTACAATTTTTTGGCTTTTTATAATTAACTGCGCAACACAAAAACGTTTTTTTGTGTTAGCGCACAACATTTGTGCAAGCCTGCACCTCGGCGGGTGAATTTGCGCAATTATATAATTTGTGTGCACCTAAGATTGCGCAAAGAGGGCAGAGCCCTCAAATCACGAAAAATCGCAGGCGCATCTTAGCCGAGATTTTTGTGAGGAGTTAAATATGGAAAAGACTTACAGCCCCAAAGATTTTGAGGACAGGCTCTATAAAGAATGGGAAGAAAGCGGCTGTTTTAAAGCCGTGCGTGACGATAACAAAGTTCCCTTCACGGTCATGATGCCGCCCCCCAACATTACGGGTCAGCTTCATATGGGACACGCCATGGACGAGACTATGCAGGATGCGGTAGTCCGTTTTAAGCGTATGCAGGGCTACTGCGCGCTCTGGTTGCCCGGTACCGACCACGCGTCGATCGCGACGGAAGTAAAGATTGTAGAGCAGATGAAAAAAGAGGGCTTAACCAAAGAGTCGCTCGGGCGCGAGGGCTTTTTAAAGCGCGCGTGGGAGTGGAAGGACAAGTACGCGGGCAGAATCGTTGAGCAGCTTAAAAAGCTCGGCTCGTCCTGCGACTGGTCGCGCCTTACCTTTACCATGGACGAAAAATGCTCTAACGCGGTAAAGGAAGTTTTCGTAAACCTCTATAACAAAAAACTTATTTACAGGGGAAGCCGTATAATAAACTGGTGCCCCAACTGCAAAACCACTCTTTCGGACGTAGAAGTAGAGTACGCGGAAGAGGACGGACATTTCTGGCATATCAAATACTTTGTCGAGGGCGAGGACGCGGCTTTGGAAGTTGCGACGACCCGCCCCGAAACGATGTTCGGCGATACTGCGGTTGCGGTAAACCCCAACGACGAAAGATACAAACGCTTTATCGGCAAAAACGTAATTTTGCCGGTAGTAAATAGACCTATCCCCGTAGTCGGCGACGAGCACGCGGATATGGAGTTCGGCACAGGCGTCGTTAAAATCACCCCTGCGCACGATCCCAACGACTTCGAGGTCGGCATGCGCCACAACCTGCCAATAGTTCGCGTTATGAACGACGACGGCACTATGAACGCAAACGCAGGCAAGTACGAGGGACTTGATAGATACGAGTGCAGAAAGAGGCTCGTTGAGGAATTAAAGGCAAGCGGCAACCTCGTTTCCGTACAGCCGCATACGCACAACGTAGGACACTGTTACCGTTGCCACGACACGGTAGAGCCGCTCGTTTCAAAGCAGTGGTTCGTAAAAATGGAGTCGCTCGCCCGCCCCGCAATTCACGCGGTAATAGATAAAAAAATAACCTTCGTACCCGAAAGGTTTGCTAAAATTTATTATAACTGGATGGAAAACGTCAAAGACTGGTGTATCTCGCGCCAGCTATGGTGGGGACACCGCATACCCGTATGGTACTGCGGCGACTGCGGAGAGGAAATCTGCTCTAAAACCGACGTTACGGTTTGCCCTCACTGCGGAAGTAAAAACTTAACGCAGGACGAGGACGTACTCGACACCTGGTTCTCGTCCGCGCTTTGGCCCTTCTCGACTCTGGGCTTCCCAGAGGATACGTCGGACCTCGAATATTTCTACCCCGGCGACGTTTTGGTTACGGGCTACGACATAATCTTTTTCTGGGTTGCGAGAATGATTTTCTCGGGACTCGAGCACATGCGTAAAGTTCCTTTCCGCGACGTTTTAATTCACGGACTTGTCCGCGATGAAAAAGGAAGGAAGATGTCCAAGTCCTTGGGCAACGGCGTCGACCCCTTGGAAGTTATCGACAAGTACGGCGCGGACTCGTTAAGATTTTCGCTGTTGCAGGGCGTAGCTCCCGGCAACGATACTCGCTACTCCGACGCAAAGGTTGAAGCATGCCGCAACTTCATGAACAAAATATGGAACGCGAGCCGCTTTGTTATAATGAACGCGGAAAACGGCAAAATAAAGCCCCTATCCGAGTTCAGACTGTCGTCCGCGGATAAGTGGATAATTTCAAAATTGCAGTCGGCAATACGCGACGTAACGCTTGCAATGAACAAGTTCGAGCTTGGTATCGCCTGTCAGATAATGTACGACTTTATGTGGTCGGACTTCTGCGACTGGTATATCGAGCTTGTAAAGCCCGTATTAAAGTCCGAGGACGAAAACAAGCGCGACGGAGCTTTGTCCGTTCTTGTGTTCGTGCTTGAAAATGCCTTAAAGCTTTTGCATCCGTTCATACCTTTTATCACGGACGAAATTTACCGTAACCTTCCCAACACTAAGGGTACGATAATGACGGCGGAGTTCCCCAGATACAATTCTAAGCTTTTATATAAAAAGGATGCGGAGGCTTTCGCGGGGATAATAGATATTATCAAATCGGTTCGCGCTGTTAAGACAGAGCTTGACTGCCCGCCCTCTAAAAAGGTAAGCCTTTATATCTCAACGGAGAGCAAGCGGCTAATCTCTGCAAACGAGGACAGCATTTTAAAGCTTGCGGGCGCTAAGGATATAATTTTCGTATCCTCTGCGGCCGAAGCGGGTGAAAACGCGGTAACCAAGGTGCTTGCGATAGGCACGCTGTATATCCCCATGGGCGAGCTTGTAGATATCGAAAAGGAAAAGGCAAGGCTTACTGCCGAGCTTGAAAGGGTAACTTCCGAAATCGCGCGCGCAGACGGAAAGCTCAATAATCAGGGCTTCATTTCAAAAGCGCCCAAAAAGCTCGTAGACGACGAAAGGGCTAAACTTAACAAGTTTATCGAGATGCGCGAGAAAATTTTAAATCAGCTTAAATCACTTTAAATGAAAAACGCGTATATACTGCGCAATACTGCGTTGCACTGCGTTTTCCTAAGTCGTTTACGGCTAAGTAAACTCCTGTCGGAAAGCCTCGCGCGCCTTGTCTTGCTTGTATCTGCGCGTTTTTGGTTATCTCACCAAGGTGTAATAAATGGCTAATAGCAAAAAGAATTCAAAAAATCAAAAAATTTTAATAACCGTCATAGCGGTAATTTTAGTTATAATTATCGTTACGGCAATTGTGCTGTACTTCGTCAAGCCGTCGATTTACCATAAGCTTTTGGGTACAGGCGAACACACTTGGAGCGAGTGGGAGACAGTTGAACCTACCTGCGGCGCGGACGGAAAAAAGACCCGCACTTGCACGGTATGCGGCGATACGGATATAGTACCAATTCCCGCTACCGGCAACCACGACTATGACGAGGACGAAGTTTGCAAAGTTTGCGGCTTTGACAATAAGACGCCCAGCGTCGAAGTAGTTTCAAACAGCACGCTTTCAATTCACTTTTTAGAGCTGGGAAACAAAAATACCGGCGACTGCGTTTTGATAAAGTGCGGCGATACCGAGGTTTTAATCGACGCAGGTTCTAAACAAAACAGTGCGCCCGCGCTTAAAACTTACATAGACCAATACTGTACTGACAACGTTTTGGAGTACGTGATAGCGACCCACTCCGACGAGGACCATATTTCTGGCTTTTTCGGCTCGAAATCAGGCGATACGCGCACGGGGCTTTTGTATCAGTACGAGGTTGAAACTATTATCCACTTTGACAATACCACTCATTCCGAATATACCGACAAAGGCAATTTAACGCTTTACGGTCAGTTTTTGGAAGCGGTTAACTATTGCAAAGATACTTATGACACGGCGGTATATACCGCGTCGCAGTGCTACGACCAAAGTATAGATGGTGCAAAAAGGCAATACTTTTTAGACGACAGTCAAAAAATTTCGCTCAATATCCTGTATAATTATTATTACTATAATTCGTCTAAAGACAATAACGAACATTCAGTCGTAACACTTCTTACGGAAGAGACGGAGGCGGGTAAGCGCAATTACTTGTTTACTGGCGATTTGGAAGGCGACGGTGAAAGCAGAATGGTCGACTACTACAAAAGCGTTCCCGCAGATTGTAAGTCTGACTACAACGTTTTGCCCGAAGTAGAGCTGTTCAAGGCGGGGCATCACGGCAGCGGTACTTCGTCAACGGAAAAGCTTTTAAAAGTAATCAAGCCTAAAAACGTGGCTATTTGCTGTTGTTGCGGCGCGCCCGAGTACACCTTAGACCCCGCCAACGTGTTCCCCTATAACGTTACAGTAAAAAGGCTTATGGACTTTACCGAAAATATTTATATTACTTCGCTTGCGGTAAACGTTCCGCCGATAGGTACTAACGGCAAATATCCTGAAAAAGAGTGGGACGCGGTTTCAATGAACGGAAACATAGTTTTCTATTCAACTGGCGCAAATCTCAAGCATTGGTGTTCAAATAACGATACTGTATTGAAAGATACCGAGTGGTATCAGGAAAACCGAGGATAAAAAATTTAAGTCCGCTTACATCAAGCGGACTTAAATTTATCAACAAATTTTTGGAAAGTGTTGACTAACTGCCTGCGGTATGTTATAATGCCGATAAACTAAAAAAGAGGGAGTTTATGAAGGTTTCCCGCTACAATTTCTCGGTAAAGCCAAAAAAACCCAATGCGCTGTTTATGTGGTTCACAAAGCAGTTTGCGGGCTATCCACTTTTGAAAAAGCATAAGTTCGAGTGTGAACACGTAAATATGGAGGGAGTTAAGCCCCCTTATTTTTTGCTTGCAAACCATGCAAGCGAAATGGACTTCCGTATTCTGTACGGCACGATTAAGCCCTACAATATGAACTACGTTGTAGCAATCGATGCAATGCATGACAACACCATAACGTTAATGCGGCTTGCGGGCGGAATAGCAAAGCGCAAGTTTATACAGGATTTTCAGCTTATAAAGCATATGAAATACTGTGCCGAGCATTTTAAAAACCCTATCTGCGTTTACCCCGAAGCGCGGTACTCCTTTGACGGAACGCAGAGCTATCTGCCGCCCGCCCTCGGTAAAATGGCAAAGTATTTAAAGCTTCCCGTCGTTGTCTTATTGTCGTACGGCAACTTTATCGCAAATCCCCAGTGGAATAAGGACAAATTCCGTCCCGTTCCCGTAAAGGGCAAGCTTGTCTGCGTTGCAACCGCGGAAGAGGTTTCGTCTCTTTCCGCAGACGAGATAAACGATAGGATTAAAAAAGTATTCGTCTATGACGACTTTAAATACCAGCTTGACAACAAAATTAAAATCGACTTCCCAGAACGCGCGCGCGGACTTCACAGCATTTTATACCAGTGCTGCGAGTGTGGCACCGAGCACGAAATGTATTCGGGCGGAACCACTCTCGAATGCCGCCGCTGCGGTAAGAAGTGGGAGATGACAGAGTACGGTCAGCTTGCAGCTCACGACGGAAAAACTCGCTTTGAACATATCCCCGACTGGTTTAAATGGGAGAGGGAAAACGTCCGCCGTGAGGTTGAGTCGGGAGAGTACGTTTTCGAGGACGAAATAGAAGTGCATACCCTTCCCAAAAACAAGTACTTTGCGCAAGGTAAAGGGCGGTTCAGACAGGATAAAACGGGCACTCACTTTTGGTGCAAAGCCTACGGCGAGCCGTTTGAAATGCACCTGTCTCCCGCTGAGCTTGAAAGCGTGCATATAGAGTTTGATTACAGGGATAGGAAAAAGAAGGAGACTTTCGGCGACTGTCTCGATATTTCAAACCGCGACGACAGCTTCTGGCTTCACCCCGTAAATAAGCGCGACGTTATTATGAAAATTTCCTTCGCAACCGAAGAGCTGTACCGTTTGGCTCATGAAAAAATTCATAAATAAATTTTAGCCCCCGCCGAACTTCGGCAGGGGCTAATTTTTAATTTACTATTGACTAAAAATGTAATTCGCGTTACAATATTTATATAATAAAAAACGAGGGTAAAATATGAAAAAGTTTTTAGCGGCAATGCTTGCCGTAGCTTTAGGAGCAAGCCTTTTCTGCGGCTGCACAAACGGCGATAAAGGCGGTAAAGGAGAAGAGGGAGAAGGGCCTGAAATAATTCAGCCGTTGCCGCCTCAACCCGAACCGCCCCAGCCCGAATTACCTAACACGGGCGGCGGCTACGTTAAGGGCAGAATAAGCGACTTTTCCGAATACGAAAATACCGATGCTTACCGCGTTGTTACGACCGCGGAGGAGCTTGTTTCCGCAATAGTGGACGCAAAGTACCACTATACCAACGTGTGGGACGACGAAACTCAAACCTACACGCAAGTTCCTGCCGATAACTACACACAGGAAAATTTCGAGGGCAAAGTTCACGTAATAGAAATTGCAAACGATTTGAATCTGGGCTATAACGTGCTTAGCTCAACCGTAATAAACAGCGGAGTTGTTGAAGACTTTTCAAGAAAGACTATGTCCAAACACGTCAACGACTACAACTCGGATATGGTTACGGAAAACGGCATTTCGCAGATAAAGGTCGAAAACACTTCAAACCTTTTAATTTACTCTAAGACGGGCGTTAAGCTTACGCACTGCGGATTTAAGCTTACAAGCGACAATAACGTCGTTTTCAGAAATTTGGAAATGGACGAAATATGGCAGTGGGAGGACTCGCCTTTAAATACGACTTCTGCTGTCGGCGACTACGACTTCCACGGCTGGGCTTACTTTAAAATAGCCTTCTGCGGATATATCTGGATAGACCACTGCACCTTCGGCAAATCCTATGACGGACAGATAGACGTATCTAACCCCGAGTATAGCGCAAACGCGGGTGTTGCGTTCCGCGCGCCCTACGGAGCGGACGGTACTTCGGCAGTGCATATAAGCTGGTGTAACTTCAACGCGGGCAGCGACGACGAGGAAGGTTATTTATACAAAATGATGTCCGATATCGAGGAGGACTATAATCAAGGCGGAAATAAAGCGCTGTATTACAAAGCTCTCCGCGACGGCGGCGCAACGTTTGAGGAAATTCTGTACGGACTTGCAATTCCGCAGAAAAAGGGCTTTTTATGCGGCGACAGCGGAGACGATTATGCATACAACTTAAAGCTTCAAATCTCCTTTGCAAACTGCACGTTTAAAAATATTGAGGACAGACTTCCCAAACTCCGTGGCGGAAACGCGTATATGTACAACTGCGTAATAGACAATTCGCAGTATTACGGATACCGCACTATTTTAAGGGGCAAAAATGCCGCTTCTCTTGTCAGCGCGGTAAAAAGCAATTGGAAGTGCGCGCTCGTTTCGCAGGGCATAGTCTGCGGAAACGGCGGGTCCGTTAAGGCAGAAAACTGCATTTACAGAGGAATAGAATATTTGCTGAAAAATAATGACAGTAATTCTGCAGATAAAGTAGTAGGCGGATATCAGCTTATAAATTGCAGCTACCAGAAAGGTGCAAACGATACTGTATACGTCGGCTCTTCGTCGGAGGCGGGCAATGGCTTTACAAACGATACTCCCGCGAAATTGAAGACGGAAAATTTTGCTTGGCACACCGAAAACGGCGAACAGCCTTTCACTCCCGACGTAGTGGCACTCGACAGCTTAGAGGAGCATTTAGCCGCATATATCGGCGCACGTTCGGATTTTGAAA
>JAIDRX010000111.1:10195-12498 GCA_029061495.1 Clostridia bacterium
AAAAATAGCCGCGGGATCCGCGGCTATTTTTTATGTCTATTATTAGAATTTGGCTAAAAAGTCGTCTATAAATTCCAAAAAATTGTCTTGCAAAGAGTAATATCCAATTTGATAATTTAAGTTTTTAATTGTTAAACTTGCGCTAGTTTGAAATAGAGAATCAGCAACGTAAGTATAATATTTAACCTCAATATTTTGCAGAATAACAGTTTGGACTTCAGGGCCTTCAGTTGATCCTATAATTATTGATTTATCGTAAAAAGCAAAACTTGCGTAATAACCGCTGTCATCAATTATGAATATTTGCCCGCCTTTAATTTCTTGATCAACTGTTTCAAATACATAGTATTCGTCAACATTATAAGATGAAAAACTTTGATATTCAATATCCATAATGGCAAGTTCTTCATAAAAAGTAGCTTCAGTTGCTTCAAATGTGGTTAATTCATTGACATTGAAAAACCGCGGCGGTGTTTCAGGTTTGTTTAAAGCAATAGGAATTATAATTGAAAGAGCAATTGCCAAGCATACTGCTGAGAAAAACGGCACCCAGAATCTCTTATTAAAACTTCTTTTTATGACAAAATCCTCGCCGATTTCCGGTTTCAATTTTTCCCAGTGGGCTTCAAAATCATCTAATTCTATTTTTTCTGCACTGCGTTTAAGTTGTTCTTCAATATCAATTTCTTTCATTTATACCTCATTGAATTGTTGCCGATACAGCAGAGTATATTGAACTTTTTCCATCTAAGCATAGATAGCAGTCTTGAAAACCGTTTTGTCCGCCTGCAACATGCAAATATGTTCTTGTAGTAATTATTTGATTTAAAGAATTATAATATGTTTCGACGTAATAACCGTAACCGACAACAACGTGACCGACTGAACTGTAATTATAATAGATAGTATCAGTACCGTTGGCTGTTACGGTTTTGCTGTAAAAAGAATAAGCTGTTAAAAATATAGAAACGGGTTTTTCAGCTGTAACTGAAGCTCTATACTTTTCGATATCTATGTTTGAACCGTTCATTGTGCTTTCACTTGTATAAGTGTATCCGCAATTCTGCGCATAACGACTCATTCCTTGCTGATATCCTTGAAAGGTCGTGCCGACTCCGCCGATATTTGTGTCCATTAAATCATAGAGAGAAGACATAACGGAAGTTACGGCTGTTGCCGTTTGGTTTTTGTATATTATTTTGCTACCTAATTTAATGTAGGAAGTATAATTCGGCATTAGATTTTCGCAAAATCTGTCGTAATAACCTACTACGACTGCGCCGGCAACATTAGCGCAATTATTGTTAAGATTGCTTGCGGGTGTGTATGCTGGAACCCCGGAAGCTATGTTATATAAGTAAGTCGTTTCCTTGTGGTCATAATTTATGGCTTCGGATTTTTCAATGTATGTTCCTGCGTCGCAATATCTGCTTTCATAAAAGTCTTCATCGTTGTTGAGTTTGGCTCCCATACTAATGGTAGGAGTAATTACCACTCCGATTACACCGATTGATAATAGTAGTTTTTTAAACATAAAACACCTCCGTGTGGTTTTAATATATATGACCACAAAAACCGGTGTTTTTTATTCTTTTATTCTGATTTTTTTGAATTATTCTTTAACTTTTCTAATGCACGGTAATATATTGAAGATATTGTGCTTACTGGTTTATGCTCCTCAACCGAAATTTCTTCAAATGTAGAATGACATAAAAATTTTAAAATCATAATTTGTTTTTCTATATCAGAAAGTATGCTTATTATGTATAAAAAATCGTCATTTGAAGTTAAATCATTATCTAAAGCAGGAAAAGCAGGTAGTTGTTCGTCAAGTAGTGCGTATTCTTTAATTTTCGATTGATGCGTTTTTGCCGCGTTAGCCGTTACCGTATAGACCCAACCTTCAGGATTTTGTATGTCTAGTTCTTTTACGTTATGCGCGGCTTTCCAGACTTTAAGAAGTACGTCGTTGACAACTTCATTGACGTCTTCTCGTTTTTTGCAAATCTGATAGGCAGTCGCCTTAATTATTTTACCATAATATGAATAAAAAGCTTCAAGTGCGCCTTTTTCTTTTTTAGAAATCCGGCGCATTAATCTTTTGAAATTTTTTGTTCTGTTTTTTTTCGCATCAATCATTTGTTAAAATTAATTAATTGTAATTTCCGTTAACGGTAGAAACAGTGTAACATAATTTTATTTTTAAGTCAAACACAAGTTTATTGTAAAAAAAAGAAGAATTTTAACTTTATTTTTATTTTTTTGCGTAAAAAACTAATTTTTTAAAAGTCATATATATGAAT
>JAIDRX010000112.1 GCA_029061495.1 Clostridia bacterium
CCGCAAACGCGAAGCAAGCTATTGCCGCGCATACGGCAATGATTGTGGTGATAAGTAAACTTTTTACCTTTTTCATACAGTTTCTCCTTTTGTTTGAGTATATTTATACTCAGTTTTCTTTATTATATGAGTATGAATATACTTTGTCAAGTAATTTTGAGTAATTTTATACTATAATAACCATACTCTAAGGAGAAAAAGTATGCTCAGAATTAAACAGTTGAGGGCGGAAAGCAACATGAGCCAGCGCGCGCTGGCTGTAAAACTGAATTGCAGCCAAAAGGCTATTGACCTTTGGGAAAAGGGAATAACCGAGCCGAAAGCCGACGTTGTTATTGCGCTTGCAAATATATTCGAGTGCTCTGCCGACTTTATACTCGGGCGCGAAGACGACTTCGGAAGGGTAAACGTAATGCGCGAGCTGTCCGAGGGTGAAAAAGAGTTTTTAGAGCTTTACTCGAAGCTTGACAAGCCCGGGCGGGACGAAGCCAAAAATTATATTAAATATCTTATATCTAAAAACTAAAACAAATCCCGCCCCGCGGTGTACCGCGGGGCGGGATTTGTTTATTACAAAAAATTCAGTCTCTGAGATTTTTTATCTGCAATTTTAAAAGCGAGTTTTCGTCAGTAAGCTTTTTGATTATTGCGGTAAGCTTTTTGTTTTCCTCTTTTAAAGAAGCGGCAAGCCTGTCGTAAAGGCCGTTTATCTCGTCCTCGAGCTTTTTCCTTGCGGCGTCCGTTCCGCCCGAAATTCCGCACTCGTGCATAAGCTTTTCAATACGTTCGGGCTGTTTGGTGAGCACGTTCCTGTACTTGTTCTGGTACCTCAGCATAAGCTTGTCGTCGCCCTTTGCAAGGTTTAAAACCGCCTTGCGCACGGAAATGCCGCGGCTTTTCTGCGTTAAAATTTCCTTTAACATAGCGTCGGTTTCCTCTTCGGAAAACTGCATTATCTTTTCGGCTTTAAGCCCCGTGCCGCGCAAAAGCTGTTTTACGCGGTCGTCGCCGCTCGAGCGCAAAAGCGCGTAATAGTAATTTCTTACACTGCCCTTTGCCCTGCCCGTCTTCTTTGCGTAGCCCTCGAACGCGCCCGAAAGAGTCTTGCCCTTATTCCTCCCGTCGCAAATGTACTGAACTAAGCTTTTAGCTTCTTCTTCTGTGTAGCCGTTAATTTTATTCATAATGTCCTCCTGTCGGCGTGATAGTAGTCAATCAGTTTTTATATTGACATAATTTTGACAGGGTATACATTAAAATAAATAAAAAAGGTTTATTTATGAGAGTGTATTTTTTATCATACGTGCCGGCGGTTTTAAAGCTGAACGGGCTTTACGTCGGCAGTATCGACGCGTTCGAGCGGCATATCGAGCTTGACCCCGACGACCGCGTACTTGCGGAAATAGTCCCCGGCGATAATCTGCAGCCCGTCAACTTCTTTCTGGACGAAAAATTTTTTACCGAGCCGCCCGACTTTGCCGACGTATATTTAATGGACGGCGACGCGCTTATTTACACGCGCGAGTACGAGCGCAAGGACGTTAAGCTGAACGTAATTTTTCAGACGAGATTTCGCGGAAACCTTATAACTTTATTTTCGCAGGGCGGTGTGTATCTGTCCGCCGAGGGTGCGGAGTATTCTCTGACCCCTCTGCCCCTCTCTTTTATGCAGTGCCGCGCCGAAGAAAAACAGCTTGCGGGGCGCGCCGTGCTTGCGCTTTACGGCGGAAACCGTATTGCGATAATTTCCGAAAGCGCAAAGCTGATATTTTTAAACGCGGTTGAAAGTGCGGAGTTCGGCAGCGATTTAAAGATTACCGCCGCTTTCGAAACCTGCACCGCGGCAAAAGCCGAGTGCGTTTACAGCTACGACGGGCAAAGCCTTTCGCTTGTAAATAGCCGCACTATTGAAACGCGCCAGCCCGAGGACGGTATTTTGCACTTTGCGTTTTTCGAAAGCGTTTTGTGCCGCGGCGATTATGAAAATTATCTTGACGATTCTCTTAAACCGAGGGCGAGCGATTTAATAAGCTATTTAAAAGACTTTGTTAGCGTAACCGTGCCGACCGAAAAGTTTTACGCTGTGCACGGAGATATTCCCGCGGCGGGGCTTGTTTACCCCAAAAGCAAAAACCTGTTCGAGGTAAAATACTTCAAGATTGAATTAAATAACGGCAAAATATCGAACATAAGCCCGATAGAATAAAATAAGTGCGGAGCCGAAAGGCTCCGCACTTATTTTAGTTAAAACAGTTTGTAAAATCGATATTATAATCGGGATAAGAGGGATCGTAATGAGGAGGATTATGACCGCTCGTCGTTGCAATAATTATCCAGATAAGTAGCCAGAACAAAGTAAATATAATGCTTAAAACAAGACCTGCGATCGAGAAACCGTTGAGTCTGCACTTTTTGTTTTTGGTCATACCTATTATACTGAATATAAGCGCAATTACCGGCATGATACCGAAAAACGCTCCGAACCATATCGAGCAGATACTTAAAATAAAACCCGTCAAACCGAAAGCGTTAAGCTTCTTTTTAGGCGCCTCTAATGAGTTTTGTGCGACAGGAACTCCGCAGTGCACGCATATAACGGCGTCGGGGTTAAGCTCCTTTCCGCAGCTGCTGCAATACTTTACGGCAGGCTTTTTAACTTCCGTCTGAACGGAGATAGCAGGCTCTACCGGTAATCCGCAGTGAATACAGACGACGGCTTTGTCGTCAATTTCTTTTCCGCAATGTTTACAAAACATAGTCCACTCCTTATGTACTCAAATTATAATGCAAACGATTAATTTTGTCAATAGAAAAAATCAGCGTAATCCTCGCGGACACGCTGATTTATAATTTTTAATTTGTAGATTAAAGAACCTTAACTACGGTACCGGAACCAACCGTTCTGCCGCCTTCGCGGATAGCGAAACGAAGCTTCTCTTCAACTGCAACGGGCTTGATAAGCTCAACGGAGATTTCTACGTTATCGCCGGGCATAACCATTTCGGTGCCTGCGGGAAGCTCGATAGAACCCGTAACGTCGGTCGTTCTGATGAAGAACTGAGGACGATAGTGGTTGAAGAAAGGAGTGTGACGTCCGCCTTCCTCTGCTTTAAGAACGTAAACCTGAGCGGTGAACTTGGTAGCAGTCTTAACGGTGCCGGGCTTAGCAAGAACCTGTCCCTTTTCAATACCCTTTCTATCGATACCACGAAGAAGTGCGCCGATGTTGAAGCCTGCGATAGCTTCGTCAACGCTCTTGTGGAACATTTCAAGACCGGTAATAACGGTTGCAACGGGCTTATCGATAAGTCCTACGATTTCGGTGGGATCGCCGACGTGAGCCGTACCTCTCTCTACTCTACCGGTAGCAACGGTGCCGCGGCCGGAGATAGTGAATACGTCCTCGACGGGAAGAAGGAAGGGCTTATCGGTTTCACGCTGAGGCGTGGGGATATAAGAGTCGATGGTGTCCATAAGCTCAAGGATGGGCTTGCACTCGGGAGATGCAAGAACTTCTGCATCGGGAGCGCCGGAAGAAGCCTTCTCCAAAGCTTTGAGAGCCGAACCCTTAACGATGGGGCAACCCTTGAAGCCGTAGCTCTCAAGAGTATCGGTGATTTCCATTTCAACGAGCTCCAAAAGTTCGGGGTCGTCCATCTGGTCGCACTTGTTAAGGAATACTACGATGTAAGGAACGCCTACCTGACGGGAAAGGAGGATGTGCTCCTTCGTCTGGGGCATGGGACCGTCGGTCGCTGCAACTACGAGGATTGCGCCGTCCATCTGTGCAGCACCCGTAATCATGTTTTTAACGTAGTCTGCGTGTCCCGGGCAGTCAACGTGAGCGTAGTGACGCTTGTCTGTCTGATACTCGACGTGAGCGGTGTTAATTGTTATACCGCGCGCCTTCTCTTCGGGCGCCTTGTCGATTTCGTCGTATTTCATTTTCTCTGCCTGACCCTTGCATGCCATAACCATAGTGATAGCTGCGGTCAGAGTGGTCTTGCCGTGGTCAACGTGTCCGATAGTACCGATGTTGACATGGGGCTTGCTGTTGTCGTACTTAGCCTTTGCCATTTTTGTTTCTCCTTAAATTATATTTTTTATAAAAATGATAACTTCCGCACCGTTAGGCGCGTCGCAGCTATCTATCATTAACTTGCTGCAATTTTTGCGCGTTTACAGCGTTGCCTATATTATATATTAAAATAATTGAAAAGACAAACGATTTGCGCGTATTTGTTTAAAAATTTTTGCCCGCCGTCCCGCGTTGGAACGGCGCGGCTTTTATATATTTTAGTTGCGTTTAGCTCTTTCGCCGATTACTTTATCAGCTACAGATTTGGGCACTTCAGCATAGTGGTCGAACTGCATCGTGAACTGGCCTCTGCCCTGCGTTCTCGAACGCAAATCGGTTGCGTAGCCGAACATTTCCGAAAGGGGAACTTCCGCGTCTACTACCTTTGCGCCTGCTCTGTCGTCCGTGGAAACGATAGTTCCGCGGCGTGCGGTAACGTTGCCCATTATATCGCCGAAGTAGTCGTCGGGGGTGATAACTTCAACCTTCATTATAGGCTCCAAAAGTACGGGGTTAGCCTTTGCCATACCGTCCTTAAAGCCCATAGAGCCTGCGATCTGGAACGCCATTTCGGACGAGTCGACCTCGTGGTAGCTTCCGTCGTAAACCTGAATTTTGAAGTCTACAACCTCGTAACCTGCAAGGAAGCCGTTTTTAGCAGCGCCCTGAATACCCTTGTCGATAGCGGGGATATATTCTTTGGGAATAGAACCGCCGACGGTTAAATCCTCGAACGAGTAGCCCGAACCGGGTTCGCCGGGAATCATGTGAAGTTTACAATGTCCGTACTGACCTTTACCACCCGACTGACGCTTGTACATACCTTCGCAGTCAACAGCTTTTCTTATAGTCTCGCGGTAAGCAACCTGGGGTGCGCCGACGTTAGCTTCGACTTTGAATTCACGGAGAAGTCTGTCTACGATAATGTCGAGGTGAAGCTCGCCCATGCCCGCGATAATGGTCTGACCCGTTTCCTGATCGGTATAGGTCTTGAACGTGGGGTCTTCCTCGGCAAGCTTGATAAGCGCCATTGTCATCTTTTCCTGACCCGCTTTGGTCTTGGGCTCGATAGAGAGCTGGATAACGGGATCGGAGAAGGTCATCTGCTCGAGAATGATAGGATGCGCTTCGTCGCAGAGCGTGTCGCCAGTCGTAGTGTCTTTAAGACCTACGATAGCGCAGATATCGCCCGAGTAAACCTTGGGAATTTCGGTACGGGTATTAGCGTGCATCTGAACGAGACGGCCAACCCTTTCCTTCTTACCCTTGGTTGAGTTGTAAACGTACGAGCCTGCTTCCAATACGCCGGAGTAAGCTCTGAAATACGCAAGACGGCCAACGAAGGGGTCGGTTGCAATTTTGAACGCAAGTCCCGCGAAAGGAACGTCGTCGGAGGTCTCTCTCGTTTCCTCAGTGTTCGTATCGGGGTTTACGCCCGTAACGTGAGCTACGTCCACGGGGGAAGGCAGGTAGTCTATAACCGCATCCAGAAGCATCTGAACGCCCTTGTTTTTATATGACGAACCGCAGAGCACGGGGGTGCACTTCATTGCGATAGTCGCCGCGCGGAGACCCTTACGGATTTCGTCGGGGGTAAGCTCCATCGTCTCGAGGAACTTTTCCATAAGCGCGTCGTCGCCTTCTGCAGCCGCTTCCATAACGGCCATGTGTCCCTCTTCGGCAGCGGCAAGCATGTCCGCGGGGATTTCAGCCTTGTGGTACTGTTTACCGTCTTCGGAGTCATAGATTTCCGCGTTCATTTCAACGAGGTCTACGATACCCTTGAAGGTATCTTCCTTACCGATGGGAAGCTCAATGGGGACGGGATTAGCGTTAAGCCTGTCCTTCATCATCTGTACGGCGCGGGGGAAGTTTGCGCCGTTAATATCCATTTTATTGACGTAAGCTATGCGGGGTACCTTGTACTTGTCAGCCTGACGCCAAACGGTCTCGGACTGGGGTTCAACGCCGCCCTTCGCGCAGAAGGTTGCAACCGCTCCGTCAAGAACGCGGAGAGACCTTTCAACCTCTACGGTGAAGTCAACGTGTCCCGGGGTGTCGATAATGTTGATTCTGCACTCGTCGGACTTAGCCTGACCGCTTCTCGTCCAGTGGCACGTCGTAGCCGCGGAAGTTATGGTAATACCTCTCTCCTGCTCCTGTACCATCCAGTCCATGGTAGCCGAACCGTCGTGCGTTTCGCCTATCTTATGGTTGATACCTGTGTAGTACAGAATACGCTCCGTCGTAGTGGTCTTGCCGGCGTCGATGTGCGCCATAATACCGATATTTCTTGTATGAAGTAAGTCGTATTCTCTTGCCATAATTTACCTCTTAGAAACGGAAGTGCGCGAACGCCTTGTTCGCCTCTGCCATTCTGTGCGTGTCTTCCTTCTTCTTAACGGCGCCGCCTGTGTTGTTGTAAGCGTCGATAAGTTCTGCCGCAAGCTTGTTGCTTGTTTCGCGCTCGCTGCGCTTTCTCGTAGCTATTACGAGCCAGCGGATTGCAAGCGTCTGTCTTCTTTCGGGTCTGATTTCAATGGGAACCTGGTAGTTGGCGCCGCCGACTCTCCTTGCTTTAACTTCCAAAACGGGCATGATGTTGTTCATTGCCTGGTTGAAAATTTCCATAGGTTCCTGACCGAGCTTTTCGCTCATTATCTTGAAAGCGTCGTAAACGATGTTTTGTGCTGTTCCCCTTTTGCCGTCGTACATAATCTGGTTGATAAGCTTTGTTACAACCTTACTGCCGTACACGGGATCGGGTAATACGTCCCTCTTGGGAACGCCGCCTCTTCTGGGCATAATCTCCTCCTTTATTTTCGCACAAATCTCGCAAGCGATATTTGTGCGAGATTGCTGCGGTCGCGAAAACGCTTAACGGTGGAAATAAATTCCGCCTTGTGTTTTCCGCCGAAAATTAATTGTATTTTAATTTTTGATTAAGGGTTTACCTTAAATAAGCTATTGCACTTCTCTGAATAATCAGAGCAGCAAATCTTCTCCGCGGCAAGCCGCGAATACTGCCTACTTTTATATCGGTAAGGGTATATATTCCGAAACAAGTAGGGCGCAACGTATCGTTGCATTGGGTGTCTTAATTACTTTACGGTAGACGAGCTTTTCGCCCGTCAGACTATAAATAATTTAATTATTTGGGTTTCTTTGCGCCGTAGAGAGAACGCGACTGCTTTCTCTTTGAAACGCCTGCCGTATCGAGCGCGCCGCGGATAATGTGGTAACGAACGCCGGGCAGGTCCTTGACTCTGCCGCCTCTGATCAATACGGAAGAGTGCTCCTGTAAGTTATGACCTTCGCCGGGAATGTAAACGGTACCTTCCTGCTTGTTGGTCAGTCTTACCCTTGCAATCTTTCTGATAGCCGAGTTAGGCTTTTTGGGAGTCGTGGTCGTAACCGAAAGGCAAACGCCGCGCTTCTGGGGGCAGTTGTCCAAAATGGGCGACTTGCTCTTGAAAACCTGTTTTTCTCTGCCGTTTCTTATAAGCTGATTAATTGTGGGCATTTTTATCCTCCTTGTTTTACTCGACCTTGCGGTCTGCGGAATATATCCCTCTTTACCATTTACCCTTAAATATGGTAAAGGAGAAAACTAAAAAACCTTTGCGCTAGATTAGCATAATACTCCATACTAACCATAATCGCAAAGGCAATTTTAACAAATATTTACATAATTGTCAAACAAATTCGAGGTGAATTTTTAATTCATGATAACGCTCTTTAAGCTTTCGTACTTCTGGGCGGCGATGCGCTTTAATTCAACCGTATCGAACCCGCCCGAAAAAGCCTCGTCCGAAATAGCTTTGGCGGTAAAGATAGTGCCGACGGGGAATTTGAGGTTTTTAATCTCCGACAAAATTCTGCCGCTCTGGCGCGTGCCCATAAAGTCGCCGCCTCCGCGTATCTTCAAGTCGGCTTCGGCAATTTCGAAACCGTCCGTACTGTTTTTTATAACCGAAAGCCTTTCAACCGCCTCTTCGGTATCGGCGCCAGACAAAAGGAAGCAATAGCTCTTTTTATCTCCCCTGCCGACGCGCCCCCTAAGCTGATGTAGCTGTGAAAGCCCGAACCTCTCGGCGTTGTAAATAATCATAATCGTTGCGTCGGGAACGTCCACTCCTACCTCTATTACCGTAGTGGAAACAAGGCAGTCGTACTCCTTCGCCTTGAACGCCGCCATAATTTCGTTTTTCTGCTTGTCCTTCATTTTGCCGTGCAGAAGGGCTATGCGGACGGCGGGCATTTTGGCTTTTAATTCCTCGAACAGCTCGGTAACCGACATAAGCGTTCCTTCGTCGTCGCCCTCTATTTTGGGACAGACGAAATAAGCCTGGTTGCCTAGCTTTGCCTGCTGTGCTACGTAACTATACATATCCCCGTATCTGCGTTCGGGAATTACGGATGTTGAAATCTCCTGCAGCGCCGCTGGCTTGTCCTTTATGGGGGTTATGTCGAGGTCGCCGTAGAAAATGAGCGACAGAGTACGCGGTATGGGCGTTGCCGACATTATCAGAACGTCGCAACCGTCGCCCTTGTCGGACAGGGACGAGCGCTGTGCAACGCCAAAACGGTGCTGTTCGTCGCAGACGGTGAAGGCGAGGTTTTTAAACTCGACGTCGCCTTGAATGACGGCGTGCGTTCCGCAGACTATGTTTATCTCTCCTGCTTTCAGCTCTGCCTTGACTTTTTTCTTTTCGGCGGCGGTCATAGACCCCGTCAGTTGTTTTACGCGGTAGTCGGGAAAGTACTTTTCAATTAAAGACGCGTTTTGCCTTGCGAGGACTTCGGTGGGGGCGATCATTGCCGCCTGATAACCCGATTTTACCGCGGCAAAAATCCCCGCGAGCGCCACGGCGGTTTTGCCGCTTCCGACGTCGCCCTGCAAAAGCCTGTTCATCTTGTGCGGTGAGTGTAAGTTTTCAAAAATTTCGTCCGCCGCCTCTTTTTGCCCCGCGGTGAACTCGAAGGGAAAGCGCGAAATAAATTCGTCGTACTCTTTGCGCGTTACAGAATATTGATTCAGACGCGCGTCGTCCCTTCCACCCTTAATTACCTTGAACGCGGAAATGAGAAGGAAATACTCCTCCAGCGCAATACGCGCCGAGCCCTCGCGGATATCGGCTTTACTCTGCGGGCAGTGTACTTTAAAGTACGCGTCCTTTAAAGGAGTAAGTGCATACTTTTTTTGCAAAGCCAAGGGTATCTGGCTTTTTATAGTTACTTTTGGCAGAGCCTGTTTTACCGCAACGCGGACTATGCCCTGCGTAAGCGTACCCGAAAGCGAGTACACGGGGATAAGCCCCTTTAAGTACGCGTTTCTGTCCGCGCGCTCAAACGAGGGGTTTATCATAGAGCAGCCCATACCGTCCTTATTCTGCACCCTGCCGTAAAACAAAAACTCGCCGCGCGAAAGCTTTTCGGCAACGTACATCTGGTTGAACCATACGGCGCGGAAAAGGTAGTTGCCCTGCTGACACAAAGCCTTTACGAAAGGACGGCGCGCGTTACGCACAACCTCGACGTTTAAAACCTCACACGCGGTTAAAACGTAGTCGTTATGATACGCGTCCTTCAATAAGGAAACGTGAGTCATATCGAGGTAGTCGCGCGGGAAGTGCCGGCAAAGCTCCTCAACCGTGTAAATATTAAGTTTGTTGAAGTCGCGTTCCCTCTTTTCGGAAACGTACTTTAACGAAGTAAGCTGCATATATCTAAAATTTAAGGGAGGTGTTTGCCTCCCTTTTATATATTTATGAACAAATTAATTTAATGCAATTATTCTAACGACACCATATAGTAGTAAACAGGCTGCCCGCCGAACTGTACTTCCACGTCGCACTCGGGGAAATTTTCGGTAACCTTTTCGCAAAGCGCGTTGGCGTCTTCCTCGGTTACTCCCTCGCCGTAGTAAAGGGTAATGACCTCGTGGTCGTCGTTCTTTAAAGCCTTGATAAGCTTTATAGTCGTTTCCTCTATGCCCTCGCCTTTAGCAAGTATGCGCTTATTGTCAAGACCTATAATATCGCCCTCTTTAAGCTTGAAGCCGTTCATGGTGGTGCTTCTTACCGCATGGGTTACAAGGCCAGCCGAAACGTTGTCTAAGGCGTGGGTCATATTGGTCTTGTTTTCGGGCACGGACTCTTCCGAGTTGAACTGAAGCGCCGCGGCTATACCCTGGGGTACGTTTTTAGTAGGTATAACGTGAATCGTCCTGTTATTTACAAGCGCCTTTGCCTGCTCGGCGGCGAGTATTACGTTAGAGTTATTGGGGAAGACGAATACGTTTGCCGCGTTGATTTTCTGAACGGCGTCCGCAATGTCCTGCGCCGAGGGGTTCATGGTCTGACCGCCCTCTATTACCCTGTCGCACATAAGGTCTTTGAAAATTTCTTCAAGTCCCTTGCCCGCGCAGATTGCAAGCATGCCCATTTCCTTTTTCTCGGCTTCGAGCTTTGCTTTGAGCGCGCGGTTCTCTTCCAACATATTTTCAATTTTAAGTCTGTCCAGCTCGCCGAGCTCTAACGCGTAGGTTAAAGCGATACCGGGGGTGTTGGTGTGAACGTGTACTTTTACAAGCTCTAAATCGCCTATGCAGATTACCGAGTCGCCTATGCTCATAAGCTTTTCTTTAAGCTTGTCGATGTCGGCAAGGGTAGTCATCTGCTTTAAGTGGATAATGAAAAACTCGGTACAGTAGGCAAACTCTATATCTCCTAAATCGAGGTTGATAATATCCGAGTTGTCGCCGAAAGCGTCCTCGTCCTTTTTACCGTCCGAAGCTTCGGCAGGGATATCGGCAAGGTCTGCGTCCTCGCCCGACAGCGCCGACAAAAAGCCGCGCATTATGGTCATAAGTCCCATACCGCCGGAGTCGACTACGCCCGCCTTCTTTAAAACGGGCATAAGCTCGGGAGTCTGCGCCAAAGCCTCGTCGCCGACTTTGATAAGCGCCGTTAAGAATTCAACAAAGTCTTTATTTTTACTTGCAAGCTTGCCCGCCGACTCGCTCATAAGTCTTATGACGGTAAGGATAGTTCCTTCTTTGGGGATAGATACCGCGCTGTAAGCAACCTTTGTGCCTGCTTCCATTGCCTTGGCAAAAGTCTTTGTATCGAAAACGTCGCCGACGTCCTTTAAGACGGAGCAGATTCCTCTGAATATCTGGGACGAAATTACGCCAGAGTTTCCGCGCGCGCCGCGGAGCGCACCCTTTGAAACGGCGTCGCAAATTTCCTGAAAGCGGTTAGACGAGCATGCGTTCATCTCCTTTACCGCAGACTGAAGAGTGAGCGACATGTTCGTTCCCGTATCGCCGTCGGGTACGGGGAAGACGTTTTTAGCGTCTATTTCCGCCCTGTTTATTTCAAGCATTCTGGCACCGGTGGCAACCATTTTTCTAAATTCGGTGCTGTTGACTGTTTTTTGCATAATAATTCCTTTTTTAGGTCCGGAAGGGTTGAGTAAAGCCGTACCGTGTATCCGACGCGGTACAGCCTTTTATAATTTTACCCCTATTATATTTACGTTCACGGTATCCACAATCATACCAGTGAATTTTTCAACCTTGTACTTTATACTTTCTTTAAGTGATTCCGCTACGGCGTTAATGGATACGCCGTACTTAATAATTACGAATACGTCTATAAAAATTCTATCGCCCGAGGTTACGACTTTAACGCCGCGGCTACCGGGCTGCTTTTTTAACAGTTCCGAAAGAGAGTCTGTGAAGCGGCGCGAAACCGTTTCAACTATGCCGTAGCACTCGAGGGCAGCGTTTTTAGCCACCTTTGCGATGGCTGCGTCGGATATTGAAATTTTACCGAAAACGTTGCTTGTGTTGACTGACATAATCTCACCTTTACTTAATCCATTTTATACCATTTGCTTTTAATTTGCAAGAATATTTGCGTAAATTTACTTTAATAAGTGGGTATTCCTACCATTTATTTTGGAAAAAACAAAAAAAATTAAACTTTGCACGCGTTTTTGATTGATTTTTTTTATCCTCCGTGTTATATTATTAAAGCTATTTTTCGGAAATTCCCACGGAGGTGTAATTTATATGTCAAGAGTTTGCAGCGTATGCGGAAAGGGTCAGACGAGCGGCAACAACGTCAGCCACTCTAAAAGAAGAACGAGAAGAACGTTCAAAGCAAACGTTCAGAAGGTTTCATACGTCAACGCGGAGGGCAAAACCGTAAACGATTACGTTTGCACGAGATGCCTTAAAACCGTAGAAAGGGCGTAAGGTTTTACTATTGAATTTAAAACGCGCACGGATTTTTCCGTGCGCGTTTTTTGTTTTCAATTATTCGGGTAAGCCGGCTTGTCCGTAATTTATATGTGCGTTGAAAAGCGCCGAGTTGTCGTACTGTTCACTGTCGCCCTTGACCTTTACAGTGTCGTTGTTTACTTTTTTTAGAAGAGCCTGCCACTCCTCCTCCGTTCCTTCGTAGTAAACTTCAGTAAGCGCGCCGTTGTGGTGGAAGGCGTGCTTGTAAATAACTTTACCATCCTCTACATATATGCCCTCTATACCTTCAACCGATTTGGGCAGATACAATTTTTCCATTGCGGGGCAGTAACCGAACGCGCCCGAGCGCAGCGTTTGAACTCTTTTGCCAACCACAGCGTACTTCATATCGGTACAGGTATGGAAAGCCCCCATGCCTATGCCGTAGGTGGTTTTCATTACTTTATTGCCCTTGTCGTCAAGCTTGGGTTGTCCGTTTTCGTCAAGGACTTCCGTTTCAACGTCCTTAACGCTGTCGGGGATAACTATGCCTGTAAGTCCCGAAGTATAAAATGCCTGCTCGCCAATGGTTATAAGTTTTTGGGGTAAAGTAATTTCAGTCAATGCGGTACAGCCCGCAAAAGCCTGCGCGCCGATAAGGGTTACGTTTTCGGAAAGGCTGACCGAGTCAAGGCCTGTACAGTTTATAAAAGCCATAGGACCTATCTTTTCAACGGTCGAGGGCATTGAAATTTCTTTAAGCGAGTTACAGTAGCCGAACAAGCCCTGACTTATTTCGGTAATTACACACCCCTCGTCAAATGTAACCTTTTGCAGAGAATAGTTATAAGCAAACGCCGCGGCGCCTATTTTAGTTACTGATTTGGGAATAGTAACGCTTGTAATGGAAGTACCCGCAAAGCCCTCCGTAGCTATCTCCGTTACGGGGATACCGTCGCGCTCCTCGGGGATTACAAGCTCGCCCTTTAAACCCGAGGGAAAGCCCGAAAAGCTTGCAACGTAATATTTATTGCCTGCCTCGTCCTCTTTGAGGGTGTAAACAGTCTTTGCGCTGCAACCTGCAAACAGCGGAACGCACGCAAGACACAAAACCGCCGCAATTATAAAAGCCGTAAATTTCTTTTTCATACGTTTATTGTAACACAATAAAAAGCCAAATGCAAGTTATGTACAGACTTCGCGGAAAACGCGCGCAAAATTTTTATAACATAACTTTTCTAAAAGTTCTCCGCAAATTCCGTGCGCCGACAAATAGTCTAAAAGCGCGGGCACTTTGGTACAGTTCTCCAAGTCAGGCGGTGCGGGTATTCCGTCGAAGTCGCTGCCCAAGGCAATTATATCCACACCCCCTACCTTTATCAAATGCTTTATATGTCTTAAAACTAATTCGTATGTTTCGCCCTCACCTAAAAATTTTTTACAGAAGTTTACGCCGACTACCCCTCCGCAGTCGGCTATTTTTTTTATAAGATTATCGGTGAGATTGCGCGGGATGGGGCAAACTTCCGCCGCGTTAGAGTGGCTTGCGACCAAAGGAATTTTGCGCCCCTCTAAAATTTCGTGTGCGCCGCCGTCGGACAGGTGCGAAATATCTACTATAATACCTTTACCGTCCAACGCTTCAACCGCCTGCCTGCCGAGGGGTTTAAGTCCCCTCTCCTCTCTTGCGGACGAAAGCGGATCCACCAAGTTGGGGTAGGCGAGAGAGTTTTCAACGTTCCACACGAGCGAAGCCATTTTAACGCCCGACTTTGCAAGTTTTTCTATGCGCGTTAAATCGTTCCCGATAAAGCCGAGGTTTTCTATAGTCAGTATCGCGCCCGTGATTCCCGAATTTAAGCAGTACGCAAGGTCTGCATACTGCCTTATTGGCAAAACCGACTTGCCGAACTTTTGCATTTGCTCGGCAAAATAGACAAGCCTGTTTTCAGCGCAAAGTGCGGCGCCCGCCCCTTGCGTAAAAACCGCAAAGCACTGCGCCGCACATTCGCTTTCATTCAGTTTTTTAAGCCCCGCCTGCAAAGACGCGTCGGTTAAATCCTTTTCTCCCGCTTTTGTCAATGCGTCGCAATGAAGGTCTATATACTTCATTTACGGCAAATCCGCCTGAGTATAAACCTTATGGGTCTGGGCGGCTTAATACAGATTACGGTCATACCTCTCCCCCGTTTATTATTACAAGGGCGCAACCCTCAACTTCGAGATAAGCCGAGGAGCTTTGAGAGATATTCGAGATACCCCTGCACTCGCCGTAGTTTAGACACGGCGGGTAATTATACTTGAGCCCTGCACTATCTATTATATGCAGGACGCCGCCAAAAGGTAACACCGAAAAGGTTTTATCCTTAAATTCGCCGAGAAAAATTTTCCCGCTTGCGGGGAATATGACCGAGTTGTCCGTTATCATTTTGCACTTAACGCCCTTTGAGTGCGCTTTATACAAAAGGTGCAAATTGCCTAAAAAGTGGTCTTCACGTCCGCCGCCTCCGCCGTAGATTTCGATTTCGTCAACGCCCTTATCCAAAAGCTTAAACAGGGCTATCTCGCCGTCGGTGAAGTCCTTTTCGGAAGGGTACACCTCCTCGGGCGGGGGAAAAGGCACTTCGTCCAGAGAGTCGAAGTCGCCCAAATTTTTATCTATTCGGACTTTGTTTTTTGCCCAGCGGTACGCGCCGTCGCAACAGTAGACAAGCGCGCCTTCCGCGTCTATCTTTCCCGAATACGGCTCGCCGTTTAAAAGTATTATTCCTTTCATGCCTTTAATTTTTGGATAGCCGCTTTTATATCGGGCGCGTTGAACACAGCCGAACCCGCAACCAAAACGTTAGCTCCCGCCGCGCGAATTTCCGCCGCATTGTCGAGGGTTACCCCTCCGTCGATTTCGATATCCATTTCGGGTCTGCCGATTTGCACGGCATATGCGCGCGCCTTTTTAATTTTTTCCATAACCTCGGATATGAACTTCTGACCGCCGTAACCGGGGTATACGGACATAAGGAGTACCATATCGCACAGGGGAAACACGGGGAAAATATTTTCAACCGGAACGTCGGGGTTGACGACTGCACCGCACTTTACGCCGTAGGACTTTATAAGTTTAAGCGTTTCCTCCAAATACGTGTCGGAAATTTTTTTGCACGCCTTATAATGCACAGTTATTATGTCCGCACCCGCGTCCGCAAAAAACTTTATCTGGGTTTTGGGGTGCTCTATCATAAGGTGTGCGTCCAAAGTGAGCTTCGTCAAAGGGCGGATATTTTTTATCATCTGTCCGCCGAAGGTTATCGGCTCAACAAAGCTTCCGTCCATGACGTCGCAGTGAATTAAATCCGCGCCGCTTTTTTCAAGCTTTTTAATGGTTTCACCCATAATGGAAAAATCCGCCGAAAGTATCGAAGGCGCTATTTTTGTTGTCATATGTTTTCTCCTTTTATATATCCTGCCCTGAGTTGACCGCACGCGCCGCCTATATCGTTACCCATGCTACGGCGGATAGTTGCGGAAAGTCCGCCCTTTTCAAGCATACCTAAAAACTGATAGGCTTGCTTGTCGGTTACAGTCTTTAAGTTGCGCTCCTCAACCTCGTTCAACCGTATCAGGTTGACGTGGCAGGGCTTGCCCTTTAAAAGCTTTATAAGTTTTTCTGCGTGCTCCTTTTCGCAGTTTTCGCCCGCTATCAAAGAATACTCGAAAATGTATCTCCGTCCTGTCTTTTCAAAGTAGTATCCGCACGCCTTTAAAATTTCCGCAACCGAATATTTTTTTGCTATGGGCATTGTGCGCGCGCGACCTTCGTCGTCGGGCGAGTGGAGAGATATAGTTAAATTAACAGGCAACCCCTCGTCCGCCAGGTCGTAAATTTTAGGGACAATTCCGCAGGTTGAAAGCGATATATTGCGCGGCGAGATATTTATTCCGCCCTCGGCTGATACGTTTTTTAAAAACTTAATAACCTCGTCGTAGTTATCCAAAGGCTCGCCGCTGCCCATTAAAACTATATTGGTTACTGCGCGCTTTGAAGCCGTTCCGCCGTGAAGTGCGTTGACAGCCAAGACCTCGCAAAGTATTTCACCAGACGATAAGTTGCGGACAAGTCCGCCCAAAGTACTTGCGCAGAATTTACAGCCCATACGGCAGCCGACCTGCGTTGACACGCACTGTGTATTGCCGTAAGAGTACTGCATGAACACTCCCTCTATAACGTTTCCGTCCGCAAGTGAAAAGAGGTACTTTTCCGTTCCGTCGGACGAGGTAAGCGTTTTGATAATTTTGACAGGCTCGTCCTCGTACTCATCCAAAAGGCGGGTGCGCAGTTCTTTGGATACGTTTATATCCGAAATTTTTTTACCGAGCATAAGTCCGTCATAAAGCTGTTTTGCGCGGAACTTTTTTTCACCTAAGGAAAGTATTAAATTTTCAAGCTCGGAAAAGCTTAAGTCCTGCAAAATTTTTTTCATAAACGTACCGTTTAATCAATGTATCTTAAACACCAACAACTTAACCTACTTTAGTTCCAGTCAAACTTTAATAAAACCTGTTATAAAAAACCCTGCACCTAATGATATATGCGGTAAAAACTGCAAGCCGTATTTAGTTCTGCGATGCGTTAAGTTGCTGTCGGGAATATCCAAAGCAAACTCATTATGCTTTTGCAAAAACGAGTAAACCACGCTGTCGTTTTCCTCGGGCAGAATAGAACAAGTTGAGTAATACAGCCTGCCGCCGCTTTTGACGTAGCGCGAGCAGTTTTCCAAAATACTAAGCTGAATTTTTGTCAGTTCTCCTATATCGCTCTCTTTTCTGAAAAGCTTTATGTCGGGGTTTTCGTTAATAACGCCGGTGCCCGAACAGGGAACGTCGCACAAAACTCCGTCGAAGTAATTTTCGTAAGTATCATTAAAGTGCGAGCTGTCCGCCTGTACCGCCGTAATATTTTCCGCACCCATACGCGAGGCGTACTGTTTGATAAGCTCTACTCTGTGCGCATGAAGCTCGCACGAGGTAACTTGCTTGCACTTTTTTGAAATTAAAACCGACTTGCCGCCGGGCGCCGCGCACGCGTCTAAAAAGTTTGCGCAGGGGCTTTACCGCGTTGCATATCGCAACCGAGCCCACCGACTGAAAGGTATAGTCGCCCTTGTCGTATCCCGCGTCGCGCGTAAAGTTTTTAAAGATATAAACGTTTTCAAAAGGTGTGTCAACGTGCGGTTTGTCAAGATAATTTTCCGCGTTGTTTTCAAAGCGGACGCACACTCCCTCGCTCGGTGCGGAAAGTATTGCCGCCGCTTCCGACTTGTAGCTGCGCCTTA
>JAIDRX010000113.1 GCA_029061495.1 Clostridia bacterium
GCTTTAAAGAATATTTACTTTATAAGATTTGTGCGCATTGCGTTGAGTACGGCTATAAGCATAACGCCGACGTCCGCAACAACCGAAACTATTAAAGGGAAACCTACGATAGCAATATCCAAAGCCATTATCGCAAGCTTTATTAAAAGAGACCCGAAAATGTTCTGGAATACAATTCTCCGCGTACCCTTTGCAATTTTTCTGCCCTTGGGAAGCAAAGGCAGATTGTCTGAAACAAGTACTATATCGCTTGCCTCAATAGCCGCGTCCGAACCGACTTTGCCCATCGACACGGCGCAGTCCGCAACCGTCATAACCGGTGCGTCGTTTATTCCGTCACCGACGTAGATAAGCTTTCCGCGCTCCTTCAGCTTCTGCGCTTCGGCAAGCTTTTCGTCGGGCAAGAGAGATGCCGCACAGCCGTCAAGTCCCGCTTCAGCCGCAATGCTTTCAGCCCTCTCCGCAGAGTCGCCGGTCAGTATTTTGGTGTACTGTATGCCCTGCGCCTTCAATGCCGCAACAGCCTCTTTTGCGCCGCTCTTTATCTTGTCGTCAATCTCGACTACACCTACAAACTTTTTGTCCAAAGATACGTAAACTACGGTTGAAACGCTTTTTACCTTTTCAAATTTAACTCCGCTTTCGTCAAGCAATTTTGCATTTCCGCACAAAAGCTCTTTACCATCGCATAGGCAAACTATTCCCCTGCCCGCAAGCTCTTTTGCCTCGGTAACCGTTTCGTTACTTTCAACCTCGCTGAATGCCGCAGCTATGGGGTGGGAAGAAAACTTTTCGGCAGCAGCCGCCAAAGACAGCGTGCGCTTATCGGTAAAGCTTTTTACTGCGAACGCGCCCTCGGTTATCGTTCCCGTCTTATCGAAAGCGGCAACCTTTGCAAGAGCCAGCTCGTCAAGGCATGTAGATCCCTTTACAAGAATACCGAACTTTGCGCACCGCCCTATTCCGCCGAAGTACGACAGAGGCACTGAAATTACAAGTGCGCAAGGGCAGGAAATTACAAGGAAGCCCAAAGCCTTATATATCCACTCGGCGTACGTTGCCCAGACAAAGCTTGAGTTTACCGCGCAGATTATCGTAGGCACTATTGCCGCGACGATTATAGCGGCGGCGCACACCGCGGGGGTGTAGTATTTTGCGAATTTGGTTATGAACTTTTCGGGCTTGGCTTTTTTCGCGGTTGAATTTTCAACCGTCTCTAAAATTTTTGCACCAGCCGAATTTTCGTACTCGCGCAAAACCTCGCACTTGATAACTCCCGAAAGATTTACGCCACCCGACATAATTTCGTCGCCCGCCTTCACGTCGCGGGGAAGAGGTTCGCCGTTTAAGCTCTTTAAATCGAGCGAGCTTTCGCCATCGATTATTTTACAGTCGACGGGCACTTTTTCACCCGCCTTAATCAAAATCAAATCGCCGACTTTTAAAGACTCGGGTTTAACGACGCGCGTCGTGTCGCCCTCTATCAAAGTTGCCGTTTCGCTCTTTAAGTCCATTAAAGCCGAAATAGAACCGCGCGACTTGCCCACGGCAACCGCCTGCAACAGCTCGCCTATCTGGTACAGAAGCATTACGGCTACGCCTTCTGCAAAACCCTCGCCCTCGAAAATCCCCAAAAGAATCGCGCCGACGGAAGCTACAGTCATTAAAAAGTTTTCGTCGAAAATTTTGCCCTTCGCGATATTTTTAGCGGTGTTGATAAGCACCTTGTATCCTACGGCAATATAGGCTATTCCGAAGAATACATAGGTTACTATTTTAAGCGCAAGGGTGTCGTACGCTATGCCCGTAAGGTCTAAAACAAATGCAGGAATAAAGAATACAAGCGATACGGCAATTAAAATTATATCCTTTAAGTGCTCGCGGATAACACCTTTTTTTGCGGGTTTGTCGGTTACGATTTTTACTTCCTCGAAGTGGTTTATCGTATAAATCGCCTTATCCCTCGCCTCGGTATCCCTGGCGCTAAGTACGACGCTCATATTCATAAAATCGACCGTAGCAGAAACGCCTTCGATTTTATTCAAATCCTCCTCAAGCTCTCTTGCGCAGTTGGCGCAGTCAAGCCCGGTAATTTTCAGCTTTTCACCGTCGGACTTTTCGGGCGCGCTTTCCTCTACTACTTTGACTTCCTCGAAGTTATTGCAGCAGTTTTTTACTTTTTCAAGCGTTTGACCGTCGCAGTCGACTAAGACCTTCTGCGCCATAAAATCGACCGTAACCGAGTTTACGCCGCTTACCTTTTCGATTTCCTCTTCAAGCTCGCGCGCGCAGTTGGCGCAGTCGAGCCCTGTTATTTTTATTACGTTATTCATTGCAGTTCAAATGCTCCCTTGCAACGTTTATCATAGTTAAAATGTGCCAGTCCGCAACGGCGTACAAAACGTTTTTGCCGCTCCGCCTGCACTTTATGATTTTGTTGTCCTTTAAAATTTTAAGCTGGTGAGATACCGCGCTTTGGTTTCCGCCTACGGCCTGGGTTATATGCTCAACGCACAGCTCTCCGCCCGCAAGAACGAGCAGAATTTTAAGGCGCGACGGCTCGGATATAACTTTAAACCTTGCACCCATCTCGGCAATTTTTTCCTCCGAAGGCATTGAAGATACCGCGGACTTTACCCTCTCCTCGTGCTCCTCTATGTTAAGACAGTTATTTTCCATAACTCCTCCTTTGTTATTATCTTATGAATATATATTCATATGTTGATTATAATATAACGCCTGATAGTATATATGTCAAGCGTTTTTTAAAAATTTTTTAAAATTTTAATCTCTGTAAAGCGTAAACCATCTGCCCGACGAGGTAAGATACTGCATTGTCTTTACGGGATCGGCAAGGAAGGTCAGATACTCACGCGTTCCCTCCCCCTCGTCAAAGGCGTACCAACCCTCTGGCTGCTCAAAGGTTATACTTTCTAAACCGTCGCAATCCCTGAAAGCGAGCAAGTCTATCTTTTTAACCGAGGCGGGGATAGTAATTTGCTTTAAGCTTTTACAACTGTCGAACGCCGATTGACCTATTTCCACAAGCCCGGACGGAAGAATAATACTTTCTATAAAACAGGAATCAAAAGCGCTATCGTCTATCAGGGTTATACTGTCGGGCAGGATTACGTCCTTTAAGGAAGTACGGGAAAACGCGGACTTGCCTATTTTTGTTACGCTGTCGGGCAAAGAAATATTTGTAAGACTGTAACAATAGTAATACGCATAGTCTCCTATCGCCGTAATACCGTCGGGAACTTGACCGTCGGCAGTTCCGACAAGCAGAGTGTTGTCGGATATCCTTATTATTTTATTATCCTCCGAACGAAGGAAAGTGTTTTCGTGCGATACGGTAATTTCCTCAAGGTTGTCGTTGCGGGAGAATACGCTTCCGTCAATTTCTTTTAAGCTTGCGGGAAGAGCTACCGTTTTTAAATTGCAGAACGAGAACGCAAACGAGCCTATACTTTCAAGCTTCGACGGAAAGGTTACCTCATCCAATTCGGGCGAACCGAAAGCGTTCATCCCTATCTTTACAAGGCTTTGGGGCAGGATAAGCGTTTTTATTTTTTGATTGCTTACGAACACGTGGTCGGGAATTGCGCGCACTCCCTCCGAGAAAGTTACTTCCTCTATATTTTCACAGCCGTGAAAAGCAAACGGTGCGTCGCAGTAAGCGGGGCGCCACTCTACGGTTTTAAGGCATTTGCAATTTCCAAAAGCGTCGGTGCCGATACTCTGAACGTACGCGCTAATTATCAGGTCCGTAAAACCGCAGTTTAAAAATGCTTCCTCGGGAATGGTATATATAAGCGAGGTCAAGTCTATTGCGGTAAGATTTTCACAGTTTGCAAAAGCGCCGCGCCCGACCCTTTCAAGCCCGATAGCGTTTACAGTATTAAGCGACTCGCAGCCATTAAAGCCGCCGTCCGCCACGCTTTTAAGCCTGGGCGCGTTTACCGTTAAAAGACTGTTAAAATTTTCAAACTCGTTTTCCTCTATTTCTGTCAGACCGTAAGCGTTGAGTTCGGTTAAATTTATGCATGATTTAAGCTCGCCGTCCGTCTTGGTTATTCCTGTACCGAGAGTAACCTTTTTAAAGTTACAGCCCTTGAACACTCCGTCCTCAAGCTCGGTTACGCCGTCGCCCACCGTCATGCTTTCAATGCCGGTACAGTAAGCGAAAGCCTCTTCCTCTATCTCCGTAACGCCGTTGCCCAATGTTACTTCGGTAAACGACTTACAGCCGTAAAAAGCCTGCTCTCCTATCTCAACAAGGCTGTCGGGGAAGGAAATATCCGAAAGATTTACGCACTTGTAAAACGCACCGTCGTCAATTATTTTTACGCCGTCAAGAGTTACTTCCCTTAAATAGACGTAGTTTGCAAAAGCGTTTTTGTTTACTCTTACCGTGCCCTCTGGGATAACTACTCTTTCAACCAACTCACCCCCTATAAAAAGCTGCGTGTCGCGGGTGATAAGAGTATCGTCGAAATCGATAGCCAGCCAGTCCGAAAGCGTGCCGAGATAGAAAATATCATAAATTGTGTTGTTGCTCTCTTCAAAAGCTCCGTCGTCTATCTGCGTAACCGATACGGGCAGAGTCAAAGTTATATAAAAGTGGGGTCTCGGCGCCATAAAACCGTACCGCCTGTGGAAAGCACCGTCCGCAATTCGCGTTACAGGCTTGCCCTTGTAAGTTGACTGAATTTGTACGTTTGAAAGATTTTTGCCGACGTAAGATACGCAATAACTCTTTTTATCGGAGTTTAATTTATAGCTTATCTCGTCCTCGTTCCGTGTGCAGCTTGAACAAGCCGAAAGTGCAACCGCACAAGCCGCGCACGCAACACATAAAATTATCAAAAATATTTTGCGTTTAAAACTCATAATATCCCCCTTGAAAATTATTTTTCAAGCATGCTTTTAAACTGAGCCTCGTCTATTACCGTTATGCCTAATTTTTTTGCTTTATCCAGTTTAGAGCCTGCCGCCTCCCCCGCAATGACGAGGGTGGTCTTTGCCGTAACCGAGCTTTGGCACTCGCCGCCGTTCTGCTCGATAAGCTTTTGCGCGTCAGAACGTTTGAACTCCGAAAGCGTGCCCGTAAGCACTACAAACTGCCCCGAAAACGCGCCCGAAGTATTCGCCTTTTTAGGGCTTTGCGGAGCGACTCCCGCGGTCAGAAGTCTTTCAACCTCCGCGGCGTTGTCGGAGTCTTTAAACCAGTTTACTATCGCGACGGCGGTAATTTCACCGACGTTTTCAAGCGCGATAAGCTCTTCAACCGTTGCGCTTTTCAAAGCCTCAACCGAGCCGAACCGCCTTGCCAGATCCTTTGCCGCAACCTTACCCACGCCGTCTATTCCGAGCGCGAACAAAAACCTATCCAGAGATACGCTCTTGCTGTTCTCGATTGCAGAAAGCAGATTGTTTATCTTTTTATCCTTAAAGCCCTCTAATTTTGAAAGCTGTTCTTTATCGAGCGAGTACAGCTGCGAGCAGTTTATAACGCCCAAATCTTTATTAAGCTGCGCCGCAGTCATCTCCGACAGCCCCTCTATATCCATAGCGTCCTTCTGGGCGAAATGCTCTATTTTACCAACTATTCTCGGGGGGCAGAGTCTGTTGGGGCAGAATATGTTTGCGCCGTTTGAAACAACGCCGCTTCCGCAATAGGGGCATGTTTCGGGAAGCTGTACGGGAACGCTACCCTCGGTGTGTTCTACCGCGCTTAAAATTTCGGGTATGACCTCGTTAGAGCGGCGGATTAAAACCTTGCTCCCGACCTTGACGTCCTTTTTAGTTAAATCGCCGAAGTTGTTTAAAGTGGCTTTTCTTACCGTAGCGCCCGCAAGCTCGACGGGCTCGACTATTGCAAGCGGGGTAAGCTTACCCGTTCTACCCACCTGCCAGATAACATCTTTTACGGTGGTTATACTCTCCTCCGCCTCGAACTTGTAAGCCATAGCCCAGCGGGGGAATTTGTCGGTATATCCCAGCCCCTCGCGCGCGGTGCAGTCGTTAAGCTTTATGACCGCGCCGTCGGTTAAAACGTCTATATTTTTGCGCTCTATCTCTATTTCCTCGATAGCCGATTTCGCCTCGTCCGCGCTTTTACAAACGCGCAGGAAGGGGTAAACCTTGAAGCCCTGTTCCTTTAAAAACTCGAAGTGTTCGACCTGGGTTTTAAGCGAGCCCTCGCCCATATAGTTTACGTTGTAGAATAAAATTTCGGGCTTTCTTTCGGCGGTGATTTTAGGGTCTAAATTTCGTATCGCACCCGCAACCGCGTTGCGCGCGTTTTTAAGCTGTTCCTTTGCGGTCTTGTTGTAATTTTCAAGAACACTAAGTCTGATTACCGCCTCGCCCTGAACTTCCAAAAGCCCCTTATATTTTATGGTAAGGGGGAAGCTTTTAATAGTTAAGCACTGCGCCGTAACGTCCTCGCCCTCGACTCCGTTGCCGCGCGTGGTCGCGCGCACGAACTCGCCGTTGTCGTAGGTTAGGCACATAGTAAGTCCGTCAAACTTGTATTCCACGGTGTACTCTGGGTTTTTAACAACCTTATTGATACGCGTGAAAAACGCGTCCAATTCGTCGTAAGATACCGACTTGTCAAGACTGTACAGCCTTGATATATGCGTATGCCTAGCGAATGCTTTTACAGGCTCGCCGCCTACTCTGCGCGTGGGGCTGTCGGGCTCGATAACGCCCGTCTCGTCCTCTATTTTGCGCAGCTCGTCGTACAGTCTGTCGTACTCCCTGTCGGGTACGGACGGATTATCCAAAACGTAATACTCGTATGCCCATTTATTAAGTTGGTCGATTAACTCTCTGACTCTGTCCATTTATATAATCTCCAAAGGAGCTAACTGTGCCGATAACTCCTTTATTCCCTGACCTTCAAAAGCTATATTAACCGTATTGCCGTTTTTAACCGCAATAACCATACCTATGCCGAACTTGGGATGGCGCACACGCATGCCAACAGTATACTTGCAGTCGCCTTCCGCCGCCTTAGGTTTGGGCGCGGAGGATGCAAACGCGGGTTTAAACGTGCTTTTAGGCGCGAAGTCGCTTTCATACCCGTCCGCGTCCGAATACAGCGCCCTGCCGAAGCTCCGCTCACCGCTATTATAGTCGGTTTTATAACCGTATCTCGAGCTCCCCGAATATGCGTTATAAGTTTGCATAACGGGAATTTTCAATTCCTTTGAAAGTTCGTTTATAAACCGCGATTTAGCAGTTGAATCTTTACTGCCGTACATATAACGCGAGAGACTGCGCGTTAAATAAAGCTGTTTTTCGGCACGCGTTATCGCAACGTACATAAGCCGTCTTTCTTCCTCTACTCCCCCCTCTTCTATGGAGCGCGAAGTGGGCATTATTCCCTCCTCTAATCCGCAGATAAACACGGTGGGGTATTCGAGTCCCTTGACCGAGTGAATAGTTGCAATGGTAACGTAGTTGCCGTCGTTTATCTTGTCCGTGTCGGAAGAAAGTGAAATCTGTTGCAGAAAGTCCGATAAAGTTGCGTTGGGGTTTAGGCGCGAAAAGTCGTCAACCGAAGCTATAAATCCGTCAATGTTGGAAAGCTTTGCATCGCCATCGTCCGTCTTATCGTCATAAGCCATGCGAAGCTCGCTTTTGTTTATTACCTCGCGCACAAGCTGATTTACGGGCATTATCTGCGAGGATATTATAAGCTCCTTAATAAGCGAGTAAAACTCTTTGAGTTTATGCTTCGCGCTCTTGGTTATTGAAAGCTCGTCGCAGTATTGCGCCGCGTCGAAAAGAGAAAGGAAATTCCCCTGCGCATACTCGTACATAGCCTTTAAAGTTTTGTCTCCTATTCCGCGTTTGGGTACGTTTATAATCCGCTCCGCCGCCTCGCTGTCAAACCTGTTTGCAACAAGCCTTAAGTATGCCAAGATGTCCTTAATCTCTTTTCTCTCATAGAAGCGGAAGCCGCCGAAAACCTTGAAAGGTATTCCACAGTTTGCAAACTCCTGCTCGTACGAGCGTGTGAGCGCGTTTATGCGCATAAGCACGGCGTAGTCTGAAAACTTTTTTCCCCTCGCTACCCCTTCCTTTATTATACGCGCGGCAAACAGAGCCTCGCCCGACTCCTCGTTCGCCTCGAAGTATGTGGGGCTTTCGCCGTCCTCGGCTTCCGTCCAAAGCGTTTTACCGTGGCGCGAGGTGTTGTTTTTAATTATAGCGTTTGCAAGCGATAAAATGCTTTTTGTGGAGCGGTAGTTGCGCTCTAACTTGTACATAGTCGCGTCGGGGAAGTCTTTATCGAAGCGCATTATGTTTTTTATTTCCGCGCCTCGCCAGCCGTAAATTGACTGGTCGTCGTCGCCAACCGCAAATATATTTCCGTGCTTTGAAGCAAGCAGTTTTATTATATCGTACTGAACCGCGTTTGTGTCCTGAAACTCGTCCACTAAAATATACTTGAACTTATCCGAAAGGTAATCGAGCGTTTCCTTATCGCGGCGAAGTAGCCTTCGCGTCTGCAACAGCAAATCATCGAAGTCGAGCGCGTTGTTCTCCTGCAGGTGCCTCTCGTACTTGTCGTAAATTATTACGTATTTATCTATGTTTAACTCGTCGGCGTTGAGCCTTCCGTACTGGTCGGGGTCGTAGCCCTTAGTTTTAGCGTTTGCTATATGGAACTTTGCGCTCTTTAAAATTTTGTCGTCGTCGTAGTCGAGCTCGGCAATAACCCTCTTTAAAATGTTGTTTCTTTCGGTTTCGCTGTAAATTGAAAAGTCGGGACGAAGGTCCGCCTTTTCCGCGAACTGCCTTAAAATTTTTACGCACATGGAGTGGATAGTGCAAATCCACTTGCCCGCGGACTGCCCCGTAACGGATAAAAGCCTTTCCTTCATTTCGTCCGCCGCCTTGTTGGTAAACGTTATTGCAAGTATCGACGAAAGGTCGGCAAGCCCCTCGGACAGTATATGCGCTATACGCGAAATTAAAACGCGGGTTTTTCCGCTTCCCGCGCCCGCGAGCACCAGAACCGCGCCCTCGGTATGTAAAACGGGTTTAATCTGTTCGGAATTAAGTTCTTCAAGCAAAGTATCCATCATAAAAATTATAACACAGCGCGAACCAAAACACAAATATAAAAGCCGCCTTAATGAGTTTAAGGAGGCTTTTTATATGCTGCGCACGCTTTGAATTGAATTTATAATAAGTCCTTTTCCTTTTTGTACTTTTCAAGCGCCTGCAGATACTGCGCGGAAAGGCGCAGGGTGTACCTCTGCTTTTCCTCGTAGGATAAAGTTTCGTAATACTCCCTGTCGGTGAGCCTGCCGATAGCGTCGGAAACTTCGCCCTCGCTTTCCAAAAGCTCTTTGACCTTTAAATAAAACTCGTCCTGTTTTTCGCCGTGTATTTCTTTTTTGACCCTGCCTTTAAGCGACGACTTCACCTTGGTTTCGTTCAGTCCCTTAACGCGCGCAAGCGTTGCGCCCTCGTCAATATTTTTCCTGCATTCTTCCCAAAAATTGTTTTTAAGCCTTTGTTTTGCGGCGCGAGCCATAAGCTTTAAATCGTCCATAAACAAACCTCTTTAAAAGAATAGAAAATGCGGCAAATTGTTACATATATCGACTTATTTTCCAATGAAAAAGGTCCGTCCGATTTTTTCATCGGACAGACCCAAAAATTAATTTTTGTTTCTCTTTCTTGCGGCCTCAGCCTTTTTGCGCCTCTTGACGGCGGGAGATTCGTAAAACTCTTTCTTACGCAAGTCGCCTATGATTCCGTCGCGCGAGCACTTTCTCTTAAAGCGCCTTAAAGCGCTTTCAACAGACTCGTTTTCGCCTACTTTAATCGTTGACATTCCTTTTCACCTCACCCTCGCCTGCGCGTAAAATTTGCGTTACCTTAATAACCTTACAAATTATACCAAACGCAAAATAATAAGTCAACTTATTTTTACGCTATTTTAAAAATAGAAATCGAACGGTAAAACCGCCTCTATGCAGTTCACGGCAATGCCCGCAACCGCTGAAACGAGATATAAAGTCAGAACGAAAAGTATATTCCTTTTCAACTTTTTAGTGTTTTTGAAAAGAATTACAAGCCCGAGTCCTGCGTTACAGCAAAGCCCCGCAACGCAGCTGCCGAAGGTTATTCCCCTCTCGATATACGCGGTAGTAATAATTACGCTCGAAGCGCAGTTTGGTATAAGCCCTATTGCCGAGGTTATAAACGGCTGCCAGTACTGTCCGCCTATCATCGAGGCGGCTATTTTATCCTGCCCGACCGCGTCTATTATACAGCCGCAGATTAAATTTACTATTAAAAAGTAAAAGGCGATTTTTAGTGAGTGCAGAACGGGGTCTAATATAAACACCTTTAAATCGCTTTTACCGTCGTGTCCGTTACAGCATAAATTTGACGGAACCTCGTCCAGCGTACAAACTTCCGAAACCTTTTCGTTTGAGAGAATAAAGTTTACCAAATACCCGAAAAGCACGCCTATCAAAAGCTTTATAACCGCAAGCGGCATTATAGCGCCCGCGGATCTTCCGTTTGAAAGCAGCAGTATAAACGCCTCGTCCGAGGTTGCAAGGAATACCGCGAGTAGCGTACCCGTGCGGATAAGCCCTTTATCGTAAAGCTTTGCCGCCATTACCGAAAAACCGCACTGCGGAACGAGCCCCGTTGCCGAACCTATCAGCGGAGCGAAATTTCCTTGTAAAATTTTATGGTTGCGCGTAAATGTTGTGCGGTGTTCTAAAAATTCTATCAATACGTAAATAATGATAAGAAATGGCAGAACAATAAGCGTATCCTTTACCGCGTCCCAGATAATATCCCACATATGCGTTTAATTATTGACCGTGCGCTAAATTTTATACGCAACGACCCCCTTATTTTCGGGGGTCGGCTTTTGTAAATTTATCTTAACTTTTTCTTTTTGTCGTCCTTTTTGGGATTGAACTTCTTTTTAAGTTCCTCCTCCTCGTTATAGTCGAGAGGAACGTAATCCGCGTCCGCAAAGTCCGTCTTTTTATAGCCCTCGTCGCGCGCCAGGAGCGTCAGCCTCGTGTCCGCGTCGAAAAGGTATACTCTGTCCAAATCGATATCGAGTTTAGTTTTTGCGCCCTTTTCCGCTTTTTCGTCAGTGGTAACAATTAAAGTTTTGCCGCCTACTTCGGCTTCCGCATAGTACGCGTTTCCGTCGCTTTCAACCTTGCCCAAAACGGCTTCAGTACCCGTCTTACCGGTATGGATATCCTCGGGACGGATTCCCACTATTACGCGCTTATCCGTATCTGTATACTCGTCAAGCTTTTCGAATCTCTTTAAAACCTTTTCGGAAAGCTCAACCTCGAACCCGTCCAACGCTGCGTAAACCTTGCCGCCCTTTTTAACTACCTGCGCCTTGTTTATAAAGTTTATTGTAGGCGCGCCCAGCGTGAACGCGACGTACGCGTTAGCGGGGTAGTCGTAGAGGTTTGCGGGGGTGTCTATCTGCTGAACGAAGCCGTTTTTAAGAACGAGTATACGCGTGCCTATCGTCATAGCCTCGGCAACGTTTTTGGTGCAGTAGATAAACGTGCCTTCCATTCTTGCCTGCAAGTTTATAATTACGTTTAAAATCTCCGCCTGCAACTTTTCGTCAAGACCCGACAGAGGCTCGTCGAAAAGGTAAAGCTTGGGCTCTCTTACTATAGCCCTGCCTATGGTTACGCGCTGTTTCTGCGCCGCGGTCAAAGCCTTGGGTTTGCGGAACAGAATATCGTTAAGTCCCAGAATATTCGCCGCAGCCTTTACGCGCTGTTCTATCAATGCGTTGGGGGCTTTCCTCAGTTTCAACCCGAAGCCCATATTGTCGAACACGGTCAGCGCGGGGTAGAGAGTGTTGCTTCTGAAAACCATTGCAATGTCCCTGTCCTTGGGCTCTAACTCGCTTACTTCCTTGTCGTCGATATAAATTTCGCCCGAGGAAGAGTCTTCAAGTCCCGCAATTACCTTCAAAAGGGTTGACTTGCCGCTCTCCTCTCCTCCAACGATAACCAAAAATTCTTTATCGCGCGTCTCTAAATTTATATCGTACAGCGCCATCGTACCCGAGGGGTAAACCTTGTCCACGCCGCTAAGTTTTAAACTTGCCATCATTAACTCCGTTTTTCAGCTTTTCTATATAATACCATAAAAATAATATTTTACCAAACTTTAAAGGGCGGAAATTAAAAAATTTTTATTTTTGTTGAAATACCGGCAAAAAAGTGGTAAACTTAAAATATGAACGCACCCAACTATGACAAGTTAATGCAAGGACAGATAGCAAAGCTTTCGGAAAAGAAAAAACTTCTTTTACACTGCTGTTGCGCGCCCTGCTCCTCCGCCTGCCTCGAAAAGCTGAAGGATTACTTCAATATAACGGTGCTTTTTTATAACCCAAACATTTTGGATAAAGAGTATTTAAGGCGCAAAGACGAGCTTATACGCTTTATTAACGAAACGGGCTGGGCGGATATTTCAGACTGCGACTACGAAAGCGAAAAATTTTACTCCGCCGTTAAGGGGTTTGAAAAAGAACCCGAGGGCGGAAAGCGGTGCGAAGTCTGCTTTAAGCTAAGGCTTGAAAAGACTGCTCTACTTGCAAACGAAGGAGGCTACGACTTTTTTACCTCCACCCTTACTATAAGCCCTTTGAAAAATGCAAGCTTAATAAACACCATAGGTGAAAGTCTGCAAAGCGGAAACGCAAAGTGGCTTTACTCCGACTTTAAAAAACGCGGAGGGTATTTAAGAAGCTGCGAACTTTCAAAGGAGCATAACCTGTACAGACAAGACTACTGCGGGTGTGCGTATTCCGTAAGGCAAAAAACTTGAAAAGTTGACCGCGGCGTGGTATAATTATTAAAAGGTGAATTATGGATATAAATAAATACACTCCCTCCTACGGGATAAACCAAAAACATATGGTAAAGCTTGCGGACTACTCTACGGAGGAATTGTTCGAGCTTTTGTACGCAACCAAGGCAATGAAGGCGAAATTTATCGCCCACGAGGATACGCGCATTTTACAGGGCGTAACCGTGGCGCTTTTATTCGGCGATACTTCGCTCAGGACGCGCTCCGCTCTGGAAATAGGCATAAGACAGCTCGGCGGCGTGTGCGTTAATTTGCCGTACAGCAAAAAAGATATGTGCGCGGGCGAAAATATCAAGGACATAGTAAACATAATTTCGCGCTACGGCGTGGGCGCGCTCGTAACCCGCGGAATAGAGCAGAAAGATTTGGACGAGTATTGCGCTGTCTCGGATTTATCTATTATAAACTCCACCAACGACGACTATATCCCCTTGCAGGCGGTTTGCGACTTATTCACTATCTGGGAGAAAAAGGGCAAGCTTGAAGGGCTGAAAATTGCGTACGTCGGAAAGGGCGGAAACAACGCCGCCTCTTTGATAATGGGCGCAATTAAATGCGGACTTGAAGTTGCCGTTGCAATTCCGCCCGAGTTCGGAATTAAAAAACAGCACGTTTTACGCGCGGAACAGTACGGAAAGATTTTCGTTACCGACAACCCCGTGGAAGCCGTTAAAAACGCCGACGTCGTTTATACCGACAGCTACGACTACCACTCGCCCGTAACCGAAAAAGAGCGTGAAATTTTAAAGCCCTATCAGGTGAACGGCGCGCTTATGTCGCTTGCTAAACACAACGCGCTGTTTATGCACCCCCTGCCCGCCTCCCGCGGAATAGAGGTTACGGAAGCCGTTATCGACGGTAACAACAGCGTTGTTTTAGACCAGGGTGAAAACAAACTGCACACCATTAAAGCCGTGCTTGCATTATTGATTAAATAAATTTTATAACCCCTCCCGCACTTAAAGTGCGGGAGGGGTTTTTTATTGAATAAAAATAAGTCCGCGGGTTACCCCGCGGACTTTTTGTTTTTTGCAATTAGTTATGCTTATTTATCGAAAGTGAAAGCTGTCTCCGTATATACGGCTACATAATACTGTCCTGCTTCAAGCGTAACTTCGTTTGTATGACCTTCTTCTTCGCTGAACCAAACAATTCCGTCCACTTGCCCCTCAGCTATTTTAGTGCCTATAGCAAAGTCAAAAGGATCAATACCGTCAAGAACATAAACACCACCGTCTGTGATCGTTACCACATAAATAGCAGGATCATATTCACCGGGGAGGGTAGCGGTAGTTGACTGCCCTAAAGTAAGTACGGGGTACTCTACCTTTGCGGGAGCCTCAACCTCAACAAGCTTAAGGACAACGTTTTCAAGTTCAACAGGAACAACTTGTGCATTTACGCCTTCACCGACAGTTTCAGTTTTAAGCGACCTAAACGATACAAGAACATCTGCTGTATGTCCGTCGGCATCATCTACAACATACTCAAACTGTTCAAGTTTGCCTTTGCCCTGAGTCAAGAAACTTAAGTAAATTTCTACTTCCTCGCAAGGTTCAGAACCGTTGCCGATAGTTGCAGTAAGCGTGTAGTATTTGCCAGTCTCACCGTTAATTTTATAAGTAACTTTATCTAACAACGTATCGATAGTTACGGGAGTACCTACGCTGATCGTGCCCGCATATTCGGGAACGATTGCTATCATAAACGAATCTTCAGCGTAAACGGTAACGTAGTACGTAGCCGCTTCAAGAATCATAGATCCGGTTTCGGTATCGATTTCAACAGGATTAATAGCTGTGCCGTCTTCATTAGCAACACTGGTTACCTCGCCGTTTTCATCAATCGCGGTACCGATAGCGATATCGGGTCCAAGATCTCCTAAGAGGTTAATATCGCCGCTTACAACGTAAGTGCCTGCCTTTGCGATTACAAGCTTATATGTTACAAACCCATTACCGTCAAGCTCGGGGGTAACCGTAGTAGAAAGCTCTATCTCCTCGTAGGTTGCGGGAGCGGGAGCTACGGGCGCGTCTACTTTTTCAAGTACAAGCACTACGTTGCTAACCGTCTCTTCTGCAGCATAAACGGTAACGGTGAGGTTTTCCTCATAGTACTCGAACTGTTCGATTCTGCCGTAGCCCTGAGCAAGAGGACCTACTGCAAGGTATACGCCCATGCAAGCTTCATCGTTTACCGTTGCGGTAAGCGTGTAGTAGTTACCTACTGTTCCTTCCAAATCGTACTTGGTAGCCTCAGTGGTTACATTGCCGATTGACGTTTTGCCTTCTTTAACTACTACGGGCTTATCGTCTTTGCACGCCGCAAGTCCGAACGCACACGATACTGCCAAAGCCAAAGTCAGCACAATTGCCAAAAGTGTCTTTTTCATATTTTTTCTCCTTTAATATATTGTAATAATTTTATAACCCCGCCGCGCCGTTGTCAAGGAAAAACGCTTAAAAATTGAAAAAATATTCTAATACTGTGTATAATTTAGGGTTATAGTTGTGTATTTTCGTATATATTTATGAATAATTTGAATTTTTATGCAAAATTAACAAATTTTGTCAATTTTTAACATTTATATCGATAATAACGAGTTCGGGGCGGTTGAAAAGGCGCAAAGGAAATCTCGAATTGCCCAGCCCGCGCGAGACTACCATATGCGTTTTGCCTTTTTTATGAACGCCCTGCGTATACTTTGGCATAAAGCCCTGCCCGGGCGCGTATACGCCCCTGCCGGTAAAGGGGATGCGCCACTGTCCGCCGTGCGCATGTCCGCACATTACAAGGTCGTACCCAGCCTCTGCGTACTTTTCAAAAAAATGCGGTTCGTGCGCGAGCAGAATTTTTATATCGCTTTGGGGCGTAATTTTAAATATAGTGTCGTTTTTTAAAGACGCGCAGTTAAGCCCCGTAACGGAGTAGCCGCACACATCCGCCGAGCAGTCGTCCAAGACGGTTGCCCCCGCTTCCGATAAGTCTTTGCGTAAAAAGCGGTAGGCAATGCCGCGCATTTCGTGGTTGCCGGAGCAGTAAATTACGGGCGCAACCTCTTTAAGCGAGGCTACGAGGGCTACCGCCACGTCCTTATCCTTTTGGCGGTACTTATGAATTATATCCCCCGTTATAGCTATAAAGTCGGGTTTTGCCCCGACGATTTTTTTTATTAAGCTTGCGTTTCCGCGTGAAAAACTTTTGCCGTGCAAGTCGGAAAGGTGAACTATCCTTAAATTTTCCGGCACGCCCTCCACCTCTATTTTATACTTTGTCGTTTTAAGACAGCTGTTGTTAAACCATATAAAAAGTATTATAAGCGCGGCACCGCCGACTACGCCGAGCGTTATCCATAACCAAAGCAATTTCAAACCTCCGCAACTATTCTGTAAATTGGTTTACCCTGCATTTTGAAAAGTCTTTCGTGCTCCGTTTCTACGTCCCCTTCCACGGGGGAGTTTTTCAAGTCCTCGCAGACGCTTAAAATTTTATAGTCAGCCTCTTTAAAGCTTTCAAGCGAAAACTCAAAAAAGTTTTTATCGTCCGTCTTTTGTACAACCTTACCGCCCTCCTTTAAAAGGGTGCGGTAAAGCCCAAGAAATTTAGGGTGCGTAAGCCGCTGTTTTTTGTACCCTTCCTTGGGCAGAGGGTTTGAAAAGTTTAAATAAATTTGCTCTACAGAGTGCGGCTTGAAGTACTTTAAAAGCACTTCGGCGGCGCAGTTTAAAAAGTAGACGTTTTTTATATTTTCCCTCTTTACCCTCTCGCACGCGTCTATAATCACGTTAGAGACCTTTTCGCACGCGACAAAGTTTATATCCGGGTTTAACACCGCCGTTTCGCAGACGAACTTGCCCTTGCCGCAGCCTATTTCAAGGCGGACGGGATTATTATTTTTAAAAATGCTTTCAAAGTCAAGATAGTCCTTTTTCTCCGCCGCGGTACTCATGTTTTTGTCCGCAAGGTCGGCTACGGTTAAAATATCCGCACAACTTTCAAGCCTGTTTTCAAGGTTGCCCTTCTTCCTCATTCTCATAAAAAAATTTTACCATAAAAGGCGCGAAAATGCAAACAATTACCGTTTAAACGTACGTTTGATAAGTTATATATAACCGTCGGGTGAAGGACGCGCCGCGTCGGGGCGCGAAAATTTGAGGAGAATATGAGTATTATACAGATTATCGACACTTTCACCTTTTACGGCATCGATATAATTATCCTTGCGCTTTTTACTGCGGTTATTACTCAGGTGCTTAAAAAAACCATATTGAAAAAAGTCAAAAAAAAGCTTATAACCTTTTTGCCCTTCGGCTTAGGTACGCTTTTTTACGCTATATATGCGGCGATCCGCAATATGAGTTTTTATTACCTTGTAAATAACTACACTTCCGTTCTGGAACACGGCTTATCCGTTGCGGCGGCGGCAACCCTTATGTACGTACTTTACGAACAGTTCGTGCGCGAGGGTAAAACCGAAGTATCGGCGACGGAAAAAGTTATTACCACCCTTATCGAGGGGTACGTGCCCAAAACTAACCTTGCGGCGGCGGCAAAGGCCGTAGCCAGAGTGTTAGAGTGCGACGTAACGGGCAACGGAGCAACGCGCGCGGAGGAAATTATAGCAAGCTACGCGGACAGCGACGTAAGCGAACAGGATATTAAGCTTTTATCAAAACTTATTATAGAAACGCTTGCGCATATGTCCGTAAACTGATACCGTAACCTTAAAGGGGGGGGGCGGGGGGGGGGCGGGGGGGGGCCCCCCCGCTGAATGAATATTTTTAAAAAACAAAAAAAAGAACTAAAACAACCAAAAGAAAGATAGA
>JAIDRX010000114.1 GCA_029061495.1 Clostridia bacterium
TATTAACTCAGCCGTTAAGAAACAACCCTGATAACCGAAGCGACTTTCGCAAAACCGCCGTTTGCGTTGATTTCGTCAACGGCCTTTTTGACGTTATTTTCACGCGTTAAGTGAGTTACAAGAATAAGCGGAACTGCGCCGTTTTTCTTGCCGTCTTCCTGAATTACCTGCGCCACGCTGATATCGTGTTTACTGAGAACAGACGACACCTTTGAAAGTACCCCCGCCTTGTCCTGCGCGTCAAAACGGATATAATACGCGCTTTCGAAATTGGTTACAAACTTTACGGAAGGGTCTGCGTTTTCGGTATTCTTAAAAGTAGAATAATTAAAATTATTGTGGGTTGCACAATAAATTATATCGCCGACGATAGCACTGCCCGTAGGAAGCGCACCGGCACCTCGGCCGTACAGCATAACGTCCTCAACGCTGTCGCCGGTAACGTAAACCGCATTGTAGCTGTCATTGACGCTTGCAAGCGGATGCGACAATTTTACAAACGTGGGATGAACGCGAACCTCTATTCCGCTGTCGGAATTTTTACCGATAGCCAAAAGCTTTAAAGCATAACCTAGCTGCTTTCCGTATTGGATATCCTCGGCGGAAATGTCCGTTATACCTTCGCGGTAAACCTTTGAGAACGGAATTTTCGTGTGGAATGACATGCTTGACAAAATAGAAAGCTTGTACGCGGCGTCAAATCCTTCAACGTCCGCAGTCGGGTTAGCCTCGGCATAACCGAGCTTTTGCGCTTCCTTCAAAACTTCGTCGTAGGAAGCTCCGCCGTTTGACATTTTGGTTAAAATGTAATTGGTCGTGCCGTTTATTATGCCCATCATAGACAATATTTTATTGCCCTGAAGGTTGTCCAAAAGCGCCCTGATTACGGGAACGCCGCCTACACAGCTTGCCTCGTAAAACAGTCCGCAATTGTTCTTTTTTGCGGCTTTTTCAAGCTCGTGGCTGTATTTACAGAAAAGCTCTTTGTTTGAAGTTACGACAGATTTACCCGCATTCAGCGCCGCAAGCACGAAAGTTTTTGCAGGCTCTACTCCACCTATAACTTCCACAACAATATCCACTTCGGGATTAGAGCAGATTTCCGCAATATTTGAAGCGATTTTATTTTCCGCAATTCCGAGTGCAAGAGCGCGCTCTTTTCTGAGTTCAAGAACGCTTTCAACAACTATATCTACGTTATGAATTTTTTTATAAAACTCTCTGTGTTCGTCAAGGATTTTATAAGTTCCTCCGCCGACCACTCCCAAACCGAGAATTGCTACGCCTACCTTTTTCATTTAAGCCTCCGTGCTATTTAGTTCATACAGATATTTCAAACCTTCAAGTGTAAGAAGTTTATCAACGTAATCTATACAGTTTATTTCTTTTGCGATAACTTCGGAAAAACCGCCTGTCGCTACCGTCTTGACGTTATCGCACTTTATTTCGCGCTTTATTTTTTTGACGATATATTCAACAAGTCCCGCAAAGCCGAATACAATACCCGACTGCATATTGGTAACCGTATTTTTGCCAATTACCGAATTAGGGCGTTCTATCTCTACTCTAGGAAGTTTCGCCGTACCGTTTACCAAGCTGTCAAGCGAGCCCTTAATACCAGGGGCAATTACTCCGCCGATAAACTCGCCTTTTGCATCGATTACATTGAATGTAGTTGCCGTTCCAAAGTCAACGATTACTAACGGCGCACCGTATTTTTTTACTGCGGCAACGTTGTTGACTACTCTGTCCGCACCTACTTCCTTTGCGTTATCAACCTTTAAATTGAGCCCGGTTTTAAGTCCGGGGGCAAGCATAAG
>JAIDRX010000115.1 GCA_029061495.1 Clostridia bacterium
CCTTGCCGCCGCCTTAGAGGTTTTTGCAAAAACCATAACTCCGCCCGTCGGTCTGTCAAGCCTGTGCACAAGCCCAACAAATGCGTTGCCCGGTTTATTGTAGGTAGTTTTTATATACCTCTTTACGCAGTCCAAAAGATTATCGTCGCCGCTCTCGTCGGGACAGCACGCAACCATCTGCGGCTTTAAAACTACAATTATATGGTTATCCTCGAATAAAATTACAAGCTCGTTAGTATCCATAAATTTTACACTTTAAAATTATTTAATTAACCGCGCTTGCAAAAACCACGTTTTTTGCAAGCGCACCCGATTTGCGCATACCTGCGGCTCACCGAGGTGAATGCCCGCAATTATATAACCGTGTGCCCGTATTTATTGCGGGCAGAGGGCGAGCAGCCCTCAAACACGGAAATTTAAGACATCATCGAACGTCTTAAATTTCGTGAGCTTTAAATAACCCGCTGGCGCCGCAAGGCAAGGCTATTCCCTCTTCCGTGGGAATACCCACTTCATACGCCTCTACTTCGCCTTTAAAATCTTTGAGCGCAAGCGTTAAAATATTTTTAAGCACCGCGGGCTGTAAACCCGTCGTGTAGCTGTTTATCAAAAAGAACAAGGGCTTGTCCGCAAGCAGCTTTGCGCAGTTTAAAACGAAGTCGAATAAGTTTTCCTCTATCTTCCACATCTCGCCGCCGGGACCTCTGCCGTAGCTGGGCGGATCCATAATTATTGCGTCGTACTTATTCCCCCGGCGTATCTCGCGCGCAACGAACTTCATACAGTCGTCAACGATATAGCGTATACCGCCGTCCACGCCCGAAAGCCTTGCATTTTCGCCCGCGCGCTCGACCATTCCCTTAGCCGCGTCAATGTGGGTAACGTATGCCCCTGCTTTTGCGCACGCAACCGAGGCGCCTCCCGTGTAGGCGAAAAGGTTTAAAACCTTAATCTGTCTTTCGGGGTCGGCTTCCTTCGCCTTTGAAATCAACGCACGCATCGCGTCCCAGTTTACCGCCTGCTCGGGGAAAAGCCCCGTGTGCTTAAATCCCATGGGTTTAACTTTAAACTTCAAATCGCGGTAAGATATATTCCACTCCGCAGGGAACTGCTTTCTTATCTCCCAGCTTCCGCCGCCCTTTTCACTGCGGCGGTACACGGCGTGTATTCCTCCGCGCGCGGCTAAATCGTCCCCCTTCCAGATAACCTGGGGGTCGGGGCGGAGCAGAATTACGCCGTTCCAGTTTTCAAGCTTCATTCCGTTGCCCGTGGCTATTATTTTGTAGTCCTGCCATGCGTCAGCCGTTTTCATATGCTAAATTATACAGCTTTGAAAATAAATTGTAAAGCAATTTAAAAGGGCGCGCGGCTTAACGC
>JAIDRX010000116.1 GCA_029061495.1 Clostridia bacterium
CCCAAACCTACGCAATACTCGTGTGCGCACGACGTTGCGTTGATGTTCAGAAATTTATTAAATTATGAAAACTATTTCAATTACAGTAAAATTTGGCTTGAAGATTTCGTTCACCCCGATAACAGAACGACTTCTATGACCAATACCAATAAGCTTTTGAGAAAGTATTCGCTTTGCGACGGCGGTAAAACTGGCTTTACAAACGAAGCGGGTTTCTGCCTTGCCGCAACCGCCAAGAAGGATAATATGCGTTTAATTTCCGTAGTGCTCGGTGCGGATAGCAGTGATAACAGATTTGCTTCCACGATAAATATGTTCAACTACGGTTTTGCCAATTATAAAAATAAAATCGTTTTGGATAAAGACGTAACTTTAAACGATGAGTTTGCTGTAAGCGGAGGACAAAAAAACAGCTTTGCCGTTTGTCCCGAAAGAAACTGCTACGTTTTCTCTGCGGCTAACGAAGCTCCCGACGTTACACATAAAGTAATAGCGTACAAAGTAAAAGCGCCTGTTGCCAAGGGGCAGCCCGTCGGACTTATTGAAGTTTATAAAAACGGCGTTCTGTACGATACGGTAAACGTTGTATCTGCCGAAGAGGTAAAAAAGGCGGGATTCGGAGACAATTTCAGGAATATTTCCGAAAATTGGGCTCTCTAAAATGTAAATATAAGCTAAAGGCGGTCGCAAAATTGCGGCCGTCAAAATTTTTTTACGGACAATATTGCAAGGCAATTCGTTTGACTAATTTTCTCGGCTTTGATAAAATAAATGTATATTGTTTTGAGGTTTTTAATGAACGAAAGAGATACGTTAAAAGTAAACTCAAAGGGACATCTTGAAATCGGAGGCGCCGACTCATTGGACTTGGCCGCAAAATTCGGTACGCCCTTGTACGTCTTTGACGAAGTACATATCCGCAATATGATGCGCGTTTACAGAGATACTATTAATAAAGAATACGGCGGCAACGGACTTGTTCTGTATGCTTCCAAAGCTTTTTCGTGTACTGCAATTTACGCGATAGCAAATCAGGAAGGTATCGGCGTTGACGTTGTTTCTGGAGGAGAGTTGTACACTGCGGTTAAAGCGGGTTTCCCTGCGAAAAAAATCTACATGCACGGAAACAATAAGCTTGAACGCGAACTCGAATACGCGCTTGACTGCAAGGTCGGCACTATTGTAGTTGACTCTTTCCGTGAAGCCGATATTTTAAACAACCTTGCAAAGCAAAGAAAAGTTAAACAAAACGTTCTTATCCGCATTAACCCCGGTATTGAAGCGCATACGCACGCTTTCGTACAGACTGCAAGAACGGACAGCAAATTCGGTTTTTCCGTATCTGACGGAGCGGCGGAGGAAATGACTTCGCACGTTTTGACAAAAAGTAATCTTAATTTAAAGGGTTATCACTGCCATATAGGGTCGCAGATTTTTGAAAAACAGTCTTTCGTGCTTGCGGCGAATAAGGTTATGGACTTTATTTCGCAAATTAAAAACAAAACAGGTTTTGAGGCGGAAGTGCTTAACCTTGGCGGCGGCTTCGGTATTTGGTACAATAACGAAGACCCCAAGCTTAAACTTTCGGACTATGCCGAGTATTTACAATGCGTTATAAATGCGGTTAAGGCAAAAGCCGCGGAGCACTCTATTAATGAGCCGTTCCTCGTAATAGAACCCGGACGCTCTATTATAGGCGAGGCGGGGGTAACGCTTTACACCGTCGGAGCAATTAAGGAAATCCCCGGAATAAGAAAGTACGTTGCTATTGACGGCGGTATGTTCGACAACCCCAGGTATGCGCTGTACCAGTCAAAATATACAGTGTTGCTTGCCAACAGAGCAAACGAGGAGTGTACTGAAAAGGTTTCGGTTGCTGGTAAGTGCTGTGAAAGCGGCGATTTGATTGCCGTTGACGTTCCGCTGCCTAAGGCGGAAAGCGGTGATATAATGGCGGTGCTATCAACGGGTGCATATAATTATTCTATGGCAAGTAATTATAACAGAAACTTTATACCTGCGGCCGTTCTTGTAAATGACGGAAAGGCTGAATACATAATCAAACCGCAAAATTATGAAGATTTGGTAAGGCACGACGTTTTGCCCGATAGGCTTAAATAATGAATGAGTTAGTATATTACGCCGCGTCGATAATCGCCATGCTGTTAGTGCTTATTCCGCACGAATTTGCTCACGCATTGATAGCCTATAAAAACGGCGATATGACAGCGAAGTTGCAGGGCAGATTGACTTTAAACCCTTTTAAACACCTGTCGCCAGTCGGATTTATATTATGCGTTTTGACAGGCTTCGGCTGGGCGAAACCTGTTCCTATAAATTCCGCTAATTTCAGAAAGTACAGAAAAGGACTTTTCACAACTGCAATAGCCGGCGTCGTTACAAACTACATTATAGCGTTTATCGTATATCCCGTATGGTTAATTATCGGTAAATATGTTGTAACAAACAGCGAGTCGGTAGCTTATCTTATTGAATTTTTTAAAAATATATTTTATCTGACTTTTGCGTATGGTTTGTCTATAATAGTGTTTAACATATTGCCTTTTTATCCTTTGGACGGATTCAGAGTTGTTGAATCTATAACAAAGGAAACAAACCCTTTACGCAGATTTTTACAAAAGTACGGCAGATACATACTTATTTTTCTTATAGTAGAAAGCTATATATGCTATTTACTTATGCTGTATACCGATTTGCCGTACGTTCAATACTTTGATATTTTCGGATATTTCAGAAAATTTGCAACTAACATTATCGGTTGGCCAATAAAGGCTTTATGGAATTGGATAATATTATAAAATGATAACGGAAAAAGATTACGAAAAATTTGAATCGGTCGTAGATTACACTACCGTTCTCGATGACTTTGAAGGGCCGCTTGATTTACTTTTGCACCTTATTAACATTGCGCAGATAAAAATCGAGGACGTGTTCGTTTCAAAGGTTACCGAACAGTTTTTGGACTACATCGAATACATGAAGACTCAGCCGCGCCGAGACGTGGATAAGGAGAGCGAGTATCTTGCGCTTGCCGCTCAGATAATATACATAAAATCGAAAAGTATGGTTCCCGCTGTTGAAGTCGCGGGTGAAGAGATGGGAGGCGCAGAGGAAGCCCAGCGCGAACTTATCGAGCAGCTTAAACAGCGCGAGTATGAGCTTATAAAAGTTGAAACTCCCAAGCTTAAAGATCTTGAAACGATAGGCTACTATTTTAAGGATCCCGACCGCGATTTCAGTAAAGTTAAAATAGTTTATAAGGACTTCAACGTTCATGCGCTTTTAGAAGCGTTTGCCGGCTTAATGCTCCGCAACGAAAGCTTACAGCGTGAAAAAGAAAAGATAAAAGAAATTCCCAAAGACGTTTACACCGTAGAGGAAAAAGTTTCTTTTATTAGGGAAAAACTTATTGAAAAGCAAGAGGTGTCGTTCGAAAGTCTTTTTACAACTTTTTCGCGCAGTGAGATTATAACGACTTTTCAGGCGCTTTTGGAGATGCTTAAACACCAGTTTATTATGGTTACACAGGTAAGCTCCTTCGGCGAGATAAATATTAAACTTAACCCCAATTGGGACTTAGAGGAAGTATCAAGTGAACAATTTGACGAATATAATTGAGGCGGTAATTTTTGCTTCCGGCGAGGCTGTGCCCGTAAAATATATTGTGGAGAAGCTCGGCTGTACGGTTAAAGAGGCAAATGCGTGCATAAGCGAGCTTAAAGAAAAGTACAGCGGCGAAAACGGTATTCACCTTTTAACATTCAACGGTAAACTGCAGTTTGCTTCTAATCCCGCATACAAACAGCCGGTGTCTGAAGTTCTTACGCCTATAAAGGAAAAAGAATTTACAAAAACCATACTAGAATGTGCGGCAATTATCGCATATAAACAGCCTATAACCAAACCAGAGCTTGAAGAAATAAGGCAGGTAAGCTGCGACTATGCAATACATACTTTGTTAGAGCTTGAAATGATAGTGCCTTGCGGCAGAAAGGACGCCGTAGGTAAACCCATACTTTACGCAACTACGGATAATTTTTTAAAGAGGTTTAAGCTTAACTCAATTGACGAGCTTCCCGACTACGACGAGCTTATGGCACAGATTGCAGAGCTTAATAGCTCGCTTCTCACAGACGACGAGGAGGACGGAAATTACCTGTACCGCAAGGACGAATACGTTGAAAGTACCGAGCCGGCGGCAATTAAGGCTAAGCCCGAGGAAGAAAAGCCCATTGTTACCGAGGACGGATATGAACTTCCCGACTTTATCAAACCCGACGACGACGTTATAAAGATAGATTAAATATTACAATATAAAAAGCGGACGGAATTCAGCCGTCCGCTTCTTTGTATATTTTAACTTACTGTTACAAATAATAAAATTGTGAATGAAGCGATGATTTATCTGGCTGCTGTCGGATTCTTAATTTCAATTTTTCCCGTTCACATTTTCAATTATATTTACGTCAATACAGATGATAAA
>JAIDRX010000117.1 GCA_029061495.1 Clostridia bacterium
GCTGATACGCCATTGAAAGACTTATGCGAAAAGGTTGCGCGGATACTAAATCTCGACTATTGCGGAATAGATATTCTTTTAGATAACGATGGTAAAAGGTACGTTTGCGAGGTTAATTCTAACGCGTTTTTTGCAGAAGCGGAAAAAGTGTGCGGTGTAAATATCGCAAAAAAATATGCGCAGTTAATTATAAAGGGCAAAAACGCTTGATTTTTTTTGTTTAATTTAATATGATAATACTGCTCGGCTGAAATATGCCGAGCGGCAATATGCAGAGATGGCTGAGCGGTTTAAGGCGCACGATTGGAAATCGTGTGACGGGGGAACTCGTCCGGAGGTTCAAATCCTCTTCTCTGCGCCAAAGCCACGACGGTAAATGCTTACCGTCGTGGCTATTTTTATAATAAAGCGCACGCGGAAGGCGTGCGCTTTATTATTTTATGTTCTTGTTTGAGAGTTTAGCCATTGTCGCTTAAGATATTAATTTTCCACTAAATTGTTCATAATCAAATTATACACAATACGCAATATGAATGCAAAAGGAGAAAATAAAAATGAAAATTGCAATTGTGTGCGACGTTTTGGGTAAAGGCAACAACGGAACGGCGGTGGTAACAAAAAACTTGTATGAGCATTTAAAGGCGAGCGGTAACGACGTAAAAATTATTTGCGCCGACCAAAGTAAAAAGGGAGAAGAAGGGTACTTTGTTTTACCGACTTTAAAATTAGGAAAGCCGCTTGATGCATACATTGACAGCGTAGGGGTAACGCTTGCAAAGTGCGATAAAAAAACTATGGACGAAGCTTTGAGTGGAGTTGAGTATATCCATTGTATAATGCCGTTTGCGCTTGGCAGATATGCGGCAAAATACGCTAAAGAGAATAATATTCCAATTACGGCAGGCTTTCACCTTCAGGCGGAGAATATAACAGCCCATCTTAAACTTAATAAAATTACGTTTTTACAAAAGTTGATTTACAAGCGCCTTTATAGCAGCTTTTACAGCAAGATGGACGCAATACATTATCCTACGCAATTTATCAAAGACGTTTTTGAAAAAGCAATAGGCAAAAGTACGAACGGATACGTTATTTCTAACGGCGTGCATGAGTACGTTACGCCTCATATAACTGAAAAACCCGACGGAATGTCCGATAAAATTATTATTAGCAATACCGGTAGATATTCACGCGAAAAGTCGCAGGACACGCTTATTAAAGCAATTAAATTTTCAAAATACAGCGATAAAATTCAGTTAATCTTGGCGGGGCAGGGGGCAAAGGAAAAGTATTATAAACGTTTGAGTAAAAATTTGCCCGTTGCACCGAAGTTTGGGCCGCTGTCAAGGGACGAAGTTGTAAATATGATTAATTACAGCGACTTATACGTTCATACCGCCGAAATCGAGCTTGAGGGAATAGCCTGCCTTGAAGCTATAAAATGCGGAAAGCTTACTATTGTTTCAGATTCAGACTTAAGTGCTACGAAAGAGTTTGTTTCAGATAAAAAGTGCGTGTATAACAACAGAGACCCTAAAAGCCTTGCAAAGGTTATAGATTATTGGATAGAACACGGAGCGGAAAATAAAAATTTTAAACGTTTAATAACGGATAGCAAAAGGGTTAAATACGTAGGCGAATGTATGAAAGATATGGACAAAATGTTTCATAAAGTTATTTTATCTAAAAGCACAACTTGTGCTTAAATTCAAAAAAATACCCCTCATTAACGATGGGTATTTTTTATATGATATATTTAATTTTAGAGCCGGTTTCGTCTTCAAGCCCCAATAAATAATCGGATGTTACGTCAAAGTAGGAGGCAATGGCGGCAACCGTGTCAAGGTCGGGGTAATGCCGACCGCATTCCCAATTGCAAATACAGCTATTGCTGGTAAATAAAATGTCTGCAAGCTCCTTTTGACTTATGTGTTTGCTTTTTCTTAGTTCTTTTAATCGTTCCTGAAAGATTTTCATACTTACATTATAGTAAAATTTTTTAAAAATTCTTGACGTTAGGGAAAATCCCTAATAATTTTATATTTGTAGCCTTGACAAGCGGTAAAACCAATGATATAATAACATTTGTTATTAATAACAAATGTTATTTATGGTAAGATATGTCGGCTAAAAAGCAAATAACAAAAGAAGCAATTTTACAAGCGGCTTATGAAATAGTGAGGAGCGAGGGTATGGACTCGCTCAACATGCGCACGCTTGCAGAAAAGTGTAAATGTTCAACCCAGCCGATATACCTATCTTTCAGCGGAGCGGACGAAATAAAAAAAGAGATAATCTCTATGGGGATAGCCGCTTTCAATAAATTTATCGAGCAGGAAATAGCTTCGGGCAAATATCCCGAATATAAGGCTATAGGTATGGGGTATATCCGTTTTGCCAAAGAAGAGAAGCAAATGTTTAAAACCCTGCTTATGCACGAAGGTGTGCGCGAGCTTTGGGGGGACGACAGCTTCGATAAGTCAATTTTCGTAATAATGAAAAACTACGGACTTTATAAGGAAGAGTCGTACAAGCTTCACACAGAAATGTGGCTGTTCGTGCACGGCATAGCTACGATGTACGCCACAGAATTTTTAGACTGGGACTGGGATACGGTAAGTAATATGGTAACTGACGTGTTCCGCGGACTCACAAACGGAGGTAAAGGAGAAAATAAATGATAATAGAAATTGAAAACCTTAAAAAATCGTTTAAAGATGTTAAGGCGGTAGACGATATTTCGTTCAGCGTAAAAGAGGGCGAGCTTTTCGCATTTTTAGGTGTGAACGGCGCGGGTAAATCTACAACGATTAACATAATCAGCGGCGTTTTAAGTAAGGACGGCGGAAACGTAAAAGTTTGCGGGTACGATATTGACAGCCATTCCGAAGTGGTTAAAAGTAAAATAGGTATAGTATTTCAAAATTCCGTACTCGATAAAAGGCTTACAGTATATGAAAATTTAAAATATCGCGCCAATTTGTACGGTATTTTCGGCGCGGAGTTTAAATCGAGGCTTGATGAAATGTGTGAGCTTCTTGATTTAAAAGATATTTTAAAGCGGCCGCTTGCAAAGCTATCCGGCGGACAGAAAAGGCGCATTGATATAGCGCGCGCGCTCATTCATAAACCGCAGCTTTTAATTCTGGACGAACCGACTACGGGGCTTGACCCGAAGACGAGAATTACTGTCTGGAACGTCGTTGATAAGCTAAGAAAGGAAAACGGGCTTACGGTATTTTTAACTACGCACTACATGGAGGAAGCCGCTGTTGCCGATTACGTTGTAATTTTGGACAGCGGTAAAAAAGCGGCGGAAGGAACGCCGCACGAGCTGAAAAATAAATACGCAAGCGACTTTATTAAATTTTATAATAACCGCGAGGAAGCCGAAAAGTACTTTTCCGACAAGGGATATCCGGTAACAGCCGGGAATGATTATACAGAAGTTGAGCTTAAAAGCACTTCGGAAGTTGCAAAGTTTTTTAAAGAAAAACCTAAACTTTTCGACGATTTCGAGGTGGTAAAAGGCAATATGGACAACGTATTTTTGAAAGTTACGGGTAAAGACTTAAAGGACGTGTAATATGAACGAATGTAAAAAATTAATTTCATTGGTTAAAAGAAATATAAAATGCTATTTTAAAGATAAGGTTACGTTTTTTATGTCTTTAATTACGCCGCTAATATTGCTCATATTATTCGTAACGTTTTTGCGCAACGTTTATATTGAAGGATTTTCCGCAGGCTTCCCGGAAGGTTTTTCTGTAAACAAGAGGATAATAGAGGGTGTTGCGGGTGCGTGGTTAATGTCGTCAATTTTAAGTGTAAGCGCCGTTACGGTTGCGTTCTGCTCAAACGTTATAATGATTGACGATAAAATTCACTCGGCTATAACAGACTTTAAAGTTTCTCCCATAAAGGGAACGACTATTTCATTAAGCTATTTTATATCAAACTTTTTTGTAACTTTTATAGTTATGATGTGCGTTATGCTTATAGGGCATATATATCTTGCGGCAGTGGGTTGGTATATTACCGTTGGCGACGTGTTCATGATTATAGTTGACTGTGTATGCGCTATTCTTTTTGGAACGCTGCTTGCAGGAGTAGCGGAAAGTTTTGTTTCTACGCATGGTGGACTGTCGGCTGTTGTCGCGCTTATTTCGGCAATGTACGGGTTTATATGCGGTGCGTATATGCCCATTTCAAGTTTCTCTAAAGGCTTGCAAAACTTTTTAGGCTTGCTTCCCGGAACTTATTGCGTAGGAATAATGCGCAACCATTATATGGGCGGATATATTGACGCGCTTATAAAAGCAGGAGTACCGTATGAAAATGCAGAAATGATAAAGGACTCTTTCGACGCTAATTTGTACGTGTTCGGGAATAAAATTCCGCTCGGCGCAATGTACGGAATAATTTTAGGCGCGTGCGCCGTTCTTCTTGCTGCTTATATTGCAATTGTAGTAATTAAAAATAAAAAGAAATAGGAGATAAATTATGAAAAAGTATGAGTTTGTTGCAGTTAAAGTAAAAAATAACCCCGTTGCAAATGCAACGCTTTCAGAACACAGAAGGGTAATAGAGGAATACGCTTCAAAGGGGTATTCTTACAAAGGATACTTCCCGACGTTGCAGGGACCGAGCGGCAAAATAATAGAAATGGATTTGATTTTTGAACTCGATGCGTAAATTTTTCTTGCCGAAAGCGACTGATAAGTGTTATAATTGTAAAAAACTTAAAGGGAACTTATTATGCAGCAGGAAAGATTAAAAAAATACGCCGAGTGTTTTGTTAAGTGCGGCTTGAACGTACAAAAAG
>JAIDRX010000118.1 GCA_029061495.1 Clostridia bacterium
CTTTAAGTCGCAAAGGGTAATACCCTTGTCCACGACAAGCCCTTCCATCTGCGAGAACATAGGGGAGTGGGTCGCGTCGTCGTCGCTTCTGTAAACCTTTCCTGGGCAAAGAATTTTAATGGGTGGCTTTTTATTTTCCATAACCCTTATCTGACCCGCCGAAGTCTGCGTGCGCAAAAGTAAATCGTTCGAGAGGTAGAAGGTATCCTGCATATCTCGCGCAGGGTGATCCTTGGGCGTATTGAGCGCGGTAAAGTTGTAGTAGTCGTTTTCTATTTCGGGCCCCTCGAAAATCTCGAATCCCATTCCCGCAAAAATAGAAACAAGCTCGTTTCTTATAAGAGTGTTGGGATGGAAGGCGCCGTCCTGCGATACTTTTCCGGGGATAGTTACGTCTATCTTTTCATCGGAATATCTCTTTTTCAGCTCTATCTTTTTAATGCTTCCTTCCAAAGCATCAAACTTTTCTTCCGTCTCTTGCCTCAAAGTGTTTAAAAGCTTGCCGAAGCTCGGCCTCTGCTCGGGCGGAACGTCGCGCATGTTTTTAAGTAGCTCTGAAATTTCTCCCGACTTTCCGAGGAATTTCATTTTGATTTCCTGCAGTTTTTTGCTTGACTTAATGTCTTTTACTGCGGACTCGATTTTCTCCTTGATGTTTTTGATTTTTTCGTTTAATTCCATATTATTTACTCCGACTTTAATTTTTAAAATAAAAAAACCGCCCTGTAAACACAGGGCGAATTGTTCGCGGTACCACCTGATTTCACGGCATATAACGCCGCCTTAATTATCCGTAACGCAGGAGAAGCGGAGCGGACTACTCGTAAAAACTTTCGCCCGTCGGCTCGTGGGTGAATACCGTCTCAATCCTTTAAGAAACCTTTCAGCCGGTGGATTTCTCTCTCTGAAAAGGGTGTAAAGAAACGTCTGTCCCAGTCATTGCCTTTAAAATTAATAAGATTATAACCTTTGTAAAAATTATTGTCAACTTTTTTAACGCGGTTTAGTATATGCTTCCGCCGTGGCAGTCGAACGCAACTACCGCGGGGAAGTTTTCAACTTCGAGTTTATATACTGCTTCGGACAAAAGGTCGGCAAAAGCTATGCACTCGCTCTTCTTTATAGCGTTGCCGTAAAACGCACCAGCGCCGCCAATCGCGGCAAAGTAGACCGAGCAGTTTTTCTTTATTGCTTCGCGTACCTCGTTAGACATTTCGCCTTTGCCGATAATTGCGCCCAAGCCCAAATTTAAAAGGGTGGGAGCAAAAGAGTCCATTCTCGCCGAGGTCGTAGGACCGCAGCTTCCCGAAGCCGTATCGGGCTTTGCAGGGCAGGGGCCTGCGTAATATATCACCGCGTCCTTAAGAGAGAAAGGCAGGGGCTTTCCGCTTTTTATAAGCTCTACAATTCTCTTATGTGCGCAGTCGCGCGCGGTGAGGATAGTTCCGTTAAGCATAACGCTGTCGCCCGCTTTAAGCGACTTTACCGTACCTTTATCCAAGGGGAGAGTAAGGTTTATCATATAATCTCCTTTTCACAGCGTACGCAGTGGCACTGAATATTTACCGCAACAGGCAGCCCCGCAATGTGAGTGGGAGCCCATTCACAGCTCACACCCAAAGCCGTAGTGTCGCCGTGGAAGCCCTGACAGCCTATATTAAGGGCGTTAATTCTTTCAAGTGCGGTTTTCTCGATTTCGGCAATATCCGCGCGTTCGTTGTGCGTGCCTATGTCGCGCGCAATAGCTTTTTTTGCAAGAAACGCGCAGGTGTCGAAACTTCCGCCTATTCCAACCCCGACGTATACGGGAGGGCAGGGGCGCGAACCCGCGCTCTTTACCGTTTCCACAATACTGTCTATAATTCCGTCAACGCCCTGCGCTGGTTTAAGCATATAAAGCTTTGACATATTCTCACTTCCGAACCCTTTGGGAAGAAACGTTATTTTAATTTTGTCGCCAGCAACTATTTCGGTATGAATAACGGCGGGGGTATTATCGCCCGTGTTCTTGCGCGTAATAGGGTCGCAGACCGACTTTCTGAAATATCCGTCCGCATATGCGCGCCTTACCGCGTCGTTTACCGCTTGCGCAAGGGGCTTACCTTCGAGGTAAACTTCCTGACCTATTTCGAGAATGACTATCGCCATACCCGTGTCCTGACACACCGGCATTTGCTTTTCCAAGGCGATGTTGCTGTTTTCTATCAGCGTTTCAAGCGCAAAGGCGCAGGCTTTACCGCTTTCCTTTTTTAATGCGGAGTCAAGCGCGGCGCGGCATGAGGGGGTAAGCGTTACTCCAGCCCGCATAGCCATTTTATAAATTGTGTTTTCCAAAACCGAAGTGTTAATCTTTCGCATAGCTTGATTTTATAACATTTTGCTTTAAAAGTAAATTAATTGTTTACTTTATTTTTTATTTACTGTATAATCTTTGGTATGGAAAATTCCGCTAACGAAAATTTTATTGAAGTAAATCCCCGACTCAATTCGCGGTCGGGCGGTTTTGCGTACAGCGCGGCAACCGTGTTTTATTTCGCCGTTTCACTTATTGTTTCTATAATTTTTATCGCGGCAAAAGTTAAAAGCGGTACGGACGCATATCTCTATATAAGTTATCTCGTGTCGCCCGTGGCCATTTCGGCATGCGTTGCAACTACGCTGAAAGTGAGAAAGGTAAAATTCAAAGAGGTTTTTCCCGTAAAGTGCCACCCCAAGTATTACGCGATAGGCTTGCTTTTAATTTTCGGGCTTTTGTTTTCGCTTAGTTGGATAAACGCAGTTTCTTTAAAGTTTTTCCAGCTTTTCGGATATAAACCGAGGGAAGGGGGGTATCTTCCTAATCTTTCGGGCGGCTTAGTCGTTCCCGCGCTCATAGTAATCGCGGTGCTTCCTTCGCTGTTTGAAGAAACGCTCTTCCGCGGAGTAATTTTAAACTGTTGTGAAAACGGTATGGGCAGTATCCGCACCATATTCGTAGTAGGTTTTTGCTTTTCTCTTTTCCACGGCTCGCCCGAGCAGACCGTTTACCAGTTTTTAGCGGGCTGCGTGTTTGCGTTCCTTGCCGTGCGGTCGCGTTCCATTCTGCCGTCCGTTATGATGCACTTTATCAATAACGCGGTTATCGTAATATTCGGCGCGTGCAATTTGTACGACGAGGCGGGCAACCTCGCAATGTCTCAGACGGCAAATATAATTTTAATAGTATTTTCGGCGTGCGCTCTTATAGGCGGGCTTATATGGCTGATACTCGATAAAACCCCTCTTAAAAAATGTCAGAAGGGCGGGGTAAAAGGCTTCTTTATTTTCGCATCCGTCGGTATAGCAATATTGGGCTTAACCTGGATACTTGCTCTTTTCGGGGTGAGCTGATGCAAAAGATAAATATTGTGTGCGTGGGTAAAATTAAGGAAAGCTTTTACCGCTCGGCAGTGGACGAATATTTAAAACGCCTGTCAAGGTTTGCTAAGGTTGAAGTAAAAGAGCTTGCAGAGGGCAAGAATCCCGACGACGAAGCGGATTCCATTCTCCGTGCGGCTAAGGGAAAAATGATCGCGCTTTGCATAGAGGGCGAAAAGTATTCGAGTACAAGCCTTGCAAACTTAGTAAAGGGCTTTACGGACAGAGGGGAAGAAGCTTCCTTTATAATCGGCTCGTCCTGCGGACTTTCGGACAGAGTAAAGGCGCAGGCGGATATTCGTCTTTCGTTTTCGGATATGACTTTTCCGCATCAGCTGATGCGCGTAATTTTATGCGAACAGCTTTACCGCGCGTTTATGATTAACTCGGGTAGCGAATATCACAAATAATTCTCGAATAATCTATTATGTGATATTCGAGCAAGTTAAAAATTTTTACCAAAGCTATAACGGCAAAAAGTGCGTCATAGGCTACTCGTTCCGCGGCAAAGAAATTTTTGCGTTCCATATCGGCAGCTTAACGGGCAAACAGTTTATATCCACCTACGCAATTCACGGCAGAGAGTGGATAACGGCGCGCCTTGCTTTAAAACATATTAAAAAGGGAATAAAAAACGGAGGCGGCTGGGTAATACCGCTCGTCAACCCCGACGGCGCTGAAATAAGCCAACACATCCGCCCTCTATGGAAAGCTAACGCGCGCGGCGTGGATTTAAACTGCAACTTTGACGCGGACTGGGGTACAGGCAGGCTGAATACCAGAGTGCGCGGAAGTGAAAACTGCACGGGGGACAGCCCTTTTTCGGAGGCGGAAACCTGCGCTTTAAGGGACTTTACTTTAAAGGTCAAGCCTTTCGTAACTTTAAGCTTCCACACCAAGGGCGGGGAAATTTACTGGCAGTACGACGGCAGGGGCGACAAGCGCGGCGCGGATATTCTTGCCTCGGCTACTGGCTACAAGCCTATGCCCGTGTTCGGCTCCGCAGGCGGATATAAGGACTGGTGTATAAAAAAACTGCGTATCCCTGCATATACCATTGAGTGCGGCTCGGACGAGCTGAAACACCCTATAACAAGCTTAAGAAAGTTAAAAAAGTGCTTTAAGGCGCTGAGAATTTTTACGGATAATTATGGCAGATAAATTTATGAAAGCCGCGCTTAAATGTGCGGAAAAGGCGCTTGCCGAGGGGGAAGTACCCATAGGCGCGGTCGTGGTGTGCGACGGTAAAGTTATATCGCACGGACATAACAGGCGCACTAAAAAGCAGATAGCTACCGCCCACGCGGAAGTAGAGGCGATAGAAAAGGCTTGCAAAAAGCTTAAAAGCTGGCGAATCCCCGAGTGCGAGCTGTATGTAACGTTAGAGCCCTGCCCCATGTGCATGGGCGCAATGCTCAACGCGCGTATAAAAAAGGTTTACTTCGGCGCGTACGAGGCGAAGGGCAGGTCGCTTACCGCGGAGCTTGCTAACGCAAACCTCGTAAACCACGTAATAGAGGTAGAGGGCGGCGTTATGGAAAAGGAGTGTGCTGAAATTTTGTCAACTTTTTTCAAAGAAATGCGCGGTCGCACCAAAGACAAAATTGAAAATTAAATCAAGTTTATTTTAGTTGACTTTAATCGGCTTAAATAATAAAATGAAAATATGCCGTTTTTCCGGCGCTTGCAAATCGTGTAAATTTTGAATTTGGAGAGGGTAAACTCTCTTAATATACAAAAGTAAAATCGGAGGATATTAAAACCCAAATGATTAACCACGGCAACGAAATCAAGATTTTTTCAGGCAACTCCAACAAGCCTTTGGCTGAGGCGATAGCCGCAAGACTTAACACGTCTTTGGGCGCACTGGAGGTTACGCACTTTTCCGACGGTGAAATTTACGTCCGCTTCGACGAGTCTATCCGCGGTAAAGACGTCTTTTTAATTCAGTCCACAAGCTATCCCGTAAACGCCAATTTAATGGAGCTTCTGATAATGATCGACGCTGCAAAGCGTGCAAGCGCGGGCAGAATTACGGCGGTTATTCCTTACTTCGGTTATGCAAGACAGGACAGAAAGGCGCGCTCGCGTGAGCCTATCACCGCAAAACTCGTTGCAAACCTTATCACCTCGGCGGGCGCGGACAGAGTTTTAACAATGGATTTGCACTGCCTGCAAATTCAGGGCTTTTTCGATATTCCTCTCGATAATCTCGTAGGCGGACCTACGCTTTATAATCACTTTAAACCCAAGGTTGACGATAACTTCGTCGTTGTTTCTCCCGACATCGGCTCTGTAGCGAGGGCAAGAAAGGTTGCCGCACGCATGGACGCGAAAATGGCTATCATAGACAAGCGCCGTCCCAAAGCCAACGTTATGGAAGTTATGAATATTATTGGCGACGTCAAGGGCAAAAACTGCCTTATGATAGACGATATGATAGACACGGCTGGAACTATTGTTCAAGGCGCCAAAGCCTTGAAGGAAGCTGGCGCAAAAGAAATTTACGCTTGTTGTTCGCACGGCGTTCTTTCCGGTCCTGCAATTGATAGACTTGCTTCCTCGCCCATAACCGAGCTTGCAATGCTCGACACGATAAACATACCTCAGGAAAAAATGCTGCCGATATTCAAAATGATTTCGACGGCTCCCATATTTGCTTCGGCTATCGAAAACGTTTACCTCGACAAGCCGATGTCAAAAATCTACGACTAATACAAATGCCACAGTCAGCTGTGGCATTTAAAAATATTACTATGAAAATTATTGTAGGACTCGGCAACCCCGAGGAAAAATATTTAAAGACCTTTCACAATATGGGCTATATCGCCGTTGGCGACGTTGCGGCAAAGTTCGATACTAAATTCAAAAAAAAGCAGTGTGAGTCTTTTATTGCCGAAGCCAACTTAAACGGTGAAAAGATAATTCTTGCGCGCCCTTTAACATATATGAACAACAGCGGCAGGGCGGTAAAGCAGCTGCTTGCAAAGTACAAGGCAACGGCGCAGGACTTAATCGTTTTGTACGATGATTACGATATCCCCAAGGGAAGTGTAAGGATTCGCCCCTCTGGCAGTGCAGGTACGCACAACGGTATGCGCTCGGTAATTGCCGAAATCGGCACTGCGGCTTTCACACGAATACGTATAGGCATACGCGACAATGAGGTAAATATCCCCATAATCAACTACGTTTTGTCCGAAGTTAAAAAGGACGACTACGAGCTTTTTATTTCCGCATGTCAGCGTGCGGCGGATGGGCTATCGCTATCAGTAAAGGCGAAACGGTAGAGAACGTAATGACTAAATTTAACGGTTAAGCCGTTAATAAAATAAATACGGTAACACTTTGAACAAAGACTTTTTCACTTACCGCAATCTTGCGGGCGACTATTGCGCCCTTGAAAACGATATCCGCCTCGGAACTCCGACGGCGGTTTTCGGCGTGTCGGAAGCGCACAAATATTTAACGGCTTCGCTGTTTGACGGAAAGACTTTATACGTCGCGCCGGACTCGGTTGCGGCAGGTAAAGCTTTTACGGCAATTTCCGCGCTGTCGGGCAAAAAGTGCGTACTACTTCCCGCAAAGGACGAGGTTATTTTATATAAGGACGCGCTCTCTAAGGACGCGCTTTTCCGCAGGCTTTCCGCAATTTACGGCATGATTTGCGGCGCGGAAATAACCGTCTGCGATATCGAAGCTATAATGCAGTTGTTCCCTGCGGATATTGCGCGTATAAACTTTGCGGTAGGAAGCGACTTGGATTATCAGTCTCTGCCTGCAAAGCTCGTTGATATGGGATATACGCGCGAGTACTCGGTTGACAGCAAAGGCTCGTTTGCCGTGCGCGGCGATATTCTCGATATCTACCCCGTAAATTGCGACAACCCCGTGAGGATAGACTTTTTCGGCGACACGGTTGAAAAAATCCGTCCTTACGACTCGGTGAGCGGCGAGCGGCTTAAAGAGGTAAAAGATGTCTGCGTAATCGCTGCAACTGATATAACCTTTACCGCCGATGATATAAAAAATATCAAGCGCGAAGTTTCCGAAGGGCTTAAAAAGTGCCCCGACTCGACAGCGTTCAAACGCTCGAAGGCGATTGCAGACGAGCTTTTAAACAAGCTCGATATGGGCGCGCCGTTTGCGGGTTCGTCGTTCGTAATGCCGCTTTTAAGCTCGTCGCGTAATATATTCGATTTGCTTTCAAAAGATACGCTTATAGTTTTCGACGAGTGCAAGCTTTTAAACGACAGATTTTTCGGGATTTATAAAGAACACTCCGAGCGCGTGCGCGAGCTTAAGAATGGCGGGGAGGCTTTTGACTTTTCTCTGTCGCAAATGCTGCCGCCCGAACAAATAATAGAAGGGTTTAAAAGCTTCCGCACACTTGCGTTGCAGACTTTTGTTTCGGCTACGCAGTTTTTCAGTCCTTTAAAAACTTATAATTTAAAATCGTCGCCCGCGCCGTCGTACCTCAACGCAATTCCGCAGCTTGTAACCGACGTAAAAAACTGGCTTTCAAACGGTTACAGAATTTTGATTTTTACCGGAAGCTTACAGCGCAGTGAAAAGCTTTCCGAGGTTTTAAGCGACGAATATCTGCCCGTGTATCCCGTACCCGACGTTTTAGAAGCGTTGCACGGCGTTGCAATAACGTCGGAAGAAATGCCGCACGGACTTATAATTCACGAAAGCAAGCTCGTAATTTTGGGCAGCGGCGATTTGTACACTAAAGTTACCACAAAGCGCATCCGCCGCCGCAGGGGCGATATGTTCACCGCACCCGAAATAGGCGACTACGCCGTACACGAGAAGCACGGCGTCGGCAGAATTACAGGCACTAAAAAAATAGAAACTACCGACGGTATTAAAGAATACGTTGCTATCGAGTACAGGGGCGGCGACGTTTTATACGTTCCCGTCGAGCAGATGGACGTTCTCTCAAAATACGTCGGCGAAAGCAACCCCGCACTTTCAAAAATAGGCGGCGCGGAATTCGAGAGGGTAAAGGAGAGGGTTAAGCGCTCTATCCGCACCCTTGCCTTCGATTTAAAAAAGCTGTACGCGGAAAGGGGAGAAAAGCGTGGCTTCCGCTTCCCCGAAAATACGGTAATGATGCAGGAGTTTGAGGAGGCTTTCACCTACGAGGAAACGCCTGACCAGCTCGTATCTATAGAAGAGATAAAAGCCGATATGTGCTCGGACAAAGTTATGGACAGACTTTTGTGCGGCGATGTCGGTTACGGCAAAACGGAGGTTGCGCTCCGCGCGGTATACCTCTGCGTGCTCGGCGGAAAGCAAGCCGCGCTTATGTGCCCGGGGACGGTTTTATCTGAACAGCATTTCAATACCGCGCTTGAAAGGTTTAAGGACTTCGGCGTGCGGGTTGAAAAGTTAAACCGCTTTAAAACTCTCAAACAGCAGACGGAAACTATAAAGCGACTTGCAAACGGTGATATAGACTTTATTATCGGCACACACCGCATTTTGTCGGACGACGTAAAATTTTACGATTTGGGACTTTTGGTTTTAGACGAAGAGCAGCGTTTCGGTGTCGAGCACAAGGAAAAGATTAAGCATGTCAAAAACGACGTCGACTGTCTCACAATGACTGCAACGCCCATACCGCGCACATTGCATATGTCGCTCGCGGGCATAAGGGATATAAGCACAATAAACACGCCGCCGCAGAAAAGGCTTCCCGTCCAGACCTATGTTGTAGAGGAGACGGACACGCTTATCCGCGACGCGTGTATAAGAGAGCTTTCCCGCGGCGGGCAGGTTTTCATACTCTACAACAGGGTTGAAACAATTTCGTCCTTTGCGGCAAAAATCGCGCAAATCGTTCCCGAAGGAAGGGTCTGCTACGCCCACGGCAGAATGGAGCGCGACGCGCTTGAAAATAACGTTTTCTCATTCTACCGCGGTGAAAAAAATATCCTTGTTACAACCACTATAATCGAAAACGGAATAGACCTGCCCAATGCAAATACCATTATCGTAATCGACTCCGACCGCCTCGGCATTTCTCAGCTTTATCAGCTCCGCGGCAGGGTCGGAAGGGGTGCGCGCCTTGCGCAGGCTTACTTTACATTTAAGCCGGAAAAGGTTTTGTCCTCAGACGCGGCGGAAAGGCTTAAAGCTATAATGCAGTTTACCGAACTGGGTTCGGGCTTCAAAATAGCAATGCGCGACCTTGAAATCCGCGGTGCGGGCAACGTGCTCGGCGCGGAACAGCACGGTCATATGGATAAAGTCGGCTACGAGCTGTACTCAAAGCTTTTAAAGGAAGAGCTTACGGGCGAAAGTCAGTTTGCCGCCGAGCTCGATATAAAGGCAACGGCGTACATACCCGAAGCGTATATCGAGTCGAGTGCGGGCAGAATGGACTGCTACAAACAAATTGCAGAAATCAGGACGGTAGAGGACTACAAGCGCGTCTGCCTTTCTATAGAAGACAACTACGGCCCCATGCCCGACGAGGTTTTAAACCTCTTGATTATAGCCGTTTTAAAGTCGTATGCCGCGCAGTTCGGTGTACGCAAAATCAGCGTGGACGGAACGGAGGGCGCGCTCGAGCTTCCTTCGATTAACTCGTTAAAGGACGAACGACTGGCTTCCGCATTGGATAGGTTTGCGGGCAAAGTAAAACTTTCAATGGCAAAAGCGCCTCTTATAATTTTTGCGCCGCACTCAAATCCCGCCAAAACAATGCTGGATATGACAAAATTTTTAAAATTTGCGCTTAGTTTTTCTTAAAAGCGGCTAAAATGATTTGCTATAATTTGCCGCTTACTATATAATAGTATTTGGTATTTTATCGCAACCTGACAGCAGGAGAAAATTATTATGATTAAAAAGAGAACGGTTGTTGCCGCATTGGCTGCTTGCATAGCTTTATCCGCAACTTTTGCTGGTTGCTCGCAGATGTCAACGGATAATAAACGTGATATGGAGCAGGTTATCGCCGAAGTCGATATTTCCAAAGCGGACAACTTCCCTACGGAGCTTTCCGCATACGCGTCGGCGGTCGGCAAAACGACTATTTTAAAGAGAGACCTCGTTTCGGCTTATATAAGCTACGGATATTCCAATTCGGGCAGCTCGTCCAATGCCGAAATTTTCAATTCGCTTGTTGACGCACTCGTTTCAAACGCAGTAGTTACACAGTACTGCATTGTAGAACTGCTTGCAGAAACGGCGAAAACCAACGCAAATATTCTTACCGAGTATCAATCTAAAACTACCGAGGTTGAAAAGTACGAAACTTTGTTGGGCAAAGATAGCGACGCCGTAAAAAAAGCAAAGTATTCGCTTTATTCGTCTATCAACTCCACGCTTGACAGCAACGAGAAAACCTTGATAAAGGAAGAAACTGACTACGCCGGCACCGATACGCGCACCACGCCTACAAATCTCGAGACCGAGCAGGACGACTATTATCCCAAGGATAAAGAAGGCAACCTCGATTATAACGTTTATACGGGTTTCGAAGGCGAGGGTTACAATTACTTGCTGGGTAAAAGCGGTGCATATCAGGACGACGCTCTCGAAGGAACTACAAGGGCTTTCAGAAGAAAAGCGTACGACGACTATATTAAAAGCTTACGCAGAAATTATCTCATTGACGAAAGCGATGAAAATTTGGCGGACGTGCTTTCTTTAAAAGCAACTAAAAACCAATACGTCAGCTACCTTAAAGCGCAGATTGTCAGCGAGTACAACGATATGTACGAGGCCGAGCTTAAAGAAGCGCTTAAAGCGGGCGACTCAAGCTATGTTGAAAGCGTTTATGACGAGCTTTTGAACAGTGACAAAAAACTTACCTCGTCCGACTTCGAGTCGGCTATGGGCGATATGTCGTCCTCGTCGTTCATTCTTTACAGCCCCGACACTAAGGACAGTGAAAAGTTCGACGGTACAAATTACGGCAAATACGGCTTCGTTTATAATATTTTGCTTCCGTTCAACGCAAAGCAGAGCGCAGAGCTTTCTAAACTTAAAAGCGAGCGTGATAAAACCGAAGACGATACAACCTATTATTATAAAAGAAATCAACTTCTTAAAAATATAACTACCGTAGATCAGCGCTCGGCTTGGTTCAACGGCGCAACCGATTACAGCTTCAAGCCCGAGGATAGCTTTGGCTATTACGGTAAAGATAAAGACCGTGAGTATCTTTTCTTCGAGGGCAACCTCACCGACAGCGAAAATGGCGGCAGGTACAAAAAACTGCAGGCTTACGACGGCAGATATTCGTACAACGGCAAGGTTTACGAAAATGACGACGGAAGCTACACGCTTATCGGTAACGAACTTGGCATAGACGGTATGCTTGATGAGTTTTCGGCATATATTAACTATGTGCTTGGCTCGGACAAAGTAACGTTTGACAACGGATACGATACTGAAAACGGCAACCAGGCGTTCTACGATATCGGCAAACCCAATAGCGGAAGCAATTTCTACAAAGACGGCAGTGATAAGGATATAGATTACTCTAACTTCTTATACGCTTCGGGCAAAGTAGACCTCGGCACCTTTAACAGAGCTGACTTGTTCAACGCTAAAACACAGCAGTACAAGGCAATGAGCGCCGTTAACGAGTTGCAGTTTGCTTACACCACCGACACGGGCGTTCTGTCGCAGTACGTAGGATATTCGGTATCGGCTTACGATACAAACTATATTAAAGAATTCGAGTATGCGGCTAAAAAGGCAGTAAGCAAAGGCGCGGGTGCGTTCACCGTTTGTGCAGGCGACTACGGCTGGCACTTAATTTACGTTACCTATACGTTTGATAAGGGCGAAACGTATTCGCCCGACTGGATAAATAATATTGACAAAGAAGGTACTTTCGAGAACCTGTTCTTCGAGTGGTTAAAGACGACCGGTATGTCGGACGCAACCTCGAGAAAGAGCAGCCAGATTATCAGCGACTTCAAAAAGGATTCGACTGTGGTCAAGTACCAGAAGAGGTATCAGGACTTACTCGATTTAGGCTAATTTAATGGAAATTTGGCACGCGATAGTCTTAGGACTTACGCAGGGGCTGACAGAATTTTTGCCCGTATCGTCAAGCGGACATCTTGTGTTTTTACAAAAGATATTCGGTATAGACGGCGGGCTTTTTGTTCCCATTATGCTCCATCTCGGCACGTTGGTCGCCGTGTGCGTAGTGTTCCGCAAAGAGATTATCGCGCTGTTCAAAAAACCGTTTAAAACGCTGGGATTTTTAATCCTTGCGTCCGTCCCCGCGGCAGTAGTGGGGCTTTTGCTTGACGACAAAATTGAAAAAGTGTTTTATGAAAGCTCGTTTGCGGGCATACTTCTTGCGGTGCTGTTTTGCGTTACCGCGGCGGTACTGTTTGCAACCGAAAAGTTTGTAAAACGCAGAGACAATATTTTGCCTTTAAAAATGCGCACCGTCTTACCGATGGCTTTTGCGCAGGCAGTTGCAATTCTCCCGGGAATTTCGCGCAGCGGCTCAACAATTTGCGCGGGTACGCTTGCGGGAGGAAAAAGCGAGGATATCGCCTCATTTTCCTTTTTAATGAGTATTCCCGTAATACTGGGGAGCTTTATCGTATCACTCGGAAAGGGACTGTACAACGGCGAAATTCAGCAAACCTTCCAAAGCGGAGGGGCAACCTTCGGTTGGTGCGTGGCGCTCGGTTTCATAATATCGGCGCTGTCGGGGCTTTTCGCAATAAAGGTTATGCTTAACGCAATAAAAAAAGCAAACTACAAGTGGTTCAGTTTATACCTCGTAGTTCTTGCGGTAGTTTGCATAATACTGCATTGCGTAGGCTGTTTTCATTAAAAAATAAAAGGACGGTTAAACCGTCCTTTTTTAACGTCAATAATCCGTATGCCCGATAAGATAATCTACCGAGGTTGAAAACAGGTCCGCAATTGCAACCAGCATATCGAAGTCGCATTCGCGTTCGCCGTTTTCCCAGTAGGCAACAAGTCTTGCTGAAACGTTAAGTTTTTCTGCAAGCTGTAAGCGCGACAGTCCTTTTTCCGTGCGCAAATCTTTCAGTCGTTCGCTAAATTTATTCATACTTAAATTTTAGAACATTTTGTTCATTTTATGCTTGACATTGAACATAATGTTCATTATAATTATTTTCGGAGAAAAAAGATGGAAGAAATTTTAAAGGTTGAAAACCTTACCAAAACTTTTCGACTTTCGCGCAAACAGCAGAAGTTGGAGAGGACGAGCGAACCCGTAAAAGTTGCGGTAAACAACTTGTCGTTCACGGCATACCGCGGTGAAATTTTCGGTTTGTTAGGACCAAACGGCGCGGGCAAAACTACTACTTTGCGTATGCTTGCAACACTTATTAAGCCCGACAGCGGCAATGCGTTTATAGACGGCAAAAGCATGATTTCGGACGAAGAGGCGGTGCGCCGTAAAATAGGCTTTTTAACCAGCGAGTTAAAGCTCGAAGATTTTTTTACGCCCAACTACCTTTTCGATTTTTTCAGCGACTTGTACGGCGTGGACAAGACCGAGAGGGATAACAGAAAGCGCGCCTTGTTTTTAAAATTCGGTATCGACGCATTTGCCGAGGTAAAGCTTGCAAACCTTTCGACCGGAATGAAACAGAAAGTATCCCTCGTAATATCCATAGTTCACAATCCCGACTTTATCATTTTCGACGAACCGACAAACGGGCTTGACGTTATTACGGCTAAGGTCGTTACCGACTTTTTGCAGGAGCTTAAAAAAGAAGGTAAAACGATAATACTGTCAACTCATATTTTCAGCCTTGTTGAAAAGCTGTGCGACCGCGTCGGCATTATTATAGACGGTAAGCTTGCCGCGATAGATACTCTTGAAAATCTCACGCATGAAAAAAGCATAGAGGACGTCTTTTTCGACCTTTACGATAAGACTACGGGAGGAAGAATATGAAAAGCGTTTTCACTATAGTCAAAAAAGAATTCGCCCGCTTTTTCAAGGATAAAAGGATGGTTATAACCGTGCTTTTGCCGGGACTTTTAATTTATGCGATATATTCTCTTATGGGCACGTTTTTCGCAGATTCCAAGACCGACGAAAATTATAAATATACCGCGTACGTCGTCAATATGCCGCAGACCGAATTAATCTTACCGCTCGATATTAGAGATTACGCAACCGCAGACGAGGCAAAGCAGGCGGTTACCGACGGAGAGCTTGACCTCGTAATTGTTTTTCCCGATAACTTTGACAGCGCGATTAGTGAAGGGGTTGAAAATAAGCCCAACGTTGAAATTTATTACAACTCGTCAGAAGAAAAGTCTATTAAGAGCTATTTTATGGTTGTAATGGCAATGCTTGAAGGCGTTGCTGATCCGACATTCAGCATAAACGAAAGCGACCAAATATTTGATTTAGTTGAAGAGCGCACTGCGACGGGTAAACTTCTTTCGTCCTTAATGCCGATGCTTATGTTCGCTTTGCTTGCTTCGGGCTGTATGGCAGTCGCGCCGGAGTCTATCGCGGGCGAAAAGGAGAGGGGCACTATGGCAACCATGCTTATAACCCCCGTAAAGCGCTGGCAAATCGCATTAGGAAAGATTTTAAGTTTAACATGTTTTGCCCTTTTAAGCGGCGTATCAAGCTTCCTCGGCGTAATATTAGCGCTACCGAAGCTTATGGGCGGACTTGTCGGAAGCAAGACTGCGGCACTCTATACGGCAGGCGATTATTTTATGATTTTCGGCGTGATTATCTCCGTCGTTCTCGTAATAATATCGGCGTTTTCCGTTCTCTCGGCGTTTGCAAAAAGCGTAAAAGAGGCGGGGACAATGATAGCGCCTTTAATGATAGTTATTATTCTTCTGGGCGTAGCTTCGATGTTTTTGTCGGCAGGCGCGTCGCTCGGATTCTACGCAATACCGTTACTTGGCAGCGGAATTGCAATGTCGGCAATAATGTCGTTTACGGTATCGCCGATAGGTGTTGTACTTTCGGTAATTTCAAATTTAGCGGTTGCCGCCGCGTTCGTAGTACTATTGAGCTTTATGTTCAAAAGCGAAAAGATAATGTTTAATAAATAAGAAAACCGCCCGCGCTTTATATAAAGCGCGGGCGAAAAATTTACAAAAAAGCTGT
>JAIDRX010000119.1 GCA_029061495.1 Clostridia bacterium
GACGTTAAATATCGCTCGGCTATGTACGATATAATACACAAAGTTTTTAAACAAACCCCGACATATTATTTACCCAAATTAAGAAAGCCGCCTCCGCACTTATTTTACGGAGACGGCTTTTTGCTTTAACATTAGTCATTTAATTGTGGCGCGCGCCGTCGCCAACGCGCGCCGCATATTTTACTTAGTAACTCCCATCTGTACAGTGTACGGTCCAGTTGTTTAACCCGACCCACCACCTTTCCTTATCTATAGCCTCCCACTGCTTCGTTGTGCCGCCAAAATATATATCCGTAAGCGATGTACAATCATAGAATGCCCCATAGCCAATTCCTGTTATGCTGTCGGGGATGGTTATGCTTGTAAGCGAGTTACAATCCTTAAACGCATAATTGCCTATTGTCGTTACACCGTCGGGTATCGTGATATTTCCTTTTATAGCTTGAGGAATATATATATATTGCGTTTTATCCTTATTGTATAATATACCGTCTTGACTACTGTACTCTGTATTATTGACATCTACCATAAAACTTTCAAGCGAACTGCAATTATGGAACGCAAAAATGCTAATTTCGGTTACACTGTCTGATATACTAACACTTTTTATCTTACTGCAACCATCAAACGCATGCGCACTTATAGTAGTTACCCCATCAGGAATTGTTAAATTTCCAGTTAATTCATTTCCATTTATATAAAGAGAGCGAACAGTTATATTTATATTCTCCATTAGTGAATCAAGTCCCGATATATTGCACCAGCTTATAATATCCCCAGTGTAATATACTGTATTAATCGAACAATTATCAAAGGAGTGTATGAGCGAAGTTACGCCGCTGCCTAGGGTTACGCTTCTAAGCGAATAACAATGCGTGAACGCATACCAACCGATATAAGTTACACTGTCGGGGATGGTTATGTTTGTAAGCGATGTACAATCATAGAATGCCCCATAGCCAATTCCTGTTATGCTGTCGGAGATTGTTATGCTTGAAAGCGAGCTACAATCCCTAAAAGCATAGCTATCAATATAAGTTACACTGTCAGGGATAGTTATGCTTTCAAGCGAGCTGCAATCCTTGAACGCAGAATCGCCGATACTAGTTACGACCTTACCATTATATATTGAAGGTATATTAATGTCTATCTTTGTATAGTTCTCATTTATTCCCGTAACGGTATAGGCACCGTAATAACTTAAACTGTACATAAGCGGATAGCCGCAAATTGTACAATTATCCTCGTTGTCGTGCTGTTCTTTATCTCCATTTTGGGTGCCACAAGTACGGCACTCCTCCCAATGATATGTTCCGTCAGCAAACCAGATATAATCATGCGACAGCTTAGGCGTTGTCGTAATCTGATTAATACAACCGCAAACGCGGCATTCGTGTATTTCAAATCCGTCATTAAAACAAGTTGCCTGTACTGTTTCCTGAGCTTCGCCGTAGCTATGCTTATGCTTTGTGGAAATATAATTTGCCTTAAAGCCGCCCATATCAAGGGTTAAAACGCCGCCGCTAACCGACCCCGTAGCATACTCCATAGTTTCGCCGAAAAAGTCAACGTAAAAAATTAATTTGCCGTTGCTTTTTTTATACTCGCCGCCATCGCCGTTCTCGTCAGACCATTTGCCGTTTTTAATGGTTATAAAGCTATCACGGCTTACTTTGCCGTTTTCAACTGCGTAATAAGTACCGTTATTACTAAAATCAACAAAAATAAAAACAAGTATTAATGATACTATAATTACAATAGGAATTAATACGCTTAAAGTTACTTTTAGAGGCGACGTTTTTTTAACTGCTTGTACCGGTGCAGGTTGATGAAACTGTAAGGGTTGCGGCTGTTCAAGAAACGAGTAATTGCATTGCGGACAATAGGTTTCCGTGCCGTCAAGCTTTACTCCGCACTTTGGGCAAAACTTTTCACTCAATGCAGGCGCGCCGCATTTGGGGCAGAAATTTCCGTCAAATATTTCCCCGCATTTCGGACATTTGTACATAAATTTTTTCTCCTTTTTTGCGGGCTATATGTAATTAGCACAACCCTCACCCCTACCCATTATTGAAAAGATTTCTCGACAAGCTCGAAATGACAATAAAGGCAAAAAAATAAGGGCGGCGTTAAAAGCCGCCCGCATAACGTACCCTTAACGTCGCCAAACAATTATTCTCTTTTACCGTGCGTGAAATAGGCACACCATATTAAGAATATAGGATACGAATACGCCTATACTTATGGTGTACTATTCTGCACGGGGTTATTCCGATAAGAGATTTAATTGTTTGGCTATTTGAGTATAACACACCTGCAATAATTTTTCAACCGCTGAGAATAAGAATTTTTTTATTATTCATAATAATTGCAACGATATAAAACGTTATAAACATATTCGCTCGCCGTACGGGGAGCAAGGAGGAATAATGAAAAAAGCACTTAGAATAGGCATGGCTGCGCTGGCGGTTGCCGCCGTCGGTTCTGCAGTTGCCGTATTCAACACAGGAAACACAAGCGAAGACTACGCCTCGACGCCCTTCGTTCAGACTGCGGTTTTAAGGCAGGGTGCGAGCGGCGGCGAAGTTAAGGAAGTACAGCGCAGACTTAAGCAGTGGGGCTACTACAACGGCTCGGTGGACGGCATATATGGCCCCGCCACCGTTAAAGCGGTAAAAGAATTTCAGCGCAAAAACGGACTGACCGCGGACGGTATTGCGGGCAAGTCTACCTACGAGGCGCTGGGCATGAACGAGTCCGCCAACGCTTTGAAAGGCAACGGTAACACAAGCGCAAGCACTAACTCGAACTACACAAGCTCGGACTTGTATATGCTTGCAAAGTGTATCTACGCGGAAGCGCGCGGCGAGACCTACACGGGTCAGGTTGCCGTCGGTGCGGTAATTTTAAACCGCGTTGCATCGTCAAGCTTCCCCAACACTATTTCGGGCGTAATTTACCAGAAGGGCGCGTTCACCGCGGTCTCCGACGGACAGATTAAGCTTGAACCCGACAAGACGGCTATGAACGCCGCACAGGACGCAATGAACGGTTGGGACCCCACCTACGGTTGCATTTACTACTACAATCCCGCGGTGGCGACCAGCTCGTGGATATTCGGCAGACAGACGGTTACCACGATAGGTAAACACGTTTTCGCAATATAGGAGGGAGTTTTAAGTGAGTAAGAAAGAGATTTCAAGCGGCGCGGAAAAAGCCGAAGAGCTTACGCGTAAGAACGTAAAAAACAGCGAAAGCAAAAAGCAGTCTTCCGCAAAGCCTGCGGAGAAAAAACCCGTTAAGAAAACGGCTAAAAAGTCTGCCGTAAAGAGCGACAAAAAGCCTGCAAAGGTTAAAAAAATTAAGAAGGCTAAGAAAGAAAAGAAACTCAGCGAAAAGAAGCTTTTGAAAAAGCAGCAGCGCGAGCAGAAAAAGCTTGAGGCCGCTAAGATAAGGGCTGAGAAAAAGCAAGCCCGTCTTGAAAAGAGGCTTGCGCATAAGCAGAAAGTTTTGAGCATAATCGCCGCACAGAAGGAAAAGGCAGCGGCGCGCCGTGAAAAGAGACGCGAGCGCAGAGATATGCTTAAGCATGAAAGTAAGGAAGCGCGTATTCAGCGTAAAGCCGAGGAGCGCGAAGCAAAGATAGAGGCAAAGGTTGCAAAGCGTAAAGCCGCCGCCGCAGAGCGCGAGGCTAAGCGCGAACACCGCCTTAAGGTACGCGCGGAAAAGCGTGCAAACAAAAAGGAAAGACAGCATACCCCCGGCTTCGGCGGTTGGCTTGCCGCGGTAATATCCCTCGGCGTAACGACCCTCGCACTCGGCACTATGCTTACCTTGGGTTGGCTTAATATGAACGGTATGCAGGCGGATATGGCAGGCATACACACCCAGTCCGTATACGAGCTTAACTCTATCGTAGACAACCTCGATACAAATCTCTCTAAAGCGAGAGTTTCTAACTCCGCAAACGAGCAGGTTCGCCTTCTGTCCGATATCGCTATCGAGAGCGAAATGGCAGAGACTATTATCGAGAGACTTCCCGTTGACAACAGACTTACGGAAAGCATGACCTCGTTTGTTAACAAGATGGGCGACAGCGCGCAGTCGATGCTGTACGCGGTTGCACGCGGCGACGAGCTTACCGAAAGCCAAAAGGCTACCATCGAGTATATGTACGAGATGAACCTTGAAATGAAGCAGGTTTTAAACGACCTTTGCTCCAACTGCAGCGAGAAGGATATGATTAAGGCAATGAAGGGCAAGCAGGACAGCTTGATGTACACTTCCTTCGGCGACCTTGAAAACAACACGGTTGAGACCCCTAAGGAAATTCACGACGGTCCCTTCTCCGACAGCGTTAAAAAAGTAAGCGCTAAAAACCTTGAAAACCTCGAGGAAATTAACGCGACCCAGGCGGAAGAGCTTGCAGGAAAGTATTTTGAAAGCTACAAGGTTTCCGAAGTGCGTTGCACGGGCGAAGCGGTTGCCAACCAGCTTACCTGCTACAACGTAACTCTTAAAACCCCCGACGGCGAAATGATGGCTCAGCTGTCTAAGCAGGGCGGAAAAGTTGTAATGTTTGACAGCTACAAGGACTGCAACGATAAGAACTTCTCCGTTGAAAGATGCGTAGATATTGCGCAGGATTTCTTAAACGGCTTGGGATATGCGGGCATGAAACCCGTTTGGACGAGTGAGAACGGAACGACCTGCAACCTTAACTTTGCTTACGAGCAGGACGGCGTTATTTACTACCCCGACATTATCAAGGTTAAGGTTTGCGAGGAAAGAGGTATCGTTACCGGTATGGAAGGAATCTCTTACGTGTTGAACCACACGCAAAGAACCAACGGTAAAGCTGCCATCTCTAAGGCGGAAGCTCAGAAAAAGCTTAGCACTAACGTCAAAGTTGAAGGTGCGCGCCTTGCGGTTATCCCCCTTGACGATAAGGAAGTTTTGACTTACGAATTCTACGGTAACTACGACGGACACGACTACTATATCTACGTTGACGCAAAGACCGGCAACGAGGTTGAAATGTTTACCGTTATCGGTACTGCACAGGGCAAAGCATTGTTATAAGCGGCGAGCCGCCGCGAGCATGTATCTTAATTGCTTAAGCGGCTGACCAGCTATAAACTAATCAAACTTAAAACTGATTAATATAGAAAACCGCCC
>JAIDRX010000012.1 GCA_029061495.1 Clostridia bacterium
CATTATCCTCGAAGAGGGAGTTAGCCCAAGCGGGTCCGTGTCCCTTCTTGTTGGTGGTGTAGGGGCATGTGGGCGACGAACCGCCGTAAATCGACGAGCAACCCGTTGCGTTTGCGATAATCATGTCCTCGCCGAAAAGCTGGGTTACAACCTTAACGTAAGGAGTTTCGCCGCAGCCTGCGCACGCGCCCGAGAACTCAAAGAGGGGAGTTGCGAACTGGCAGCCCTTAACGGTGTCTTTCTTGAATTTAGAGGTATCAACTTCGGGCAGGTCAACTGCGTATTCCCAGTTCTTGTCCTCGCCCTTTTCAAGCGACTGCGCAAGAGGAATCATCTTGATAGCGCCGCCGTCCTTTACGGGGCAGACCGTAGCGCACACGCCGCAGCCCATACAGTCAAGGGGAGATACCTGCATCTTGTACTCGTAGCCTGCAAGACCGATAGCCGCCTTAGTGGTAAGGGTTGCGGGCTTTTTGTCTCCGCTCTTTACAAGCGCGGGTCTCAAGCATGCGTGGGGGCATACGAACGAGCAGGTGCCGCACTGTATACATTTGTCGATTAATATTTCGGGTACGAGAACGGCAACGCCGCGCTTTTCGTATTTCGTAGTACCGGTGGGAACGTGTCCGTCTGCGTTGAACTGCGACGATTTAAGCTTGTCGCCTTCGAGGTAGAGGATAGGTTTAATGATTTCCTGATAATACTTGTTATCAGCGCCCTTAACCATCTCCGCGCCAGTCTTAGCGTTAGCCCAACTTGCGGGAACGTTTATTTTAATAAGGTTGTCGCCCGCCGCCGAGTCGATAGCGTTGTAGTTCATCTGAACGACTGCGTCGCCCTTTCTGCCGAACGACTTTTTAGCCATATACTTCATGTACTCGATAGCCTTGTCGTAGGGCATAATCTGGGGATTAACGCGGAAAAATGCCGACTGCAAAATGGTGTTCGTTCTGCCGCGGAGTCCTAAGTCCGCCGCAATTTTAATTGCGTCTATAACGTAGAGGTTAACGTGCTTTTTAGCGATGTCCTGCTTAACCTTTGCGGGCAGGAACTCTTCAAGCGCTTCAACCGTCGTTGCATTCGTGTTGATAAGGAAAGTACCGCCTTCCTTAATGTCGCCCGTCATATCGTAACGCGTTACGTACGAGGGGTTCGAGCACTGTACGAAGTCAGCCGAGTCGATTAAATATTCGGACTGAATGGGGGTATCGCCGAAACGGAGGTGGGAGACGGTTATACCGCCCGACTTTTTCGAGTCGTAGAAGAAGTACGCCTGTGCGTGCTTGTCCGTGTGGTCGCCGATAATTTTAATCGAGTTCTTATTCGCACCTACGGTACCGTCGGAGCCGAGTCCGTAGAACTTACAGCTCGTAGAGCCTGCGGGAGCCGCGTCGAACTTCTCGGAGAAGTCAAGCGAGCTGTTCGTAACGTCCTCGTAAATACCGATAGTGAAGTGGTTTTTGGGATTTTTGCTTTCAAGATTCTTATAAACTGCAAGAACCATGGAAGGAGTGAACTCTTTCGAGCCGAGTCCGTATCTGCCGCCGATAACTTTAAGACCTGTTACGCCCTTTTCAAGCAATGCCGAGCATACGTCGAGGTATAAAGGTTCGCCGAGCGAGCCGGGCTCTTTCGTTCTGTCGAGGACTGCGATTCTCTTTGCCGACTTAGGGATAGCGGCAACAAAAGCGTCAGCAACGAAAGGACGGTACAGACGGACTTTGATAAGACCGTACTTGTGTCCCAGGGTATTTAACTTGTTAATGCTCTCTTCGATAGTTTCGCAGCCTGAGCCCATGCAGACGATAACGTCCGTTGCGTCTTTTGCTCCGACGTAGTCGAAGAGGTGGTATTTTCTGCCGCACTTTTTGGATACGACGTCCATCATCTTCTGAACGATAGCGGGGGTAGCTTCGTAGTAGCTGTTAGCCGTCTCTCTGTTCTGGAAGTATGTATCGCCGTTCTGCGCGGTACCTTTCTGTATAGGGTGTTCGGGGTTTAATGCGCGGGACTTGAAGTCTTTAATGTCGGCTTCCGTTCCGACCTCTTTGCAGATTTCTCTGATCTCCGCATAGTCGTCGGCGTCGTCCCAAACGTCTATTTTAGCAACCTCGTGGCTTGTCCTGAAGCCGTCGAAGAAGTTAATGAAAGGAACTTTCGACTTAAGCGTTGCAAGGTGGGCAACGAGGGCTAAGTCCATAACTTCCTGAACGGAGCCGTCGCAAAGCATTGCAAAGCCCGTCTGGCGGCAAGCCATAACGTCGGCGTGGTCGCCGAAAATGTTAAGCGAGTGAGCGGCTAAGGCGCGCGCCGAAACGTGCATAACCATAGGCATAAGCTCGCCCGAAATCTTGTACATGTTGGGAATCATAAGAAGAAGTCCCTGAGATGCGGTGTATGTACTCGTAAGTGCGCCCGCACACAGCGAACCGTGAACTGCGCCCGCAGCTCCGCCCTCGGATTGCATTTCTGCAATCTTAACTTTCTGACCCCACATGTTGGTTCTGCCGGCGGTAGCCCATTCGTCCGCAACCTCCGCCATGGGCGAGGAAGGAGTGATGGGGTAAATAGCCGCTACTTCCGAAAAGGCGTACGCAACGTGGCTGGCGGCGGTATTACCGTCGATAGTCAATTTTTTCATCAAAAAACCTCCGATTTGATTTTAATAACTTTCATTTTTTGCAAATTTCTTGCACTCATACAATTATAAACCCAAAGTAAAAAAATGTCAATATACATTATTAATATATTTCATAATTTTAAGTAAAAAAATATCTATTAAAACCGTGTGAAAAATTTTTTACAGCCTTATCTTACAAAGTCCGCGCAATTTGTTGTTAAAAAAATTTCAAAATGCTATAATAAATGCAAACTGGAAATTTCAGGAAGCAAAATGGACGAAAAACAACCCGCCGAAAATGTAATAGAGTTTGAAAACGTCAAGTTTTCCTATCCCGGCTCTGACGGCGTTTTTGCCGTAAACGGGGTAACTTTATCCGTTAAGCGCGGAGAGTTTTTGTCCGTCATAGGCCATAACGGAAGCGGCAAATCTACTTTGGCGCGCCTTGTCAACGGACTTTTGGAAGCCGATTCGGGCAAAATTACCGTTTTGGGTCTTGACGTTTCCGAGGGCAAAAATTCGCTTGAAATCCGTCGGCATGCGGGCATAGTTTTTCAGAATCCCGATAACCAGATGGTAGCGTCTATCGTAGAGGACGACGTCGCTTTCGGTCCCGAGAATATCGGCATAAAGCGCGAGGAGATAGGGGAGCGGATAGACTGGGCTTTGAAAGCCGTAGGAATGGAGGAGTATCGTCATTCCACTCCCACAAGGCTTTCGGGCGGACAAAAACAGCGCATTGCCGTTGCAGGCGTGCTTGCGATTAAGCCCGATATTTTAATTTTAGACGAGTCAACCGCCATGCTCGACCCCAAGGGCAGGCGCGAGGTTATCGAGGTCGTGCAAAAGCTGAATAAAGAAGAGGGCATGACCGTAATACTCATAACACACTTTATGGAGGAGGCTCTGCTTGCCGACCGCACGGTCGTTATGAACCGCGGCGAAATAGTTCTCACGGGAACGCCCGAGGAAATCTTCGAAAGCGGAGAAAAGCTTGAAGAGTACAACTTGTGCCTACCCCGCATAACCGAAATTATAAACGCGCTTAATTGCGCAGGTATGAATATAAAAAACGTACTCCACCCCGAGGAGCTTGCGGAGGAGATAAAACAAAGCTTTGCGGCTAAGGGTATAAAAGAGGCGCATTCCGCGGAGGCGGAGGTTACGCAAATAAATTCCGCGCACGAGTGGGATATAGATATAAAGGACTTAACTTTTACCTATTCAAAAAAATCGCCCTTTGCAACTAAGGCTTTAAAGGGCATAGACCTTCATATCGACGACGGAGAATTTTTCGGCATCATAGGTCATACGGGCAGCGGCAAGTCAACCCTCGTTCAACACCTTAACGCGCTGATAAGACTTCCGCAGGCGGAAAAAAAGTATCGCAAAAAGAGGGTAAAAAAAGGCAAACCCGCGCCCGTTTTACCGTCTATTACCATAGGGCAGTTCGATTTAACCAATAAAAAGACCGATTTTAAAGCCCTTCGCGCAAGCGTGGGTATGGTTTTCCAGTATCCCGAGTACCAGCTTTTTGCCGAAAGCGTCTTTGCAGACGTTGCTTTCGGACTTAAAAACTTCAATAAAAACCTTTCGAAGGAAGAGATTGAAAAAGCCGTAAAAGAGAGTATCGAAATCGTCGGGCTCAACTACGACGAGGTAAAGGACAAGTCGCCCTTCGATTTGTCTGGCGGGCAGAAAAGGCGCGTGGCTATTGCAGGCGTAATAGTTACCAAGCCCCACGTTTTAATTTTGGACGAACCCGCCGCAGGGCTCGACCCTCTCGGCAAAAAAGAGATAATGGAGCTTTTGCATAAGCTTCATAGAGAGTGGTGCAAGACTGTAATAATAGTTTCGCACGACATGGACGAGGTTGCCGAAAACTGCACCAAAGCCGCGGTAATTTCCGCGGGCGAAGTGGTAATGTGCGACAGCCCCGCAAATCTTTTCAGGCACACGGACGAGCTTTTGTCTCTCGGCCTTGACGTGCCTTTGACTTCGAAAATTTCCGCCGAGCTTGAAAAATCGGGGATAATAATAAACTGCGACTGTACGGCGGGCGACTTTGCCGAGAAGGTTATCGGAGTTTACGGAGGCGGCGAAAATGCTTAACGACGTAACCTTCGGACAATACTACCCGACAAAATCTTTCGTTCATAAATGCGACCCGAGGATAAAACTACTCGCTTTAATTGCGTATATCGTCGCGCTGTTCCTTGCAAAAAACTTTTACGGACTTGCGCTCAGCTTTATAGTGCTTGCAATTACCGTAATTGCGGCGCGCGTGCCGTTAGGTAAAGTACTTCGCTCGGTTAAGGCGATAATATTTATCTTAGTGTTTACCGCCGTTTTGAACCTCTTTTTCCACGGCGGCAAAGTGCTTCTCGTTCACTGGAAGTTTATAAAAATCTACCAAGAGGGAATAATCTTTACGGTATTCTTTATATTCAGGTTATTTTTCCTCGTAATGGGCTCGTCGCTTTTAACGCTTACGACAACGCCCGTAGAACTCACCGACGGCATCGAAAGCTTGCTTACACCCTTAAAGTGGATACGCTTCCCCGTTCACGAACTCGCGCTAATTATGTCTATTGCGTTAAGGTTTATCCCCACGCTTATAGACGAAACCAACAGAATTATTTCCGCGCAGAAAGCGAGGGGAGCCGACTTTGAAAGCGGGAACATTTTCAAACGCATTAAGGCTATCGTTCCCATTTTAATACCGCTACTCATAAGCGCATTCCGCCGCGCGGAAGAGCTCGGCGACGCTATGGACGCACGCTGTTATTCGGGCTCGAAAAACAGAACTAAGTACAAAAAACTCAAATTCGGCTGGCGCGATTTAATTTGCTTTTTGCTTTTCGCCGCACTTATTACCGGCGTGGTTATGTTCAACATTTACGCCGCTCAAATTTTTCCTCAGATATACGGGTATATAAAGCTATGAATACTATGGTAACGCAAACCGTCCCCATCGGCGCTAAAAAACCGAGAAGCGTATGGGGAACTTTATTCGCCTTATTTTTCATGCTCTCTCTGATGGGGATGGTTATGAGCTGGTTTTTCTGGAAGGGCGCAAGGGACGGCGATTATATGCTCGTCCACGGCACGGAAGTTCAGGCGACTATTACCGGTTACGAGATGGATTTTGATACCGTAGAGTATGAAGGCTCGTCTGAAACCGTTGTCGGTTGGCGCAATACATTTGTTTATAAAGATAAAAGCGGCAGAGAATACCCTGGCGTTACCGAAATGTGGACAAGGGAGCAAGACGCTAAAGATCAGGTTGATAAAACAATTACCGTAGTCATCGATTTGGAAAGCGGTAAATACAAGTTGGGCTCTAAAGATAAGCTAAAAAGTACATACAGCAGCAATACGCTTTATAAATTATCGGTTTCCCTTACCGTAGTATTTTTCGTATCGCTGGTAATTTTCGGTATAGGCGTTTACCGCACACAGATACATAAGGGGATTTGCAGAAAGATAGGCGGTCAAAACTCAAGTGCGTTTTTAGATGAAAATTATCTGATTACTGGCGAGGTTGTAGCCGCGTTCGGGCTGTTATGGTACTACGTCAGGGTAAAATACCGTGACGAAAACGGTAAAGAACATATCAGGTGGGCTAATTCGCGGTTTACGCATAAAGAGGCAAACTTTTTGAGAGAAAAAAGATTTGTCCGGATTGCAACGTATTATAACGCTTTAGATATTGTCGAGCAGATGCCCGTAACAAAAATGGTAAAAACAAAATGAGATACGCGCTTTTAATTTCCTACGACGGAACGAATTACGGCGGCTGGCAAATTCAGAAAAACGCGGTAACCGTTCAGCAAAAGCTTACCGAAGCTTTAACCGAGGCTCTCGGCTGTAAGGTAAGCGTTACGGCAAGCGGAAGGACGGATAGCGGCGTTCACGCGGCGGCGCAGGTTTGCCACTTCGACGCGCAGACGACTATTCCGCCCGAAAGGTTAGCCGATGCATTAAATCCCCTTTTACCCGAGGATATAAGCGTTTTGCGCTCGGCGGCCGCGCCAGAAGGCTTTGATGCAACTTCGAGCGCAAAGAAAAAGACTTATTGCTACCGCGTGTATCTTTCGCCACGCCGCAACCCTTTAAAGGACAGATATTCGGTCTGGGTTAATTATCAGATAGATTTAGATAAGCTTAAAAAAGTGGCAAGGCTTTTCGAGGGTGAGCACGACTTCAAGGCGTACTGCGCCGCAGGCTCGCAGGTTAAAACGACCGTCCGCAAAATTTACTCGGTAGAGGTAAAGACGGACGAAAGCCGTTTAAGCCAAGATATAGAAATTTACGTTACAGGCAACGGCTTTTTGTATAATATGGTCCGCACGCTTGCAGGCACAATACTTTACTATGCCGCAGGCAGAATAAGCGGGGACGATATTTTGCGCTCTTTAAACGAGTGCGACAGGGAAGCCGTCGGCAAAACTATGCCTGCGCACGGTCTAACATTAGAAAATGTAGACTACGGTGTAAAACTGTTTTAACAATTTTTTCACACAGCGATTTTATTTTTTACATTTACCTATAATAAAATATAACGTACGGTAAGGACTGAAAGGGAGAATATATGGATATTTTCGAATACGCTTCAACCGCTTCATACTTTTCGAATTTACTATGGGTGCAGCTGCTTGTAGGCGGCTTGTGCTTTTTGATAGTTTTCATTTTTCAGGCGGTCGCGCTGTTCACAATCGCTACGCGCGAGGGGTATAAGCATAGGTGGATGGCGTTTATACCCTTTTTCAACACATATTATATCGGCGTGTGCGCGCAGAAAAACAGGTTCTATAAAATAGATACCAAAATGATCAGCCTTGTCGCGGCTATTTTCGAGTTCGTTCTGTTCGCATGCTTTATTCTCTACTACGTCGGATGCTATTATGTCGCTCCTTACGAGGAAAAGATAGAAGCTACAAATATGTTCGGTATGCAAATGGCAGAGTACAGGCTCAACGATCAGGTTCCCGCAAATCTTGCTTGGGCTGCCTGGATATATAACTATATGTACAGGTATATTTTAAAGTATTTAAACCTCGTATATATGCTTTTGCAAATCGTAGTGCTTATTTGCTTTTTCCAGACCTACGCTTGCCGCAGATACGTTTTGTTCACTATCACGAGTATTCTGTTCCCCATACAGGGCATACTTTTCTTTGTGGTACGTAACAATAAGGGGGTAAATTACAGAGAGTATTTGCGGAACGAGCAGGCGCGGCAGTACAGAATGTACCAGCAGTACCAACAGCAGAATTTTGAAAATAATCCCTACAACCAAAACCCCTACGGCAGAAAGCCCGATATGCCTCCCGGCGAAGGGCAAAACCCTTACAATACTCCCAGCCAGACCCCGCCCGACGATCCTTTCGGCGACCTTGGCGGAGGCGGCAATTCGGGAGGTTCGCCTTTTGACGATTTTAAGGAATAATTTGCATATAAAAGCGCGTAAATTTACGCGCTTTTTTTGTTGATTAAACTCAGTTCGGGTGTTATAATAAATTTGTAAGTATATAAGTTTAAGTTATAATTCGGAGAATAAATGCAGGAAAATATCTCCGCAATATCCACCGCGGCAGGTACGGGAGGAGTTGCGATAATACGTATAAGCGGCAAAAATTCGCTTGAAATAGCAAAAAAAATGTTTTCGCCGTCGGGTAAAACCCCCGTTGAAAAGTTTTTGCCCAATTATATGTACGCGGGCGAAATTGAGGGTGACGGCTTTAAAGATTACGGCATGTGCGTATACTTCAAAGCCCCCAAGTCGTTTACCGGCGAGGACGTTATAGAGTTTCATTGCCACGGCGGGGTACAGATTGCAAGGGGAATACTTTCAAAAACCCTTTCGCTCGGTGCGCGCGCGGCGGAAAAGGGCGAGTTTACAAAACGCGCCTTTATAAACGGTAAGCTTACCTTATCGTCCGCAGAGGGAATGATAGATATGATAAACGCGGAAAGTCTTGCAACCTTACGCGCGGGCAGTATGCTTTATAACGAAAAGTTATCAAAAGAAATTGTAGTAATACAAAATTCTTTAAAAGATATTTTAGCCGAAATTGCTGCCGATATAGACTACCCCGAAGAGGACTTAGAGGGGGTCAACGCACAGAAAACCGCAGAGGATATCAAGGAAATTTCAGAAAAACTTTCTGCGCTCGCTTCGTCCTATTCGTGCGGGAAAAAGATAAAAGAGGGAGTAACCGTCGCTATCTGCGGCAAACCCAATACAGGCAAAAGCTCGCTTTTAAACGCGCTTTTGGGCTATGATAAAGCTATCGTTTCCTCCGAGGCGGGTACGACGCGCGACGCGGTTGAGGGCGCTATCGATATTGACGGAGTAAAGTATAATTTAACCGACACTGCGGGCATACGCGAGAGTGCGGGCAATATTGAAAGTATAGGTATAGAGCGTGCAAAAAAAATACTCTCGTCCGCGGATATAATTTTGTCAGTTACCGACGGCAACGGCGAAGCCGACTTGTCGGGCGCAAACGGCGTTGTTATAAAAGTATTCAACAAGTGCGACTTGAAAAAATCAGACGGAAAGTACGACTGTATTGTCTCCGCAAAGACTGGCGAGGGGCTTGAAAACTTAAAAAAAGTTATAGCTCAAAAAGCCGTCGGCGAGCTGTCGCTTGATAAGGCTTATATAATCGAAAAGCGGCACTATTCGGCGCTCGTCCGCGCAAACGAGGCTTTGCAGTCGGCTTTAAATAACGTCAATTTGTTTTCAACCGATATACTCGCAATAGATTTAAAGGAAGCGTGGGAAGCCCTCGGTGAAATTACGGGCGAAACCGCGAACGAGCAGATTATCAGTACGGTATTTGAAAAATTCTGCGTCGGTAAATGAGGTACAAATGGTAAACTTAGAATTATACAAGGTGTTTTACACCGTAGCAAAATGCGGCTCGCTTACAAGGGCGGCGCAGGAGCTGTACATATCCCAGCCTGCGGTTTCGCAGTCTATAAAACAGCTTGAAAACCAGCTCGGCGTGTCGCTTTTCAACCGCACGCACAGGGGAATGGAACTCTCCGCGGCGGGCGGCAAGCTTATATTTAAAAAAGTCGAAGAGGCTATATCTCTATTAGAGGATGCCGAAAATACGATTTCCGAGCTTCAGAATACTGCAACGGGCACAATCCGCATAGGCGCGACGGACTCGATATTTTCACACCTTCTTGCCGACAAAATTGCGGCTTTTAACGAAGCTTACCCCGCGGTAAAACTCGAACTCATTTCGTCTACTTCGCCCGACACCTTGGAAAAGTTAAAGGAAGGGCGGTGCGACATAGCTTTCGTAAATCTCCCCGTAGAGGACGAGGGGGTTAAATTCGTCGGCACGGTAAGCCATTTAAGCGACGTTTTCGTCGCGGGCAAAAAGTATGAAAGCTTAAATGGCGAAGTAATCACCTTAAAGCGGTTGCAGGAGTTTCCCCTTTTAATGATAGAGGAAAACACCATTGCCCGCCGCGCGCTTTCTTCCTTCACGCAGACTTTGGGAATAGATTTGCGCCCCGACATAGAGGTTGCAAACTGGGACTTGATGTTAAAGCTTGCGGTAAAGGGTATGGGCATAGGCTGTATTCCGTCCGAGTACTGCGAGGATCTGCTTGAAAGCGGAGAGTTGTTCGAGGTAAAGACCGACCCCTCGCTTCCCGTCAGGGGAGTGGGAATTGCCCTTCCAAAAAACGTTACGGTGTCATACGCGTTAAAGCAGTTTATCGCGCTTTTCAATAAATAAACGATTATGAAATTTACCGATTTAAAAAACGATATAAAACAGGGCGCGCGTGCAATTTACCTTTTAGAGGGCGACGACGCGTATTTCAGAATGAAGGGCGAGGAAATGATTAAGTCGGCATTTTTACAAATGCCCGAGCTTAACTTTTCAACCTTCGACGGTGCAACGCTTAAAGGAAGCGCCTTAACCTCGCTCACCTCCGCGATAGAAAGCTATCCGTTTATGGCGGAAAAGCGCGTTATAAAGGTTATAGGACTGTACCCTACTGAAAGCGAATACGAAAATTATTTAAAAAACACTTTTGAAAAATTCCCCTCGACCTCGCTTTTGATTATCGTAAACTCCGAGGGCAAAAAGGGAGTAGATTTAAAACGCAAGCAGTGTATATCATATATTGACTGCAACCGCGCCGACGAGGAGACGGTTACAAAGTGGGCGTACCTCACCTTTAAAAATGCAAACGTTTCGGCTTCTGCCGATGCGTGCGCCGCGATAGCAAGATACTGCCTTTGCAATATGTCGCGTGTAGCGCTGGAAGTTGAAAAGCTTATCGACTTCAAAGCGGGAGGAGAGCTTACCCGCGCCGACGTAGACGAGTTTGTATATAAGGATGCTGATTACCGCATTTACGAAATGACCAACGCCGTCGCACGCCGCGACTTCGATACCTTCTGCACGATAGAAAGCGAACTCGTCGTCAAGGGCGGCGACGAAACGGCTGTCCTTTCGGGACTGTTTTCGTATTTCAAAAATCTGTTGACTATTTTATCGTCAAAAGAGAGCGATGCCGAGCTTTCAAAGCTTTTGAAAATGAAAGAGTACGGCGTTAAAAAAAGCCGCGAGCAGGCGCGCGCTATCGGCGAGCAAGCTTTAAAAAATTACTTAACCTGCGTATACGACGCTCTTTCAAAGATAAAAAGCGGCTTAACAACGCCGCAGAGCGCCCTGCAAACGGTAAATGCAACGCTGTTTTTTAGTACGCAGCAAAAATAAAACTATTCAAACGCTTTATTTTTTTTCCGTTTAAATATATAATAGTATTATAACATACCTATCGGAGAACCTTATGGGACACTGGGATAAAATTAAGGATAACATTGTAGAGCATTTCTATAACGGCTTTGTTGACAGAATTTTCACTTACATTCTGCAGCTTATTTTGTTTACGGTTTTGTTCTATATGATGTTTAAGGTACTTAAAAACAATAAAGGAAAGAAGTTCATTTTCTTTATCGTCTTTTTCGTGATTTTAAGCGGAATAGCTTTCGCATTCTCCGATACTATCTCGTCGGCATGGCTCGTGTTCGTAATCGCCCTGTGTGCAATTTTAGTATTTATAATGTTTGAAACGGACATTAAGCGCGGCTTTTTGGACTCGGGCGCAAAGAAAGTTAAAAAGTCCGAGTCGTTTACGGTTACGGGCGTAGAGCTTATTATAGAAGAAATCGTCCGCGCCGTACAAAATATGTCCAAAGCCGACGTAGGCGCTTTGATAGTGCTTTCGGACGACAACCTTCCCGAAGGCATAATCGAAAGCGGCACGATAATAAACGCACAGATAACTTCTCAGATGATAGAGGCGGTGTTCTACCCCAAAGCGCCCTTACACGACGGCGCGCTGGTTATAGAGGGTAACAAGCTTTTTGCGGCAGGCTGCTTTTTGCCGCTTATTCAGGACGAAACTTTGCCTAAGGAAATGGGCAGCCGCCACCGCGCAGCTTTGGGAGTTACTATGGTTGCAAGCGTAACGGCGATAGTCGTTTCCGAGGAAACGGGCATTATCTCGATAGTTAAAAACGGCTCGATAAGGAAGAAGTACGCGGACGCCGCGGACTTAAAGAGCGCGCTCAGCGATTATTACTGGTCTGATCTGACCGCGGAGGACAAAAGATGAAAAAGTTTCTTAAAGTCTTAAAAACCTTTTTTACAACCAATATCCCCATAAAACTTTTGGCCCTCGGTCTCGGCATTCTTACCGTGTTTCTTATCAATATATAAGGTGAATTATGGACACGGTTAAAATCCCTCAAATTCTTTTGCCCGAAAACGCGGATATGACCGTGTGGGCGGTAAACGCATGCGACCAGTTTACTTCCGATATTCAGTATTGGAAAGAGGTTGAAAGCCTCGTCGGGGACAAAAAAAGCACTTTAAATTTAATTTTTCCCGAAATTTATTTAAAAGACAGTCCCGAAAAACGCATAAAAAACATAAATAGTAGTATGTGCGAATATTTGTCGGACGGCACGTTCAAAACGGTGGAGGGCGGCTTCGTCCTCGTCGAGAGAACTACCGCCGCAGGTACGCGCACCGGTATAGTCCTTGCCGTGGATTTAGAGGACTACTCGTTTGAAAAAGGCGCAAAAACGCCTATCCGTTCAACCGAGGCGACGATTTTAGAGCGAATACCTCCGCGCGTTCAAATCCGCAAAAACGCGCCGATAGAGCTTCCGCACGTCATGCTTTTGTACAACGACAAAGAAAGCACTGTGCTGAATTGCGCCAAGCGCGGCGAAGTTTTGTACGACTTCGATCTGAATATGAACGGCGGTCATATCACGGGTACATACGTTGAAAACGCAGAGGAAGTTAAACAGGCATTATACTCTCTCGTTGACGAAAATAGCGACGGGCTTCTGTTTGCCGTAGGCGACGGAAACCATTCCCTTGCAACCGCAAAAACCTGCTGGGAAGAAATTAAAAAGGGCTTGACCGCAGAGGAGCGTAAAACTCACCCCGCGCGCTTTGCGCTGTGCGAGGTTGTAAATATTTTCGACCCCGCTTTAAATTTCGAGCCCATTCACCGCCTTGTAAAGACCGATAATGCGCAAAGCTTTGCCGACGGCTTGATAACCGAGGGCAGCAACTCGGCGCAGATAGTGGTAAACGGCGATGCGGTAACGATTCCATTCGATAAGGATATTCCCTCGGGGATAAGAAAGCTTGACGAATATATT
>JAIDRX010000120.1 GCA_029061495.1 Clostridia bacterium
TCATAAACATGAGCTTAGGTACTACCGCGGGCTTCTCGACGAGTTGCCTCGGCAGCGACAGTGAAGGAGTAGAACTTGCGAGAATTTATAAAAAATTAAAGGTCGCGGGCATAAGCGTTATAGCCGCGGCAAGTAACGACTTCAGCGCAAGCTACGGCAGCGCATTCGGTACGAACCTTATTTCCAATCCCGACTCTGGTACGGTAGGCTCGCCTTCGACTTTCGACGGCTCGGTTTCCGTTGCCAGCGTCAACGGTCAGCAGTCGCCTTTCATAATGGCAAACGGCAAAGACCCCGTATTTTACACAGAGTCAAGCGACGCGAACGGCGTAAGAAACGAGTTTATCAAGCAGATGCTCGGCAGTGATAAGAGCGGTACGTTTAAATACGTCGTAGTAGGCGGTTACGGACAGTCACCCGACTACGACAGCTACGTAAGACGCGAGCTTGCCGACAAGTCGCAGGGCAAAACCGTTGCGCTCGTTATGCGCGGCAGCACCACCTTCCAGGAAAAGGTTCAGCTTGCAAAGACCTACGGCGCAGACGCTATTATAGTTTACAATAACGTTGCAGGTACGCTGGGTATGTCGCTCGGCGATCTCACAAATCCTATCCCTGCAATATTTATCTCTCAGGAAGACGGACAGAAAATGCTGAGAGACGAAAGAGGTTACAAGAGAGATACGGGCGTTATAGAGCTTAACGTAGATTATCAGTCAGGCCCGTACATGAACGATTATTCGTCATGGGGAAGCACGCCCGACTTAAAGCTTAAACCCGATATAACCTCGCACGGCGGCGAAATTACTTCAACCGTTGCCGGCGGATATGCGGAAATGAGCGGAACTTCGATGGCAACGCCCAACCTTGCGGGCTTCGTGGCACTTTTGAGAAGCTACCTTAAAGAAACGTATCCCGATATGACGGATACCCCTCAGAAGCTTACACGTCTCGTAAACCAGATTTTAATGAGTACGGCAACGCTTGTTTACGACCAGAACGGACTTCCGTACTCGCCCAGAAAGCAGGGCGCGGGGCTTGCAACCTTAGACAACGTTTTCTCCACGAAAGCATACCTCTATACGGTCGAAGCGGAAGGCGGTGCGGAGGATAACCGCCCCAAGATAGAGCTCGGCGAGGACGAAAATAAGGACGGCGTTTACAACCTTAAATTCTACGTTAAAAACTTCGGCGGCAGCGACCTCGTGTTCAAACCCAAAGCAACGTTTATGACCGAGTCGCTATCCTACGATAAGCAGGCTGTTGCGGAAAGAGCGTATCTTATGGACGGCAGCCCCGTATGGAAAGTAAACGGATACGAGCTGACGAGCGAAACAATTACGGTAGGCGCAGGTGCTGAAGTTTCTATCGAATGTACGCTTACTATTTCTGATAATGACAGAGAGTATTTAAAGGTATTTACCAACGGTATGTTCGTCGAAGGCTTTATACAGCTTCTGTCGGAAGACGCGGCACAGTGTAATCTGATATTGCCGTATATGGGCTTCTACGGCGACTGGGAAGCTGCTCCTATGCTCGACTACGACGCTTATACGCTTGCAAAGTACGAGCAGGACGCGTCGATAAAGGACGAGGAAAAGCCCCAAGCAAGAATATGGGGTACCCAGGCTTACGCAACTTATTATAACGAAAAATATTCTATCCCCCTCGGCGGCTTCCTGTACGTTCAGGACGAAAACGCTACACAGAAGATTTATACCGATCCCGAACACTCGGCAATTTCGATGCATAACGTCTTCTACGGCGAGGACGCTACGAACAACTATATGACGGCTAACAGCATTAAAGCGCTGTATGCAGGTCTTTTGAGAAATGCCGAGCTTGTAACTTACGATTTGGTAAACGCAGACACGGGTGAATTGATTTTATCGAATAACGTTTACAACGTTGGCAAGGCTCACTCAGGCGGCGGAAGCGCCGTTCCTTCGCAGGTTAAGCTTGAACTTGATCCTGTTAAACTCGGACTTGAAGCAAACGGAAAATACGAGCTTAATTTCCACTTCTATTTCAAGGCTTCGGACGCTGAAAACTCCGACAAGGTAAACGACGACAACGCATTCTCTATGATCTTCTACGTCGACTACGAAGCACCCGTGCTTGTTGAAAGCCGTGTAAGGTATTACGACTATAAAGACGGAAACAAGGATAAGCAGAGGGTTTACCTCGATTTGGACGTTTACGATAACCACTACGCACAGTCGGTATTGCTTTGCTATTCCGAGACGGCGACGGACGACGACGATCCCAATTCTATCGTTACTCTTTTAAACCTTGCAACCGACTACGTTACCCCTATATACAACGCAAACAAAAACGACACTACTACGGTAACTATCGAAATTACAGATATTTACGATAAGTACAAGGGCAACCTTTACGTTCAGATAGACGACTACGCTTTAAACCACAGCGTTTATACGCTCAATTTAGCTTCGTCAAGTAAGGCAAATCTCCCCGGCAACTTCGATATTGCAGGCAGTAAAGAAGTTACCATAGGCGTAAACGAGCCGTACAAAATTGAGCTTGTTTACGACGGAGAGTCAAGTCCTTCAAACTTCACCTGGGGCGCCTTACCCAGACAGGGTATCCAGATTAAGGGCGGTGAAATATTCGCAACAAAAACCGGCACGTACGAAATAACCGTAACAGGTGCGGGCGGCGTTCACAAATCCGTAACCGTTCACGTAATAGATAAGGGATTAACCCTTCAAACGCCGACGCTTTCGTTCGGAATAATTAAAAACGATCAGGACAGCTTACAAAAGGCAGTCGATACCGTCAAGGTAAACGCAGGTCAGACCTTTACTTTGGACGTGGAGGCGGATACCTGGTATTATCCCCTTTCGAATATCGGACTGCACTGGAATTCGGATAACCCTGATATCGCTACCGTAGATCAGAACGGTCAGGTTACGACCCTGAACGAAAAGGGGACCGCAACCATAACCGCCGTTCCCGTAATTAACGGACAGCAGATGTCGCAGGACTACGCCGCAATAGTAACGCTCAGCGTTCAGGATCCATTCACTATTTCAAACAACGCGCTTACAAAATACCACGGCTCGGAAGAATACGTGCGTATACCCGACAACAAAAACGTAATGACTATTTCTGCGGAAGCGTTTAAGGACAACAAGACGATGAAATACGTCGTTATCCCCAAAACGGTTACCCAAATAGACGAAAGAGCGTTTATAAACTGCACTTCGCTTAAAGCCGTTTACTTCATTGACGAAATAGCGCCCGACGTAAACGTTGAAGACATTATACCCGACGCTAATCTTACGACTATAATGAGCCGCGCGTTCGAAAACTGCACGGGCCTTGAATTAGTCGATTTAAGAAACTGCAAGACCATAACGGTAGACAGGTCGGCATTCAATAATTGCACCTCGCTTACTAAAATCGAGAACATGGCAACCATAGGTACAATGTACCAGTATGCGTTTGAGGGCTGTACCTCGCTTAAATCGGTTGACTTAAGCGGTCTGCACGTCAGCGGCAGAAGCGTATTTAAAAATTGTACTTCGCTTGAAGAGGTTAAAACAGCTTACTACACCGCCATAGGCGAGTATATGTTTGAGGGCTGCTCTAAGCTTGAAAACGTAACTATAAGCACCACCACGGTAGAAGCTTACGCATTTGCCGGCAGCGGACTTAAAACCGTTACGTTTGAAAAGGCAGAGGGTGAGACGCGCGCAATTTCGTACAATATAGGCGAGTTTGCCTTCGCGAACTGCACTCAGCTTACTTCGGTTGATTTCAAAAACAACGCCGTTTCGTCAATAGGCGACTGCGCGTTTGCAAACTGTATAAGCCTTGCAACAGTAAGCGGGCTCAATTATTCCGCAGTTGCAAACAAGGGCATAAAGATTTTCAGCGGTACTCAGGTTGTGGGTTACGGCGACGACGTGAGCGGCGGCGCTATATACAGCGGAACGGTGCTCGTACTTTCACCCGACGTATTGCCTGCAGGCTTTACGATAAGGACGGGTACTACCGAAATTGCACCCTACGCGTTTGCCGACAGTAAGGGGGCAGTGAATATCACAATACCCGACACTGTCAAAGTAATAGGTGAGGGAGCGTTTGAAAATTCCGAGATTACCGGAGTTACCCTTCCTTCAGATCTTAAACAAATTCCCGCATACGCATTTGCGGACAGCGGAATTACCGCGATAACAATTCCCGCAAGCGTAACGGTAATAGGCGAGGGCGCGTTTGCAAACTGCGCATCGCTTGCAACTGTTAACTTTGAAAGCGGCAGGACTGAAAGCCTTACTATAGGCAGCGGCGCGTTCTTAGGCTGTTCGGCACTTACGCAGGTTGTCCTTCCCGAGATTACGGACGGAGTGCTTGCAAGCGGCGCGTTCGCTTACTGTACTTCGCTTGAAAGTATTAATTTAAACAACGTAACCAAACTCGACAACGGTTACGAGGTTGTCGTTAAAAACGGTTATCTCTACTTCGGAGCGTTTGCAAACTGCATTGCGCTTAAAACGGTTACTGGTATTGATAACTTAACCGATATAGGCGCTTACGCGTTTACAAACTGCGCTTCGCTTGAAATTTTATCTCTTACCAAATCGGAAAACGTCGGCACTTACGCGTTTGCAATGCCCGACGTTCAGGGAGCTTACACAAGCGTAAACATTCCCGTTGCAAAAGCGGTAGGCGCGTTTGCGTTTGCCGGCGGAAAGGAAACGTCCGTTGAAATTCCCGCAACTTTATCAAAGCTCGGCGAAGGAGCGTTTGCAAGCTCTAATAGCCTTACAGGAATTTCGGTAGAGGGAGGCAACGCAACGTTCTTTGAGAATGACGGCGTACTTTACCGCGTAATAAGCGGAAGCGCTTCAGACGGCACTTACGAGCTTTGCGCTTTTCCCGCCGCAAACAGAGCGGGCGCGGCAACTTACAGAGTAATTGACGGCACTGTTACGGTTAAAGCGTTTGCCTTCTTTGGACTTAACGACGGCGCCGTAAGAAAAGTAATTTTCCCTTACAGCTTAAAGACAATAGGTACAAGCGCGTTCTACCAAAGCGGCGTTACCGACTATCAGTTCAACTGCATAACGGCGCCCGTTCTTTTAAACGATTACGTTTACAACTACGCGTTGGACAGCGACGGTCAAAGGGTTACAATTTACTCGTACTACAACTTAAACTTCAACGGCAAATTGTTTGACTACGCTTACGCGTCAAGTACCGCCGTAAGCCCGCTTAAGATAAGCTATCCATCAAACGGAATAGGTTACGACAACTTTGTATACGCTAATTACTTCGGCGTAAAGACTTCGCTGGGCGAGCTGATGGACGACGTTACCCGCGCGGTTAAGACGATGATAGAAGGCTTTATGTCCGCGGAAGAAGTCAAAGCGTGGGCTACTGCCGACGTTGACAAGGCGACGGTTGAAGCATTCAGCGAGGCGGTTAAAACTGCTCACGGTATGCTTAACACTATAAAAGGCGAAACGCAGCTTGGCTTCTTAGGCGCTGAAAATATCCAAAAGCTTACCGATATAGAAACGGAGCTTAAACCCGTAAAGGCGCGCTTTAACATTCCTGTCAAAGTTTCAAGCCTTGCGGTTGCGGAAGGCAGTACGCATAAAAAGGAATATGCCGAGGGTGAAAAGTTCAACATCAACGGCTTAAAGCTTTTGGTGATCTACGATGACTATTCTACCGAAGTAATCGATAACGTTGATTTAATGAAGCTTGACGAGGAATACGCCGGCGGACTTACCATTCTTAACAGGTACGTTGAAGTGGCGTACGGCGGAAAGACTGTAAAGGTAGATATAAACGTAACTGACGAAGCGGCAGGCGGCGGCAATAAACTCAACCCCGCGGTTATCTACGGACCGATTATCGGCGTAGTGGTTGCGGCAGGCATTGCCGTTGCGGTTGTGTTCCTTCTCAAAAAATTCAAAAAGTCCGCAAAGGCAACCGAGGGCGACGCGCCCGAGGAAGAAAAACCTGAGGACAAAGAGGAATAAATGGAATTTAAAACAAAGGTAAAACTGCTTATAATTTTATTGGCGGTAATGGCGGCTTCGCTTATTGCGGGCTGTTCCATAGGTGAAACGTCGATAGACGAATTCCTTGAAAAAAACGGCGCTAAGAACCAGATGGTAACGTACTATGCAAACGGCGGATCGTTTACGGGCGGTATCAGCAGTATCCCCGTTAAGGAAGTGCACTACAGGGAAAACGTCTGCATAACCTCCGATTTCGGTCAAGAACAGGTTCCCATTACAAGAGACGGCTATGTTTTCCAAGGCTGGTACTATGCCGAGCTTGAAGACGGCAAACCCGTATTTAAGGATGAGGAAAACAATATCGTCAAAAGCAGCGGCACGCCCGTGGACTTCAATAAGAAGATTCAAAAGGGCGAAAGCTGGTATATTTGCGCCGAATGGGAAAGGGATGTTTATGTAAGCTACGTTCTCGCCTGCGACGTCGACTTAACCGTAACGGATAAGGACGGTAATACTTACAAAAACGGCGACGAAATTTCTTTTAAAAATTTCGTTACCGGCAGTACTACGACAACAGTAAACGGCACAACCGCTCCCTTAGAGAGTAATAACTCAACCTTCTTGCAAATGTATTCTGATAAGGAATGTACTACTCCGATAGTAGGTTACGGTCAGATTTCGAAGCCCGCCACTGGCGTAAAAAAGGTAGAGGTATACGCAAAGTATATAGCTGGCAAGTACACCGTAGTACGAGACGCGGGTGGGGTCAACTCGATGTTTAACCTCTATTCGTCTTCCGATATGGCGTTCTACTTCTTTAACGCCGACGGCAATAACACGATTGACTGCAAAAACATTTCGTTCTATCCCAAAGAGAAAAAAGAATTATTCAACTGCCAAATAGTCGGCAACGGATTTACGCTTGAAAATCTGAAATTTAACCAGGACTACATTTCGGGCGGCGACTCTTATTCGATGTTCGGAACGTTCGGCGAGACGGCAAGCATAAGTAATTTAACGCTTAAAAACGTTACCGTAACTATGAGCTTAAGGACGAACAACGCAAATTCCGCGCTGTACCTTGTAAGTTTGGGCATGGGCGATAACACAAAGCTTGAAAATTTAGTAATCGACGGCGTCGAGATGGAAATATCCTGCCCCAACAGTACGGACAAAATAACCAACTTAAACTATAACCAGTCCGAGGGCACGTATTCAAGCGACAACTTAATGTTCGGAGGCTTTGACGGCACTGACGAGCAGTTCCTTGCACTGAATACGGGCATAAAGGTTAAAAATTATAAGCTTGCGGTCAAGGTCGGCGGACAAACCGTTATAGAAAAAAATAATCAGGAGGCTGATAATGAATAAATTTTTTAAAGGACTCATTTGCGCGGGGCTTTGCTGCACTATGCTTTCGGCAGTAGGCTGTAAAAAAGCCAAGCTTGACAGCGAAAAGCGCCAGCTCATACTTGCTACGGGCGCACTTGACGGAAACTTCAACCCGTTCTTTTACACTTCGCAAAACGACGGTAACATGCTTTCTATGACTCAGATTTCAATGCTTACCACTAACGAAAAGGGAGAGCTTGTCTGCGGAGACGACTGGCCCACCGTCGTACAGAGCTATACTAAAAAGTATTACGACGCAAAGACGGGCGGAAACGAAGTACAGGAAGGAACTGTCAACGGCAGAACTGAATACGAGTTCACTATTAAGAGTGGTATTAAGTTCAGCGACGGCGTAGAGCTTACAATGAAGGACGTGCTTTTCAACTTGTACGTTTACCTCGACCCCGCCTACACAGGTTCGTCTACGATGTATTCAACCGATATTCAGGGTCTTAAAGCTTACCGCTCGCAGAACCCGGCAATGACGGACGATCAGGACTCGACCCTTGAAGCCGGGTTTGCTTCAACAGCGCAGCGCAGAATAAATAACCTTATAGCTTGGTCTGAAGATAACAGTATTGAAGGAACGGAGCCTACGGAGCCTACGCTTAAAGCCGATTACGACAAAACCGTAAAGCTGTTCAGAGAAGAGGCGGAGTCCGACTGGGTTTCCGTTTCCACAAGCTGGTATGACAGCTATAAGGATACTCACCGCTTTACCGAGGCTTGGCAGGCATACCTGTTTAACGAGGGTATCGTTAAGGTTCAGCAGAGAATGAGCACTGAAACTAATACCTACGTGGATATTAAGGACGAAAACGGAAAGTATTATACTACGCTCGATAACGATATGACGACGGGTACGCCTTCCGACCCCGTTCACGCTAACCACATAAGACTTATAGCCGAGGCGACGACCGACGCTAAAATTCAGGAGTATCAGGCAAATTATCCCGCAAACCACGACGGCGAAACCTGCACTGCCGAATATGCTAAAGAGCAGCTTCAGAAAGATTACTGTGTAAAAGTAGTCGTAGAAGCGTATACCGTAAAATCCCAAATTGCAAACGTTTTAAGATACTGGGCGACGGCGAACAGCGTGCTCGAGGATATAACCGGTGAAGTCCGTTCGGATTATTTTGCGACTAACGGAGGTAGAGTTAAGACAATAAGCGGCATTACGACGCCGGAGCCCAATAAGCTCAAAATAGTTGTCAACGGTGTTGACCCCAAAGCTATTTATAACTTCTCGTTCGTAGTAGCTCCCATGCATTACTATTCGGGCAAGTATACTGATAAGAACGGTAATTACAAGGGCGATTATACAAGTAGCGAGCTTTGCAACGGCGTCGATACATTCGGCGTGGATATGGGTAACAAGGACTTCTACGATAAGGTATTGCGCGCAACTGCTAAAAACGGTTTGCCCGTAGGCGCAGGCGCGTATAAGGCAACTAACAGCAAGGGCGATGAAAACGCTTCGAGAAGCGGTTTCTTCTCTAACAACATCTGTTACTTTGCGCGTAACGAATACTTTGAAACGGTTGCGGCAAATATCAGCAACGCTAAAATAAAGTTTATAAACTACAAGGTAATGGCGGACGACAAAATCATGGAAGCCCTTCAAAAGGGTGAAATTGACTTCGGTACGCCTAACGCAACGTATACAAACTTAAACACCGTAACCAGCGCTAAAAATCTTGATGAAAAGCACTACGCAACGGGCGGCTACGGCTACGTCGGCGTAAACCCCAAGTTCGTACCCGAGTACCCCGTAAGACAGGCTATAATGAAGGCGATGGATACTACGAAAACTGTCGCATACTTCGGCACCAGCCTTGCGGACACCATTTACAGACCTATGTCTACAACATCGTGGGCGTACCCCAAAGATGAAAACGGCGACAAGCTTGCAGGCGTAAAGAATGCGGATAAGTATCAATATTCCTCTATAAAATTTAACGCAGAAACCAACGTTGACGAAATAAAGGCTTTGGTTGAGTCTGCGGGCTACACGTTGCAAAACGGCATTTATACTAAGACCAGTCAAAAGGGCGGTATGGCGAATGCTAAAGACGGAACTACTCTTAAATTAACGTTTACCATAGCGGGCGAAACTACCGACCACCCCGCGTACAAAATGTTCCTTGACGCGCAGAAAACGCTTAACGAAATAGGATTCGACATCACGGTAAGCACGGACATTCAGGCGCTTAAAAAGATGAACACCGGTAACCTCGCAGTTTGGGCGGCTGCATGGTCAGCAGCTGTCGACCCCGATTTGTATCAGGTATACCACAAAGACAGTAACGCGACCAGCGTCCTTAATTGGAACTACAGAAATATTCTTAACAACAGTTCTACCTGGAGATACGAGTACGACATTATAGCAGGCAGAAACAACAACCTCAGCGACCTTATCAACAGGGCAAGAACGATGGACGATCAGGATACGCGTGCGGCAATTTACGCGGACTGCCTTGACCTTATAATGGAGCTTGCGGTAGAGCTTCCTACCTATCAGCGTATGGATTTGTGCGTATACAATAAAAACGTTATCGCTGCAAACTCGCTCGTTAAAAACCCCGGTTTCAACATGGGCTTGTTCGATAAAATCTGGGAGATTAACTACGTTTAATTTATGGTAAAGTACATTATCAAAAGATTACTGTTTGCAGTGCTGATACTTTTCGGAGTTTCTGTCTTACTGTATTTCCTGTTAAGGCTTATGCCCGCGGACTATATCATTGATAAGTTTAGTCCTAAGATATCCACAGGAGATATGACGGCGGAAGATTTAAGGGAGATAATGAAGGCTTACGGCTTTGATTTAATCCTCTATACCGACGCTGACGGCAATATCATGGACTACAAAAACAACAACAGCTTTGCAAATATATTCAGCGGATACTGGAAATGGCTCGGTAACTGCTTAAAGGGCGATATGGGCACTTCGTTCAAGCTCTGCGAGCCCGTTACCACTGTTATCAAAGAAAAGATGGGCATTTCGTTCTCTATATCTTTGGTATCACTCATTATCGAGGTGCTTATTGCAATACCCCTCGGTATAAAGTGCGCGTGTAACCAGTACGGCAAGTTTGACTACGTTACGACCGTAATCTGTATGACGTGCATGGCGTTTCCCTCTTTCTTCCTCGGCAATATGCTTATAAAGTGGCTTGCCGTGGACTTGGGCTGGTTTGAGATGGGCGGACTCGTTTCGCCTACTCTGCCGCAGGATGCAGACTTCTTTACCCGCTTAGGCGATATGTCCTGGCACTTGATTCTTCCTATTTTGGTTATGGTTATACTCGATATAGGACCTCTTATGAGATATACGAGAACCAACACCCTGGAAGTACTTAACGCCGACTACATAAGAACAGCCCGCGCAAAGGGACTTTCGGAAGGGAAGGTAGTGTACAAGCACGTTTTTCGCAACACGCTCATTCCTCTCGTTACGGTGCTTGCTTCAACCCTCCCGATGTTGTTCGGCGGCGCAATGATAACCGAAACGGTATTCGATATCCCCGGTATAGGACAGACGGCGTATCAGGCGTTGCTGGAGGGCGATATCCCCCTTGCAATGGGATACAATATGTTTATAGCGGTACTGACGGTAATAGGCACTTTGCTTGCAGACCTGATGTATGCGGTTGTTGACCCCAGAATCAAACTGGGCAAATAGGAGAACTTATGGAAGAAAATACCGAAGTTAAAACGGAAGTTGAAGCCCCCGCATCGAGCGGAGGGAACTTTAACGATAATCTTCACGGTGAAAACCTTACCGAACGCGCTAAGGTATTATCACCCGGTATGACGGTAGCTAAGCGCTTTTTTCGCTCTAAGCTTTCCGTTATAGGTCTTGTCGTAATCGTTTTCCTTTTCTTGTTTTCGTTTATAGGACCTCTGTTTTCCCCCTGGAAAGCGGACAGCGGCAGGGTTTTGGACAATAGCACTCCTACCAATATAGGTACGTGGGAGTCAGTTGAATACGTAGGCGCCGACGGCGAAACTTACGAGGCGTTTGACGTAAATATCGACTACGGCATTTTTGAATACAGTAGCTTAGGCAAACCTTCCTCAGACCACTGGTTAGGAACCAACTACGAGGGGTACGACGCCTTTACCCGTCTTATGTACGGCGGCAGAGTTTCATTAACTATCGGCTTTGTAGTCGTCTTGCTTGAAACGCTTCTGGGCGTGCTTTTAGGCGGGCTTGCAGGTTATTTCGGCAAATGGGTAGACCAGCTTATAATGCGTATAGTAGACGTTTTAAGCTGTATACCTACGCTTCCGATAATGCTTATACTCGGCGCAACGCTCGACGGTTTAGGCGTAGTTACGATAGGTAAGCTGTATTATATGATGCTGATGCTGACGCTAATCGGCTGGGCGGGCACGGCAAGGCTGGTAAGAGGTCAAATTCTGTCCCTACGCGAGCAGGAGTTTATGCTCGCCGCAAAATGCTCGGGACTTTCTACGGGTAAAAAGATATTCAAGCATCTTTTGCCCAACGTTATCCCCCAGCTTATAGTTTCTATGACTTTGGGTCTCGGCAGCGTAATACTTACGGAGGCAACTCTCGGCTATTTAGGTATAGGCGCGCCTTTGGATACGGCAACCTGGGGCAATATGATTAACCTTGCCTCCCAAGCGAGGTACAGAAATTACTATCCCAACCTTTGGCTACCCGCAGGTATTTGCATAACGCTTGCAATTCTTGCGTTCAACTTCGTGGGCGACGGTCTGCGCGACGCGTTCGACCCCAAAATGAAGAGGTAATTTAATGGCGGAAGAAAAAACGCAAAATAAAAAACATTATATAACCCGCAAGGAATCGCGGCGCATTGCCAAAGAAAACTCGAAGGCGATACGCCACTTTGAAAAGCAAAAGAAGCGCAGGGTTAAGCCGGACGATTACACGACCGAAATGAAGGACGATAAAAACATCGTCGAGTTCGAGGATTTACATACCTACTTTTTCTCGGACGCGGGTACGGTAAAGGCCGTTAACGGCGTAACTTTTTCCGTGCCGGCAGGTTCAACAGTCGGCGTCGTCGGCGAAAGCGGCTGCGGCAAAAGCGTAACCTCGCTTTCGTTAATGCAACTCGTTCAGGCACCCAGCGGTCAGATAGTAAGCGGTTCAATAAGGTTTAAGGCAAACCTTTTCAAACGCAACTCGCGCGGTAAAAAAATTCCCGTGTACGAAACGGAAATCGGCGAGGACGGGCAGGAGAGGGTTAAGCTCAATGAAAAGGGCAAGCCTGTTATCAAGAAAAACGAGCTCGGCGGAAATATATACGAGATGGAAACGCGCGTCGTAGACATTGCAAAAATGCCTACGGAGGCAATGCGTTCTATCCGCGGCAGGGAAATTTCGATGATTTTCCAGGAGCCGATGACGTCTTTAAATCCCGTATTTACGATAGGCAACCAGCTTGACGAGGTCGGTAAACTGCACATAGAAGGCATTTCGAAAAAGAAGGTCAAAGAGCGCAGTATTGAGATGCTTAAACTCGTCGGCATTGCCGACCCCGAGGGTGTTTACAAAAAGTACCCGCACGAGCTTTCGGGCGGTATGCGCCAGAGGGTTATGATTGCGATAGCGCTATTATGTAACCCCAAGCTTATCGTCGCGGACGAGCCTACTACTGCTTTGGACGTTACTATTCAGGCGCAGATACTTGATTTATTGCGCGAAATAAAGCACAAGATAAACGGCTCGATAATGCTTATCACGCACGATTTGGGCGTGGTTGCCGAAATGGCGGACTACGTCGTAGTAATGTACGCGGGCAAAGTTATCGAGATGGGAACGGCGGAGGATATTTTCGACCGTCCCATGCACCCGTACACGATAGGACTGCAAAAGAGTAAACCCACCGTTGACGGAGAGGTGGATTCGCTGTACTGTATCCCCGGCTTCGTCCCCAACCCCATAAATATGCCCGACTACTGCTATTTTCGCGACAGATGCGAAAAATGCTTGGAAAAATGCTCGGGCGAATATCCCGAACTTATAAAGGTATCGCCTACGCACAGCGTTTCGTGCTACCTTTACGAAAAGGGCGCGGAGGTGAAAAATGGCTGACGAACAGAAAATGCCCGATGAAATAGAGCAACATCAAAAGCCGAAGAAGAAGTTTAAAGATTTATTTAAACGCAAAGAGAAACCGTCTACGGATAAGCGTATTGACGAATATCTTGTTGAAAAACTCGGTTTAGTCGGAAACGCTGCCCAAGCTATTGAGAAAAGATTAATTCTCGTTAACGGAAAACCCGTTTTACCGTCTTACGTTTTGAATTTGAACGATAAGATAAAAATTAAGGTAACCGACGAGCAAGTTGACGAACAGGATTTGCTTAACGAAAAAGAGCAATCTCAAAACACAGAGAATGAGTCTGAAATTATAGAGCAAACTGAAAACACAGAGAATGAGTCTGAAATTATAGAGCAAACTGAAAACACAGAAAATAATTCTAAAAAGCGCAAGAGCAAAAAGTCTACTGACAAGCGTATTGACGAATATCTTGCTGAAAAATTCGGTTCAGTCGAAACTACCGCCGAAGCTATTAATAATAGATTGGTGATGGTTAACGGAGAACCCGTTTCTACCTCGTACGTTTTAAAAGTAGGCGATACGCTTAAATATAAAGTTGTAGCGGAATATTCATACGACGCGTTTTTAGAGGTAAACGATTTAAAACAGTACTTCCCCGTAGCGACGAATTTTTTCGGCAAACCCATAAAGTTTTTAAAGGCCGTGGACGGCGTTTCGTTCAAACTTCAGAAGGGTAAAACTCTCGGCATAGTCGGCGAAAGCGGTTGCGGAAAAACTACTATGGGAAGAACTATTCTCCGTCTTTACGAAACTACCGGCGGCGACGTCTGGTTCAAGGGGCAGAAGGTTTCCGCCCTCAAAAACCGCGAGTTCGATAAGCTTCGCCCAAATATGCAGATGATTTTCCAGGACCCTTACGCAAGTCTTTCACCCAGACTTACCATCGGGGAAATTATCGGCGAGGCGGCTAAACAGCATAAAATAGTTTCAAAAAAAGATTATCACGACTATATTTTAAGCGTTATGGAAATGTGCGGACTTCAGCCGCACTACTTCGAGAGATACCCTCACGAGTTTTCGGGCGGACAGAGACAGAGAATTTGTATCGCTCGCGCGCTTGCGCTAAAGCCCGAACTCGTAATCTGCGACGAGCCGGTATCGGCTTTGGACGTTTCCATTCAGGCGCAGATTATTAATATGCTTATAGAGCTGAGAAAAACTCTCGGGCTTACTTACGTGTTCATTTCGCACGACTTGTCGGTTGTTAAACATATTTCCGACGAAATAGGCGTTATGTACCTCGGCAGTATGGTGGAGTACGGCAGCAAGGATGCAATTTTCAACAACACCCTGCACCCGTACACCAAAGCGCTTTTCTCGGCTGTTCCCGTGCCCGACCCGCACGTTAAAATGAACCGCATAATTTTAAAGGGCGATATTCCCTCGCCTGTAAATCCTCCCAAGGGCTGTAAATTCCACACCAGGTGCGAAAACTGTATGGAAATCTGCTCGCGCATAGCGCCCGCCTATAAAGAGGTAGAGGAAGGACACTTCTGCGCGTGCCACCTTTATAACACGCCCGAGGAGTTAAAGCAGTATGAAATTCTTGCCGACGTCGCAGACGAAATGGCTGAAAGGGAAGAGGCAAGCAAGCCCTTCTACAAAGACCTGCCCGAAAAGATAAAGGCTAAGATAAAGGAAATTTTCAAGCGCAAAAAGAAGGAAGAGGAGCCTGTCGAGGTTAAGGAGGAAGTTCCCGCAAAGTCCCGCCGTACGATAAACGATATAACGGCTGAAGTCGTTGACGAGGCATTTAACGAGCTGTACGCTCCCGCGCCCGCCAAGCCGGTTGAGGAAGAAAAGCCTGTAAAAAAAGTGGCGGCTAAAAAAACAGCTAAGACAACCGCTAAAAAACCCGCGGCAAGTAAAGCAGTTAAGACAACTGCAAAAGAGCCTGCGGCAAAGAAAACGGATTCTAAGTCCTCTAAGGCTTCCGCAAAGCAGACTGGTAACCCC
>JAIDRX010000121.1:0-11512 GCA_029061495.1 Clostridia bacterium
CGCATGGGGAGGCGCGCCGAATTTGAAAGCCGTATACAGTGCGCCGAACTTGCTTTTAAGCTGTTCTTCCGTATATCCCGCAATCTCGAACGCACGCCTCATAATATCTAAGTTGTGGTTTCTCACCGCGCCTGACGAAAGCTCTACGCCGTTGCAAACTATGTCGTACTGGTACGCGAGCACGTCGTAAGGGCTTTTACCGTTCAATGCTTCGAGTCCGCCCTGAGGCATAGAGAACGGGTTGTGCGTAAACGCGGGGTTGCCGTCCTCGTCCTGCTCGTACATGGGGAAGTCGTTTATGAAACAGAAACGGTAAGCGTTCTTTTCTAAAAGCTCTAACCGCGTTGCAAGCTCGGTCATAATTTTGCCCGCAAGCTGGGGCGCGAGGGTCTCGTTATCCGCTATAAAGAATATGGTGTCACCCGCTTTAAGCGAAGCAAGCTTTAATAACTCTCCTTTTAATTCGTCGGGAATAAACTTGTCGATAGGTCCTTTGTAGGTCAAGTCGGACTGAACTTCGAGATACCCCAAACCGCCCATTCCTATAGATAAAGCAAATTCTAAAAGTTTTTCGTGGAAGCCCTTGCTCATCTCGGCGTGAACCTTTACGGCGCGCACCGTCCTCTTTTGGAAAGGTTTAAAGTCGCACTTGTCGAAAAACTCCGACAAGTCTATAAGGCGCAAAGGGTTTCTTAAATCGGGTTTATCCGTGCCGAATTCAAGCATTGCCTGCTTATACGAAATTACGGGAAAGGGCGCTTTTGTTACGGTAAAGCCCTCGGGCGCGAACTTTTCAAACGTTGCGGAAAGCACTTTTTCACCGACCTTGAAGACGTCCTCCTGAGTTGCGAAAGCCATCTCGAAGTCGAGCTGGTAAAACTCGCCGGGGGAGCGGTCTGCACGCGCGTCCTCGTCGCGGAAGCAGGGCGCAATCTGGTAGTACTTATCTATGCCCGAAACCATTAAAAGCTGTTTATACTGCTGGGGCGCCTGCGGCAGAGCGTAAAACTTGCCCTTGTACCGCCTTGACGGAACTATATAGTCCCTCGCACCCTCCGGAGACGAAGCACAAAGTATGGGGGTCTGCACTTCCAAAAAGCCCATATCCTCCATTTGCGCGCGCAAAAATTTTATAACTTCCGCGCGGAAAACTACGTTGTCCTTTACCTTGCGGTTTCTTAAATCCAGAAAGCGGTATTTAAGCCTTACGTCCTCGCGCGTTTCCTTTGAAGTTATTATCTCGAAGGGAAGCTGCTCTCTCACCTTTCCCAAAACCGTAACCGCCTTGCAGTTAAGCTCTACCGTGCCTGCGGGAATTTTGGGGTTGTAAGTTTCCTCGTCGCGGTGCTCAATCTCTCCAGAAACGGAAATACAGTCCTCTTTATTGAGACCGACCAACAGCGTTGTGTCGCGCATAACGACCTGAACAACGCCGTAATAATCTCTTAAATCTATAAACGAAACTCCGCCGTGGTCGCGGATATTTTCTATCCATCCCGCAAGCGTAACGCGTTCTCCTACGCACTCCTCGCCTATTTCATCGGCAGTTTTTGTACGGTAGATTTCAGCCATATATTTCACCTCTATTTATTGTATGCGGATATAAAAATACCGTCCGCCTAAACCCTGTGTTTAGGACGAACGGTTTAAGTCCGTGGTGCCACCTAAATTATTGCAAAAAAGCAATCACTTTCCGCGCCCTTAACGCGGGCATACGGCAAACCCTACTAAGCTTACCTTTTCGGGCTTGCGGCTCTGAAGTGTTATTCGCGTAAGCCCTTACGTCGGGGTTTTCACTGTCCCCCGCTCACTGTGCGCGGAATTTTACGGTACTTCTCTTCGTCGTCGCCTTTATTTAACTTTGCATAAATATACCATATTTATGAATAATTGTCAATATATTTTTTAAGTAATTTATTTAAGCTTCCCCTTGTTTTTGCGTATCTCTTTAACGGTCTTTTCATAGCCGTAGTCTGACGGAGTGTAATAAACCCTGTCCTTTAATTTGTCGGGCAAATACTGCTGGTCAACATACCCGCCCGCAAAGTTATGCGGATACTTATAATTTGCGCTCTGCGCCTTGGTCTCTTTATCGCCGAAGGTGTTGTCCTTTAAATAGGGCGGAACCCCCTCGTCGTCGCGCACTTCCTTCGCGTCGCGCTTTGCGGCGTTCATTGCAACTTCAACGGTGTTGCTTTTGGGGGCTTCGCAGACGTAAATTATCGCATTCGAAAGAGGCTCTAACCCCTCGGGGTAGCCCGTCTTTTCCATAATGTACATTGCCGAAGCCGCAACAACCATTGCGTTAGGGTCGGCCATTCCCACGTCCTCCGCGGAGTGAATAACAAGTCTCCTTGCAAGCATCATAGGGTCGCAACCGCCCTCGATTAAACGCATAGCGTAGTACAGCGCCGCATTAGAGTCGCTCCCCCTTAAAGACTTGCAAAATGCCGATAAATAGTCGTAGTAAGCGTCCTCGTTGTAGGATAATGCTTTGCGTTGAATGGACTGCTCCGCGTCCGAAAGCTTGACGATAATACTTCCGTCGGCTTGCGGGGGAGTAGTTAAAACGGCAAGCTCCAAAGCGTTGTAAGCCGTGCGCAAATCGCCGCCCGCAACGCGCGCTATGTGATTTAAAGCGTCCCCGTCTATTTGCGCGTTGTACTGTCCGAGTCCCTTTCTCTTATCGGTAAGCGCGCGGCTAAGCGCGCCCTTTATATCCTCTTCCGAAAGGCTTTTAAACTCGAAAACGCGGCAGCGCGAGACTATTGCGGGTGTCATCGAAGCGTACGGGTTTTCGGTAGTAGAGCCAATAAAAATTATAGTACCCTGCTCTATTGCGGGTAAAAGTGAGTCGGACTGGGTTTTGTTAAAGCGGTGGCACTCGTCAAGCATTAAATAGGTGCGCTTGCCGTACATCTTTAAATTGTCGCGCGCCTGCTCCACCGCCTTTTTAACGTCCGCAACACCCGCCTGAACCGCGTTGAGTTTTATAAACTCGCCGTGCGTGGTCGAGGCAACGATATTTGCAAGCGTGGTTTTACCGGTACCCGGAGGACCCCAGAAAATACAGCTGCCAAGCCTGTCGGTTGAAATTGCGCGGCGCAAAAGCGAGCCTTCGGATACGATATGCTTTTGCCCTACAAATTCGTTTAAGTTGTTTGCGCGCATGCGCTCGGCAAGGGGCTTTGCGCCGTCCTCGTTGCCGTTTAAGTCGAATAAATCCATAGTATTTTTGTGTGTTATTTTATCAGTTGTTTTATTTTGTCAACGTTCTCTTTGCCGAGGGCGTAACCCTCTTCATACGCGCGGTCTAAGTCCTTTATGAGGTACTGGCTCATACCCTTCATTTCGGGCTCTAATAATAGGTCGCACATGTCGCCCTCTTTTTCGCGAATCATTTCGGTGTTGTGTGCATCCATGACGTCGAACACGCGCAGTATCATAGTCAAAATATTATGCACTTTATCCACAGGCTCGGCGGCATTTTTAAGTACGTCTACCGCAACCACGATGTCAGCACCCATTTCCTTTACCGCCGTTACGGGAACGCGGCACAGGCACCCTCCGTCTACTAAAAGTTTATCCTTAAGCTTTACCGGGCGGAACACCCCGGGGATAGTACTCGAAGCCTGTATTGCCAAAGCCGCCTCCCCCTTTTCGAATACGTGAAGCTTGCCAGACAAAAGGTCGGTTGCAACGCATTTAAACGGAATGGGGAAGTCCTCTATATTTTTTACCTTGATATTCTGAACAAGCAGATCGCGAACCTTTTTACTGCGCAAAAGCGACATTTTAGAAAGGGGCGCGGGGCTTAAATCGATTATGTCTCGTTTACGAAGTTTTAGTATAACGTCGCGTATTTCTGTTGCCGAAAGTCCGCTGGCAAAGCATCCGCCGACTACCGCACCCATAGAGCAACCCGTAATATAGTCGGGCTTTATCCCCGCTTCTTCCAATGCAAGTAAAAAACCGACGTGCGCAACGCCGCGCGCGCCGCCGCTTCCGAGAGCAAGTCCCAACGTTTTACTCATAATCGGTTTCCCTCCGAAATAACTTTAATATTGAATGAAGTTTACTAAAATTGCAAAGTGGATAGTTTTGTGCGTTGCGCTCGTGTTCCTTGCGGGGGCTATTATAATTTACCCCGAGCGGTATATACAGTCCTGCTTTCAGGGCTTTGCCATGTGGGCGGAATGCGTACTTCCGTCGCTGTTTCCGTTTATGGTGATAATGCTTATCTTTATCAAGACGGGAATTGCCGAACGCGCCGCCCTGCCGCTTAAAAAAGCGACTTCTATTTTCGGGCTTCCGCCCGCCGCCGCTGTGTGCTTTGTTATGAGCATATGCTCTGGCTATCCCGCGGGAAGCCGCGCGGTTGCCGAGTTTTACGAAAGCGGAAGCGTAAATGCCAAGGACTGCAAAAAGCTTGCCGCACTCTGCTCGACTTCGGGGCCTCTGTTTATAATAGGAAGTATCGGCGTTAAAATGCTGAACGACAAGGGCGCGGGCTGGAAAATACTTTTAGCGCACGTCGTTGCCGTTTTGCTTGTTTCCGTTATAATATGCCTGTTTACCAAAAAGGGTGAGAAAGCCGAGTACAGACGCGCCCCCGCGGATAAAAACGTTTTGTACAATGCCTTTTACAGCGGAGTTATTTCCGTCGCGGTTGCTGGCGGATTTATCGCGTTTTTCTGCGTTGCCGCGCAGGTTGCCGTTGACTTTAATTTACTGTACCCTATTGAAAAGCTTTTGTGTCTTTTCACCGACGAGACAAGCGCGCAAGCCGTGTGCCGCGGACTTGTAGAGGCGACTTCGGGTTGCCGAAGCTTAGCCGACGGCGGCGGAAAGCTTACCCTTCCCTTTGCGGGGTTTTTGATAACCTTCGGCGGAATTTCGATTTTAATGCAGCAGCTAAGTTACCTTTTAAAAGCAAAGGTAAACGCGCTGTATTTCATAGGCGTAAAGTTTATTCAGGGCGTTATAAGCTTATTTATTCTGTTGCCATTTTGCCTGTAATTAATAACAACCCAGTATCTTAAAAGAGTTTGCAACCTTTTTAATTTCCGAAATTGCACCCTGCATTTCGGGCGAGGAATAATTCCCCTCCGCCTCTATAAAGAAAACGTATTCGTCGGGTCTGTCCTTTATGGGACGGGACTCGATTTTCGTCATATTGAGTCCGTGCGCGTAAATGGGCTGTAAAAGAGACAGTAGCGCGCCCGACCGGTTATTGCACGTTACCGAAAAGTAAACGCGCTTCGACTGCATGCCCTCTTTTGCCGCGCCGCGCACGATACGCAAAAAATGCGTAAAGTTGTTGTCCTCGTCCGCGACGTTTTTATCTGAAAGGGTTATCCCTTCAACCTTCGTATGCGCGCCGACTATGCACGCGTCCTCTTTGGTCTGTAACAAATTTAAGCTTGCGGCTGTAGAAGGCGTTTCAATAAGCTTTGCGTTGGGTAAGTTTTCCGCAAGATATTTTGCGCACTGCCCCAAAGCCTGCTTGTGCGAGTAAACGCGCTTTATATTTTTTATATCCGAGCCGTTAAGAGTCGCCAGCCTGTGGTCTATCTTTATTCTTTTTTCATCTACCGCCAAAATATTCTGTGTGGACTGCAAAAGGTCTATATTCTGCAAAACTCCGCCGTTCAAGGTGTTTTCGATAGGAATTACAATACTATCAACCTCTCCCGCAGCTAACGCGGAAAATACGAGCGGAAAGCTTGCGTATGATAAAAGCTTATCGTCGGTGCGCATTGTTTGCGCCGCTATATGGCTGTAACTGCCCTCGGGTCCGAGGTAGCCCGTCTTTTCCATTTTACACCTTCTCCGCAATGTCGAGTAAAAGCCTTTCGGTATCGCACCAGCCGAGGCAGGGGTCGGTTATGGACTTACCGTATATCTTGTCCTCGCTTTGGTTGCCTTCCTCTATAAAGCTTTCAATCATAAAGCCCTTTACGTTGCGTTTGAAGTCCTTATCGTAAAGACGGTTTTGCATAACCTCCTCGCAGATGCGGATTTGCTGTTTAAACTTTTTATTGCTGTTAGAGTGGTTTGCGTCGATTATTATTGCGGGGTTTTCAAGTCCCGATTTTGCGTACCCCTCTATAACCTGCATTACCGTCTCGTAATGGAAGTTGGGGATATCGTTGCCGTAGCCGTCCACCGCTCCGCGAAGAATTGCATGCGCGAGGGGGTTTCCGTTCGTCTTAACCTGCCAGCCGTTGAGTTTGAAAACCTGACCGCTCTGCGCCGCGTAAATGGAGTTGAGCATGACGAGAATAGAGCCGCTCATGGGGTTTTTAACACCGACGGGAACGTCTATTCCGCTTGCAACTAAGCGGTGAAGCTGGTTCTCGCTCGAGCGCGCGCCGACGGCTATATAAGAGAGCAAATCGTCAACGTAATGAATGTTTGCGGGGTACAGCATTTCGTCCGCGGCGGCAAGACCGCTTGCGCCTATCGCCTTAATGTTTAAATCCCTTATGGCGTAAATGCCCTTTAAAATATCCTCGGACTTGGTAGGGTCGGGCTGGGAAAACATACCCTTATACCCCACGCCCTTTGTGCGAGGTTTGTTGGTGTATATTCTGGGGACGAGCACAAGCTTGTCCTTTACTTTTTCGTTCAACTTTCCAAGCCTTTCAACGTAGTCTAAAACGGGCTTCGCCTCGTGCGCGGAACAAGGACCGACGATAATTATAAGCTTGTCGCTCTTGCCGGTTATTACGTCGGAAACGAGCTTATCGCGCTCCGCCTTTATCGCCTTTAAATTTGCAGGCAGGGGCATTTTGTCCAATATCTCTTCGGGATCGGGAATTTTAATTTGCTTCTCAAACATCTTCTTTTTTCCTTTTCGCTCAAATCTTTTGCTATGCAAAATATTTGCAGCGAGGTTGCTTTTGTGCGGCTAACGCCGCCGATACGACGTAAAACGCTTAACGGGCGAAGTAAATCCGCCCTTGCGTTTTTCGTCGCAATTTATTTAAAATTATTTATTGCTTATTTTTTAACAGCTTTAATAAATCGGGTAAAATTTCTTTAGGAACGTAGTCCGAAAAATCTTTTTTGAATTTGACCGAATTTTTAACGAGTGTCGAGCTTATCTGCAAGCTGTCCTGCTCGGCAGGCAAGTATATAGTAACTATATCTTTTTTTAATTTTTTGTTTGCGAAAAAGTTTGCGTTTTCGTATTCGAAGTCAACCGTGTTGCGAACGCCGCGGACGTAGAAAGGCGTGTTTTCCTTTTCAAGCAAGTCCACTACCGCGCCGTCGAATACAACCACCTTAACGCGGCTTTCTCCCTCGTACAGCTTTTTTAAAAGCGCCTCTCTCTCCGTATCGGAAAACAGCGGTTTTTTGTCGGTGTTGACCATTACCGCCACCACTACCTCATCGAAAAGCTTAAGGCAATTATCTATTACTTTTTTGTGTCCCGTTGTAGGCGGGTCGAACGTGCCCGCAAAAACGCATTTACGCATTGTGTTTACCTTTAAAAAAGCTTAAATATGTTCTACCGTATTTTCTTTCATCGTACATTTCAAGTCCGTCAACTTCGCCCGAAAAGCTTTTGTCGCGCTCGTACACGGCAATACCGCCGTCGTTTAAAATATTGCCCTCTGCAATAATTTTAAGCGCGTCTATGCCGTATTCCTCTTTATAGGGCGGGTCTAAAAAAATTATATCGAAGACACCTGCGCGCGAAAGACAAGCCGAATAGTCCAAATTCGTTACGGCGTAATTTTGGCACTTTATGCGCGAAAGGTTTTTCTTTAAAACCGCTAAGCTGTCCTTCGATAAGTCGTTGAAGTGAACGAAGCTTGCTCCGCGCGAAAGGCTTTCTATGCCCAAATTGCCGCTTCCGCAAAACAAGTCTAAAACGCGCGCGCCCGAAACCTCGGCGGATAAAATATTGAAAAGGCTTTCCTTTACCCTGTCCGCCGTGGGGCGCACGCCGCCGCAGTTTATGGGTGCAAGGTTAAGCCCTCTGAACCTCCCAGAAATAATTCTCATTTGCGGTGCTTCGCCTTTATCTCCTGAGCCTCGGCAACCTTTTGCTGATTTTTCCTCTCCTTCCAAGCGCCCCAATAGTACGCCGCCGCATGTATGCATACGGGGAAAATTATTGCAACAAAATTAACCCAGTCCGAAATTTCGCCTATGAGCACGAAAGGATAAACCGCCCAGCCGAATGCGTATCTTAAAACGAACGTGTAAATTTTATTGTGCACGAATACGCCGATAAACTGGAAAATAATAAAAGGTATACAGCTTATAAAACCTATCAAAAAGCCCTTGTACAAAGCGTACTCGCCCGTCTTATAGTAGGCTTTGATATCGTCGGAATTTGCGTTCCGCTTTTTCTGAGACTGCAAACCGCGGCGGACGGCAGTAATTCCGTTCTGCCTGCCGAAAATTACGTACGCGACTATAAGCAGAATTTCGCCTATGGCTAGTATAACTGCTTTCAAGGGTAGCTCGTTCGTGTAGTCGATAAACAGCACGATACACGCGCTTAAAATCATTTGAAGCATTAAAGGAAAAGCCGCGCCCAAAAGTAAATCTTTTATTTCAAGCCCAACCTTTTGTCGCTTTTGCTCAGGTGTCAGTTCCATAGTAATATATCCCCTTTTCACAGACGAAAGAGTTTAACCTTTCGTCCGGTTCGTCCTCATTAAAATTTTCTATCTGAAAAAAGTATCCAAGCCCCACTCTTTGCGTGGGCTTGTCCTTTAAGTACCTGTCGTAAAACCCTTTGCCGTAGCCTACGCGGAATCCCCTTTCGTTGACCGCAAGCAAAGGTATTACCGTAACGTCTATCTTGCCGAAATAAGCTTGTCCCTCGGGCTCGTCTATTCCGAACGCGCCCTTGCGCGTTTTTCCGTACGGCACGGCGACGATATTTTCGCCCTCGACCCGCGGAAGGTAAACGCGCTTACCCAAGCTTAAAAGCGTTGTTATTAACAGCTTTGTATCCGCTTCGTCCGCAAAGGAATTATAAACTAAAAAGCTGTCGTACCCTTCGTAAGCTAAAAGGAAGTTATCCAGAATACAACCGTCGGCAAACTCGCGGCGAACGCCCGAAAAATACCGTCTTTTAATTTTCAGCTTTTTCCTTACTTCGTCTTTACCGTTCATATATCCTTTCAGAGCGCTTTGTTACGCTTGTTAAAACCTCGTACGAAATTGTTTTACACCTTTTAGCGTATTCGTCCGCGTCGTCCATTACGCACTTTAATTTCTCTCCGCCTTCCGACAAAAACGCGTCCATACACAGCGTTTTTTCGCCGAGCGGCACCGTGCGAAAAAATCCGTCCGCATATCCGCACCTGTATACGCAAAGGCTTTTATAGTTTTTATCCGCGAAGTTGTACCCGACTCCACCGCCGATAAACGGTGTTATCTGCGTGCGCCGCGCGTAGACCTTTAATGCCTTTTCAAATCCGCTATTCGAAAAGCCCGACGGCGCGTATCCGTATAAAAGTATTCCGCACCGCACTCCTTCTAAAATATACTTACCGCCGCGGAGCAAACCTCCGCTTGCAGAGATATGCGCGGTTGCGTTGGGGTTTACCTGCTTTACAACTTTTACCGCCCTTTGAAATAGCGTAAACTGGCTTTCGCTTGCGATGTCGCTTTCGGGCGCGAAAAAATGCGAATATACCCCCTCTACGCTTTCCTTCGGCAACTGCTTTAAAATATGCGGAAGCTTTTCTACGTTACAGCCGTGCCGGTTCATTCCCGTGTTTACCTTGATATGGCAGGGCAAGCCGCTTATAAGCTTTGCCGTGTATTCCGAGTTGACTGTAAGCGTAAGGTTGTACGCCTTTGCGCGGGCGGCATCGTAACCGTCCTGCGGGGGCGTTAAAACCAAAATTTGCTTTGAAATGCCCGCAACGCGGAGGGCTATCCCCTCCTCGATAATGGCAACGCAGAATCCGTCGGCAATATCTTCAATATACCTTGAAACTTCTTCCGCGCCGTGTCCGTATCCGTCGGCTTTGACAACGGCAAAAAATTTTGCGCCTTGCGCCAAACTTTTAATTTTTTCAGCATTGCGCCTGATTGACGGCAAACTGATAACCGAAAGGGTTTTTTGCATACCGTATTTTATGCGGCGGACAAAAAAGTTGTTTGTATTTACAATGATACCACAAAGCCGCGGCTTTTGCAATAAATTTAAAAATAAAAAAATGACCGCAAAAAAGCGGTCATAACGATTTTTTGTTTTTGTGTTGTTCTGCAAGCTCGGGCGCCTTTACGCCGCCCTTGCGGATAAGGGGTACTACTCTCTTTGCAAGCAAACCTGCAAGAATACTCAAAATCAAATCTTTGGGCATATAAATTAAGTTATAGGTTACCACCGCTCCGCCGAGCGCAGTGTTGCCGAAAAGTAAATGCCATATAACCGTAAAGTACGGTATGCCTATTACGTAGTTCGCGAAAAAAGCCGCAACTCCCGCAACGACGTAACGCCACAGTGGATACTCCCTTTTGCCCGAAACTATCATACCGCCCGTAAACGCGGAAAAGATAAAGCCTATTATGTACCCGAACGACGGTTTAAGCGCGTATGCAAAGCCCGCAAGCGAATGGTCTGCAAATACGGGGATAAAGCAGACAAGCCCCATAAAAAGATATACAAGCATTGCTGCCGTTCCCTTTTTCCTGCCGAGTAAAAGACCTGCCAGAACGCTTACCACCGTCTGGAAAGTGAGCGGTACGGGATAAAAAGGTATGGATATAAAGGACGCCGCAACCATAAGAGCAACGAAAATTGCAACCTCTGCTATATCAATGGCAATACGCTTTCCCTTTTTCATAGTTCAATTATAAATACTATGAAACTCAATGTCAATTCAAACTGCTTTTTTTCTTGCGGCAGAATATAAGTTTAAACACCGTGCGCACGAAAGGCTGAATAAAGAACAGCTGACTGAAAAATGCAAAAGGAAAATTGAAACAAATGAGTTTCAGCCAGTTTGCCATAAGCGTAATGAAGTTGAAGCCCGAGTAGTACGGATAATATATAACGGCTGCTATCAAGCTCATAGACGGACACATAAGTCCTACGGTTGTGCAAATAACGGCGGTTTCAAACAGTACCGGATGCGTTGTTTCGGGGTTGAACACCTTTTTGGCAAGTCTGAAAGACAGAGGCTGACCAATACACATCTCAAGCGTATAGGCAAAGGCAAATTCAATTAAAATTATAGCCCATACGGGAAGACAAGTTCCGAAAGCTCCCACTCCTCCGTTTGCATTAATTCCACCGATTACGCTTCCGTTTGAGCCTTCAAGACCTGAGAAGTAAGAACCGTTAACGACGTACAAGCTGAAAAAGACGTATGCGTGTACGGTTATTATAACCGTAATGAGGGCGAACGCCGCTCTTTGAAATTTACTTTGAGGCATTTTTTCTCCTTTTTAACACGAAAAAGACACAAGCGTTGAAAACCCTTTTACGTCTGTCTCTTATACACATAGCCGAGCCCACGAGACCTCTCTA
>JAIDRX010000121.1:11522-15473 GCA_029061495.1 Clostridia bacterium
AATTTCCGCCACTTGTGTCATCGTGTTTTTTTATTAAATTGTAGTTTAATTATATAGTTTTTTTATAAAAAAGTCAAACTGATTTTAAGTTTGACGCGCTAAAAAACTCAGAGAAACAAGCAGTGCAAGGCGCGCGAGCATTTCCGCAGGGCGCGTACAATGACGTACGCAACCAAGGAAAGCACAGCGCAACGCCGCAATGCGAAGTTTATATGAGTTTTTTATTCCCACTCTATGGTTGCGGGGGGTTTCGAAGTTATATCATATACAATCCTGTTTATGTGCTTAACCTCGTTTACGATACGGTTTGAAATTACTTCCAATACGTCGTAGGGTATTCTTGAAAAGTCCGCGGTCATAAAATCGGTCGTCGATACCCCGCGCAAAGCGAGAGTGTAATCGTACGTTCTTCCGTCGCCCATAACTCCTACCGAGCGCATATTGGTAAGCACCGCAAAGTACTGGTTAATGTCTCTGTCAAGGTGCGCCTTTGCTATCTCCTCGCGGAATATCGCGTCCGCGTCCTGCAAAATTGCAACCTTGTCTGGAGTTATATCTCCTATTATTCTTATAGCAAGTCCGGGGCCGGGGAAAGGCTGGCGCCATACGAGCTTTTCATCGAGCCCGAGCGCTATTCCGAGTGCGCGGACCTCGTCCTTGAACAGCATTCTCAAAGGCTCTATAATTTCTTTAAAGTCAACGTAATCGGGAAGTCCGCCGACGTTGTGGTGCGATTTTATGACCGCCGCGTCGCCCAAGCCCGACTCTATTACGTCGGGGTAAATTGTACCTTGCACGAGGTAGTCAACCTTGCCTATCTTTTTCGCCTCGTCCTCGAATACGCGGATAAATTCCTCGCCTATAATTTTGCGCTTTGTTTCGGGGTCTGAAACGCCTTTAAGCTTTTTGAGGAACCTCTCGCCAGCATTTACGCGCACGAAGTTTACTCCGCTACCCTCGAACGCCGCCTCCACCTCGTCGCCCTCGTTTTTACGCATAAGACCGTGGTCAACGAATATGCAGGTAAGCTGGCTGCCTATAGCTTTTGCAAGCAGCTTGCACGCAACCGAGCTGTCAACGCCGCCCGAAAGTGCAAGCAACGCCTTGCCGCTGCCAACCTTTTCGCGTATGTCGCGGATAGCCGTCTGCGCATACTCCTCCATCGTCCAGTCGCCCTTGCAACCGCAGACGTTATAGAGGAAATTGCCGAGCATATCGAAGCCCTGCTCAGTATGGTTTACTTCGGGGTGGAACTGCGTTCCGTAAAACTTCTTTTGCGCATTTTCAATTGCACCGTACGGGCATTTATCGCTGTGTCCCACTGCGCGGAAGCCTTCGGGTAAAGTTGCTATGTGGTCGTTGTGGCTCATCCACACGACGGACTTCTTTTTAAGTCCTTTAAAGAGAAGCGACTTCGTATCGAACTCACAGTCCGTTCTGCCGAACTCGGCAAGAGCGGTTTCGTTTGCCTTTTCTATTTTACCGCCGAGCCCGTAAACCATAAACTGCGCGCCGTAGCATATGCCAAGGATAGGCACGCCGAGCTCGAATATCTCTTTGTCCATTCTGGGAGAATCGTCAAGATAAACCGAATTAGGCCCGCCAGTGAAAATAATACCGCTTAAATTCATAGCGCGGATTTCCTCTATGGGCGTCTTATACGATTTTACTTCGCAGTAAATTTTATGCTCGCGTACTCTGCGCGCTATAAGCTGGTTGTACTGTCCGCCGAAATCAATTATCAAAACTTTTTCGTGCTGCATTAAAATATTCCTCTCGTAAATTAGTTAAGGCGCAAGTTAACTTACGCCTTATTTTTGTTTAGTTTTTAGGTGAATAGTTGGGCGCTTCCTTCGTAATCGAAATATCGTGGGGATGCGACTCAACCAACGATGCGGAAGTAATTTTTACGAACTTGCCGTTCTTTCTCAACTTTTCGATAGTGCCGCAACCGGTGTAGCCCATGCCTGCGCGCAAGCCGCCCATAAGCTGGAAAATAATATCCGACAAAACTCCGCGGTAAGGAACGCGTCCTTCAACGCCTTCGGGTACGAACTTTTTAGCGTCGGACTGGAAGTATCTGTCCTTGCTTCCCTTTGCCATTGCAGGGAGTGAACCCATTCCGCGGTAAGATTTAAAGCTTCTGCCCTGATAAATTTCAAGCTCGCCGGGACTTTCAGCCGTTCCTGCGAAGAGCGAGCCTATCATAACGGCGCTGCCGCCTGCGGCGAGAGCCTTTACGATGTCGCCCGAGTATTTAATACCGCCGTCGGCGATTATGCGCTTACCCATTTTATCAGCCTGCTCCGCGCAGTCCATAACCGCGGTGAGCTGGGGCATACCGATACCTGCGACGATACGCGTGGTGCAAATAGAGCCGGGGCCTATACCTACCTTTACGACGTCCGCGCCCGCTTCCATCAAATCGCGAGTGGCTTCCGCCGTTACGACGTTGCCCGCAACGAGGGGAAGGTTGGGATATGCTTTTTTAACTTTTTCAACTGCTTTGACAATTCCTATCGAGTGTCCGTGCGCAGAGTCCAAAACGACCATATCGACCTTAGACTGAACCAAAGCCGCAACTCTGTCAAGCACGTCGGGCGAGCCGCCTATTGCCGCCGCCGCCAAAAGCCTTCCGTTTTTGTCCCTTGCGCTGTTGGGGTACTGAATAGATTTTTCAATATCCTTTATTGTAATAAGCCCCTTTAAGTAGCCGTTTTTATCGACTATGGGCAATTTTTCGATTCTGTTTTTGCCGAGGATTTTCTGCGCCTCTTCCAAAGAAGTACCTTCCGCCGCGGTAACGAGCCTGTCCTTGGTCATAACGTTTGCTATGGGCTGGTCGAAGTCCGTCTCGAAGCGCAAATCGCGGTTTGTAAGTATGCCGACAAGCTTGCCGCCCTCGGTAATAGGAACGCCGCTTATCTTGTACTTTGCCATAAGCTCGCAAGCCGCCTTTACGGGCTGATCGGGCGTTAAGTGGAACGGGTCGGTTATAACTCCGTGCTCGCTGCGCTTAACCTTGTCAACCTGAGATGCCTGCTCCTCTATGGACATATTTTTATGTATTACGCCTATGCCGCCCTCCCTTGCCATTGCTATTGCAAGCTTCGACTCGGTAACGGTATCCATTGCCGCGCTTATGAGGGGGATATTAAGTTTAATACCCTTGCACAGCTCGGTGCGCAGGTCCACGGTTGCGGGCAGAACTTCCGAAGCCGCGGGAACGAGCAACACGTCGTCAAACGTAAGCGCTTCCTTTACGATTTTATTCATATCTGTCTCTCCTTTGGTGATTAAAGTATATTTGCTAAATCGGGATATTTATTTTCAATTGCGGTTTTAAGCTCTTTCTTCTCCTTATCGGTTCCCTTCTTGGCAACCTCTAAGGTAAGCTTTATAAAAGCCGTTTCGCTATTAGCTTTGCCTGCGGTTTTTATAGCCGTCTGCAAATCTCCGCCCCTGTATTCGGCTGCGGCAACGTTTCCGCAGATATAGCTTTTGTAGTCTGCCGTATACTTACCGTATTGGCTTTGCGAAAGCTTTTCGTTTTTCGCATTGCAAACTTCATCGAAGTCGGTGCGGGCAATCAGCTTTTTGCCGTAGTTTAAAATATGCTTATCCTTGCCCGACAAAATTGCGTCCTCGGCACACCTTGCCAGATCAGACGTGTCTTTTGTATATTTAAAACGAAGGTCGGCGCAGGTTACCGCAAACGAGTAATTGCCCGCCCTTTCGCTTGCGGTCGCCATGGACTGCGGTGAACACAATATCCATAAAGAGAACGTAAGCAAAGCGGCAATGGCAAGCGCCGCAACCGCGAAAAGCGCGGATTTTAAAACTAATTTTTTCATGCGAATTTGTCGTCTGTGTATATTTAAAATATTTTATCACACCGCAAAGAAAAAATCAACTGTTTGAAAAATATAAAATTTTATTCATATTACCGCC
>JAIDRX010000122.1 GCA_029061495.1 Clostridia bacterium
TGAGGTGTAGCGCAGTTTGGTAGCGCGTCTGGTTAGGGACCAGAAGGTCGTGGGTTCAAGTCCCGTCACCTCAACCAGTTTATGAGAGCAGAATTTTCTGCTCTCATAAATATTATTGCAGGTGTCGCCTAGCGGTATGGCGTCAGCTTCCCAAGCTGATTTCGGCGGGTCCGACTCCCGTCACCTGCTCCAAAAAACGCGCCCTTTATTAAGGGCGCGTTAATTTTTAATTATTCTAAAATAATGTTTACAATGCAAACAGCGTATGATATAATATGCTTATGGCTTGGAGTTTGGTTCTTTCCGTATTTTTGTCGGGTGTTTCGCTCTCGATAGACGCATTCGCGGTATCCGTGTGCGACGGAATGGTTTATCAAAATTTAAAAAAGCGCAACGGCGTATTAATACCGTTAACATTCGGACTTTTTCAGGCGCTAATGCCGATTATCGGCTTCTACGTCGGAATGGCTTTTTTGAATTATATCGATGCGTTCGATCACTGGATAGCTTTTGCTTTGCTTTTAATTATCGGCGGTAAAATGATTTTCGACGGAATTAAAGAGTTACGTGCAAAGGAAGAGCAAGAGGTAAAAATTAAAAAGTTTTCCATTGCCGAAGTGCTTGTTCAGGGCGTTGCAACAAGCATAGACGCGCTCGCCGTCGGATTCAGTTTAAACTCGATGCTCGAAGGCGTTGGCGGCAATACCCAGCTTTGGGCGTGGCTCAGCGTAATTGCAATCGGTGTGATTACTTTTGCCATAAGTCTCGGCGGACTGCTTATAGGAGTAAAGGCGGGCAAACTTTTTAAAAAGAAAGCGAGTATCGCCCAGATTATCGGCGGCGTTGTATTAATTCTTATAGGAATCAAAATCGTGCTTGGCGGCTACGGAATTATTAATTTTTAAGCTTTAATGCACGCAGTAATCTCATTTAAAATTCGTTTATTACCGCATTCTACGGTGCTTGCCGCGAGTGCGGTTTTTAAATTTTTGTCTTTGAAAAGCTTGAACACCTCGTCTTTTAAAGTTTGAGGTGTAAGCTGCTTTTCGCACAGAACGCGGCAAAGCCCTTCTTTAAAAAGATATTCTGCATTCTTGACCTGATCTCCGCGGCTTCTCGAGTTTTGCAGAGGGATAAACAGCGTGGGGATTTTAAGCGCGATAAGCTCGTTTGCCGAGTTAGAGCCGCACCTTGCCACGGCTGCGTCTGCGCATGCGTAAACTGCGCCCATATCGTCGGCAAATTCAATTTGCTTGTATCCGCTTATTTTCGCTTCAACCGCGTTACCTTTGCCGCAGACGTGTAAGACGTTGTAGCTTCTGCAAATTTCCAAAATTGCGGCGCGTAAGTTATCGTTTATAATCTTTGAACCGCTTCCGCCGCCGAACACTATAAGCGTGGGGCGCGAATCGAGGCCGAATAGTTTTTTTGACTGTTCTCTGTCGCGGTTAAAAAGGTTTTTGCGCATAGGGGTTCCGGTAAAAACCCCATTATCGAATTTACCAGCGGTAGAGGGGAAAGAGGTTAAAACCTTTTGACACCTGCCCGCAATCAGTTTATTTGCAAGTCCAGCGCTTATGTCCGACTCGTGCGTTAAAACTGGTATACCTCGCTTTTTTGCGGCAAAGGCGGGAGGTATGCTGACGTAGCCGCCCTTGCAAAAGATAAGGTCGGGCTTGACTTTATCGAGTATTTTACCCGCTTGTCCGATACTTTTAAAAAGGCGGTATGGTATTGCGAGATTACACAAAATTTTTCCGCGTACAAACTTAACCGCGTCAAACTTGTAAAACTCAACGCCGTTGGCTCTGCAAATGCTTTCCTCGATAGCACTCGTGCCTATATAACATGTTTCGTAATTTTGTTTTAATTCTTCTATCAGCGCAATGTTTGGGATAACGTGTCCCGCGCTTCCTCCGCCGCAAAACATTATCTTTTTCATATCAACGTTATTATACTTTGTATTGCCGCAAATTATGAAAATCAAACGGTTTGCGCAAAATAAAAAACGGGTTGAAAAGCCCGTTTTTTTATTTTATTTTAATGATTTCCAAAACGTTTTGCGTAAGTTCGGTTACGGTTTTTATAAGGCTTTCTAAAGAGGTTGTATCGTCTTTCGTGTGTGCCCACTTGACGTAAGTGTCAATAATTCCCGACGATGTAAAAGTGAGGAGGTACAACAAAGTGCTTTTATCTGCATCGGGATAAATTTCTACCGCTGCCGACAGTGCTTTTTCGGTAAATATGTTTTTTATCTTGCTTATTATATATTGGGACGAGTTAGAATAAAGTATAAAATTTTTCAGCTCGGGCGACTCGTTCAAAGTTTCGGTTAGGTTTGTAAATACGGAACAAGTACTGTCGTATACGTTATTTACGTCAAGGCTCTGTATGCAGGAAGAAATTTTCGTTTCAATTTCCTTTTCAATGTCCTGTAAAACGGTGTAAACGTCGCTGTAATGCAGATAGAAGGTGGAGCGGTTTATCTCAGCCTTTTCCGTAATATGCGACACGGTTATTTTACCGATATCTTTTTCAAGCGCCAATTTTAAGAATGCGGTTTTTATTGCCGCACGAGTCTTTACTATTCTTTTGTCTGTCAACATAGACATAATTATACAACGTTTTGTCGGTTAAATCAAATTAAAGTTGACAATAATTTCAAAGAGTAGTAAAATAATATTATGGATCCTAAATACATTGTCGCAATAGTTACCGGCGGAGTTTTTTTAATTCTTTTTATAGTTTATTTGATTATATTCGCCAATAGGCGCAAAGCTCAGTCCCGCCTTCAAGCCCGTATTGAAAATGAGTACGCCGATGAAAATCTGGCAAAGATGGAGTACGATTTTGCCGTATACGACGAGGAGACGGCTAAAATTCTTTCGGGCGCGGTTGAAAAACCCGTAACGCAGGTTTCAATTTACGATGTTTTATCCGAAGACCTTGCTCAGCCTGAAGAAGTTTTCGGTAAAATTGAAAGCGAAGGAATGGAAGAGATTACAGGCAATTACAAACCAGACAAATAAAAAACACCGCAGATTAATCTGCGGTGTTTTTTTATTTTGCCTTAAATTTCATAATAAGCTGTTTAGCGCCTATTTGTTTCGATACGGTAAATTTACCGTTTTCGACAATGGTAGACTGTTTAAATTTAAACCCGTAAATTCCGACTTCTGCGGAAAGCTCGTGCGTTTTATTGTCGAAGGTATACTTTGTTTCGTTTATCTGTTTTTTGCCGTTCTTGGGCTTATAAATTATCTGCATCGTGTCTTTATTTACAAGCACCACGTTAATATATTCGAATTTATCAAGCAGGTTTTCGTTTCCGAGCGTTGCTTCGGTACATTCGTAATGCGCGATATAAGGGCGCGTAATCGATTTTAAAGACCCGGCTTCACGCGCGTCGCAAGCGCAGACGAATAGGGGGAGCAGCATGCATACAGCTGCAACAAAAAATAAAATTTTCTTTTTCATACTCTGTAAGTTTGTGCAAAAGTATAAAAAATAAACCTCCGCTTATTGCGGAGGTTTTATTGTAATTAATTTACGCTTTGCCGATACTTCCGAAAATTTCCATCTTTTCTTTAACGGTATCTTTGATTGCCTGCGCGCCGGGAGCAAGTAATTTTCTGGGGTCGAAGCCCTTGCCTGAAAGGTCTTTGCCTTCCTCGATATACTTTCTCGTAGCCGCCTGGAAGGAGAGCTGGCATTCTGTATTTACGTTTATTTTTGCAACGCCCAAAGATATTGCCTTTTTAATCATATCGGTGGGGATACCCGTGCCGCCGTGGAGGACGAGGGGCATATCGCCTGTTTTTGCCTTTATTGCCGCAAGTACGTCAAATCTGAGACCGGGCCAGTTAGCGGGATATTTACCGTGAATATTGCCTATTCCCGCCGCAAGGATAGTAACGCCGAGGTCTGCAATTCTCTTGCACTCGTCGGGGTCTGCGCACTCGCCTAGACCTACAACGCCGTCTTCCTCGCCGCCGATAGAGCCGACTTCCGCTTCAAGGCTCATACCTTTTTTAGCGCAAACGGCAACAAGCTCTTTGGTCTTAGCAACGTTTTCCTCGATAGGGAAGTGCGAGCCGTCGAACATTATCGACGAGAAGCCCGCTTCGATACATTTATAGCAACCCTCGTACGTACCGTGGTCAAGGTGAAGCGCAACGGGAACGGTAATTTTCATTTCCTCAATCATTGCCTTAACCATAGCGGCAACGGTCTTGAAGCCCGTCATATATTTGCCAGCGCCCTCTGAAACGCCGAGGATAACGGGGGACTTAAGCTCTTCCGCAGTTTGCAGAATAGACTTTGTCCACTCCAAATTGTTTATGTTGAACTGACCGACGGCGTATTTGCCGTCTCTTGCTTTTTCAAGCATCTCTTTTGCCGAAACAAGTGCCATAAAAGACCTCCGAACCATTAAAATATTTTAGTATTTATTACCTTATTAAGTATAATTCATTACAATATAAATTTCAAGTAATTTTAAAAAAATTTACAAAATTTGTTAATTTGGGGCTTTTTGGACATAATAGGAATAATTA
>JAIDRX010000123.1 GCA_029061495.1 Clostridia bacterium
GCCATTTCTTCGGGCAAGATTAAAAAGGGCGACGTCGTCGTAATCCGCTATGAGGGTCCCAAGGGCGGACCCGGTATGCGCGAGATGCTTACCCCCACTTCCGCTATCGTCGGCGCGGGTCTGGGCGCGGACGTAGCGTTGATTACGGACGGTAGATTTTCGGGCGCGACGCGCGGCGCGGCTATAGGACACGTCTGTCCCGAAGCGGCAGTCGGCGGCGTTATCGGAATAGTTGAGGACGGAGACATCATAGATATAGATATAACAAACTGCAAAATTAACATGCGCTTAACAGACAAAGAAATTTCAAAAAGGCTTAAACACTTTAAGCCGCTTGTAAAGCCTGTTGACGGTTACCTTGCAAGATACCGCGAGAGCGTAACCTCGGCTTCAAAGGGCGCGATCAGAAAGAAATAGAATTAAAGGAAAAAAATTGAAAACCAAGACCATTACTTTTAAAACCAAAAACGATATTATAAAAATAGACTGCGAGCTTATATCCTGCGCCGTTGAAATATGCGGCTCGGACGATTGTCTGCACATTGAAAAAAGCAAACACTCTCACATAAGGGTAAGCGAAAACGGCGGCATAGTAAAAATAAGACAGACGCGCAAACCGTTTTTTAAGAAAGCCGAATTGAAAATTTACATACCCGCGTTCTGCGTGCCAGATTTAGCGGTTGTATTGAACGGCGGAACGGTTTCAATTACGCGCGGAATTTACGGCGATTTGTGCATAAAGTCACACGAGGCAGATATTAACCTTTCGCACTGCTCCTTCGTTAATGCGGATTTGAACTGTGAAAATATCCGTCTGCACTGCAAAGACGTTTCCGTAAGAAACGCTCTCGACTGCACCGCAGTAAACGGCGAAGCTATAGTCGACGACAGCTTTTGCATGCAGCCCGACCTGCGCTTTAAAAGCGGAGCTATGGGAATTACCCGCCTTAAGTGCCGCAACGGATACTTTTCCGCAGACTGCGGCAGTATCAGTTTAAATTTAAAGGGTTATAAAGAGGACTATTCAATAAGCTCGTTTACAAAATACGGAACGTGCAACTGCCCAGATACAAACGGCGGCAAGTACGGCGTTAAGGTCTATACGGGAACGGGAAACATAATTATAGATTTTACCGATAAGAAGGAGACTGCGTTATATGGGAATGACTATGTCGCAGAAGATACTTGCCTCGCACGCGAAGCTTAAAGAGGTCAAGGCAGGACAGCTTATAAACGCAAAGCTCGATTTAGTGCTTGCAAACGACATTACGGGGCCCGTTGCCATAAACGAATTTAAAAAGGCGGGCGCAAAGCAAGTTGCGGACAATAAAAAAATTGCCCTCGTTATGGACCATTTTGCGCCAAACAAGGACATTAAAAGCGCGCAGCAGTGCAAAGCCTGCCGCGAATTTGCTTCCGAGCAAAAAATTGAAAACTTTTTCGATGTAGGAAAAATGGGCATAGAACACGCCCTCCTACCCGAGCAGGGACTTGTGGGCGCGGGCGACCTTGTAATAGGTGCGGACAGCCACACTTGTACTTACGGTGCTTTGGGCGCCTTTTCGACGGGTGTCGGCTCTACGGACATGTGCGCGGGAATGATTAGCGGCGAGTGCTGGTTCAAGGTCCCCTCCGCCATTAAATTCGTACTTAAAGGAAAGCCAGCAAAATACATATGCGGCAAGGATATTATTTTACATATCATAGGGCTTATCGGCGTTGACGGCGCTCTCTATAAATCGATGGAGTTTACGGGCGACGGAATTAAATATCTTACTATCGACGACAGATTTACAATATGTAATATGGCAATTGAAGCAGGCGCCAAAAACGGCATATTCCCCGTGGACGAAGTAACGCTCGATTATATGAAAAACCGCTTCAAGCGCGAGCCCGAAATTTTCACGGCGGACGACGACGCGGAATACGAAGCCGTTTACGAGATAGACCTCTCTGCATTAAAGCCCACCGTCGCCTTCCCCCACCTTCCCGAAAACACGAAAACGGAATGGGGCGACATTAAAATCGACCAGGTTGTAATAGGCTCGTGCACAAACGGACATATATCAGATTTGCGCATTGCCGCGCAAATTTTGAAGGGCAGAAAGGTTGCCAAGAACGTGCGCGCTATTATTATCCCCGCCACTAACGAAATCTATTTGCAGGCGATTCACGAGGGTCTTGTGGATACATTCATTAACGCGGGAGCGATAGTTTCGACCCCCACCTGCGGACCCTGCCTCGGCGGTTATATGGGTATACTTGCCGAAAACGAAAGGGCTGTTTCAACCACAAACCGCAACTTCGTCGGCAGAATGGGGCACACATCGAGCGAGGTGTACCTCGCCTCCCCCTACGTTGCGGCGGCTTCGGCTGTTACAGGTAAGCTTACAAGTCCGGAGGGGCTTTAAATGTTAAAAGGAAAAGTTTTTAAATACGGAAACGACGTCGACACCGACGTTATAATACCCGCAAGATACCTGAACACCTCTTCCGAAAAAGAGCTCGCCTCCCACTGTATGGAGGATATCGACGCGAAGTTCGTAAAAGAAGTTAAATGCGGCGATATAATCGTTGCGGGAGATAACTTTGGGTGCGGCTCCTCGCGCGAGCATGCGCCTATTGCCATAAAGGCGAGCGGAGTTTCGATAGTTATCGCAAACTCGTTTGCGCGCATTTTTTACCGCAATTCCATAAATATAGGACTGCCTATTTTGGAGTGCCCCGAAGCGGTTGCGGCGATAAACGCGGGCGACACGGTAAGCGTAGAGCTTTCAAGCGGAGTTATCCGTAACGAAACGACGGGGCAAAGCTTTAAGGCGCAGCCCTTCCCCAAATTTATTCAAAGTATTATCCGCGACGGCGGACTTTTAAAGCATCTGGCAAAAGGAAATTAATTATGAATTACAATATAACCGTTCTCGACGGCGACGGAATAGGCCCCGAAATTTGCGCAGGGGCAATTAAAGTTTTACAAAAGATCGGGGAAAAGTTCGGACACAAATTCAACTTTACGCATCTGCCCATAGGCGGCTGTGCGATAGACGAATGCGGCGTTCCCCTCCCCGAAAAAACTGTGGAAGGCTGCCTTAAGAGCGACAGTGTGCTTTTGGGCGCGGTGGGCGGTCCCAAGTGGGACAACCTTGCCGTTGACGTCCGCCCCGAAAAAGGGCTTTTGGGAATAAGAAAGGCTATGGGGCTGTACTCCAACATCCGCCCCGCAAAGCTTTGGAAAAGCCTTGCAAACGCCTCTCCCCTTAAATACGAGCTTGTAAAGGACGGCATCGAAATTATAATCGTGCGCGAGCTGACGGGCGGAATTTACTTCGGCGAGAGGGCAAGCGGCGATAACTGGGCTACGGATACCGAAAAGTACTCGGTTGCGGAAATAGAGCGTATAACAAAAATTGCGTGCGAACTTGCTTTAAAGCGCAAAAAGCAAATAGTTTCCGTGGATAAAGCTAACGTTTTAGCCTCCTCTCGCCTTTGGAGAAAGACCGTGCACGAGTACTGCGAAAAGAACTACCCCGAAATCGAAGTCAAAGACGTGCTTGTGGACAATATGGCTATGCAGATAGTAAAAGACCCCGCGCAGTTTGACGTCGTTGTAACGAGCAACCTTTTCGGCGACATTCTCTCTGACGAGGCGGCGCAAGTTACGGGCTCTATCGGCATGCTGGCTTCTTCCTCTTTAGGCGACACTAAGTGCGGTCTATACGAGCCTATTCACGGCTCCGCCCCCGACATCGCGGGCAAAGATATCGCAAACCCGATTGCAACTATTCTTGCCGCGGCAATGATGCTTAGGGACAGCTTTAACCTTTCAAAAGAGTACACGGCGATAGAAAGCGCTATTCAAGGCGTTTTAGACGAAAACTACCGTACCGCAGACATTATGGAGGACGGCAAAATTAAGGTAAGCGGCAGTAAAATGGCGCAGCTTATAGCGGAAAAAATATGATAGAACAAAACGTAAAAAATTTACTTACCGAAATTCCAGATAAAAACCCCTTCGGCGAAAAGGTAACTTTGGTTGCGGCGATAAAATTGCAACAACCAGACGACATAAACCGCGCAATTGCCGCAGGGATAACCGATATAGGCGACAACCACGTTCAGGAATTTAAGGACAAGTACGACTTTATAAACGGCACACCCCGCCGCCACTTTATAGGGCATTTGCAGACCAATAAAATTAAGTACATTTTGGGAAAGGTTGACCTTTACCACTCCGTGGACAGGCTTAACCTTGCCGAGGAGCTTTCAAAGCGGAGCGAAAACGCTCAAATTACTTCAAATATCTTATTGCAGATAAATATCGGCAACGAGGAGACAAAGGGCGGCTTCGGGTTTGACGAGGCGGAAAGCGCGTATGAAAGTGTAAAAAAATTGCCTGCGCTCAAAATTAAGGGGCTTATGGCAATGCTCCCTTTTACGGACGATACGGCTTTGCTCAAAAGCCTTGCAAGCCATATGCGCGGACTATACGACAAGCTGAAACAAAAGGACGGTAACTTCGAGTACCTTTCAATGGGAATGAGCGGAGATTGGAAGCTCTGCGTAGAGTGCGGAAGCAATATGATAAGGTTGGGGACTTGCATTTTCGGTGCAAGAAATTATAATAAATAAATTAAAGCCGTGGCTTTTGCTACGGCTTTTTTGTGCGCCGCAGAGCATATGTTCTGCGGCGCACTTTGGTAGATTTTGACAAAATACGAAAGCAATTTTCAATTTTGTGCAGGTTGCACAAGTGTTTTTGTTCTGTGTTATTTACTTTGCAAAATTACGGGTGTATAATAATTATATAATAATGTTATGAAGTGGCATTATGGCCGCTTCAAAGGGGTAGAAATGAAAATTCTGAAAAAGACTTTCAGATTTTTTGCGGTTGCTCTGCTGATTGCAATTCTTGCATTCTCCTTTACTGCCTGCAAAAAAGATGATAAAAGCGGCTCCGGAAAAGGACCCGAAACTCCCAGCGATCAGCAGCCGGGTGAACAGAAACCTGGCGAGCAGAAACCCTCCACTCCCCCCGACGAGGGCAAAGATCCCGTAGATACTACGGTACAGTACACCGTAACGTTTGCAAACGTTGAAGGCGATACATACGCTCCCATTAAGGTAAACAAAAACGGCACTGTAACGGTAAAGGCGCCCGAGCGCAGCGACGCAATCTTTTTAGGTTGGTACATGGACGCAGGGTTTACCGCACCGTTTACAGTAGGCGCGACGAAAATCACCGCGGACACCACGCTTTACGCTAAGTGGAAAAACAAAAGCTCGAGCGGCGAAACCGTAAAATATACGGTATCGTTCAACTCCGACGGCGGTAGCGAAGTTGCACAGCAGTCCGTTGAAGAGGGAAAATGCGCTTTCAATCCCGTTGCTCCCGTACGCGGAGGCTATCAGTTTAAGGGCTGGTACCTTAACGGCGCTAAATACGACTTTAACAACGTTATTACCGGAAATATAACGCTTGTTGCAACGTGGGAAAAACTCGACGCTAAAGTTCAGGCATACGGCGGATATAACGAGAGCCTGTATGTTGAATGGTCGGAAGGTGCTCCTTCTCAAGCTTCCGTACAGTATAAATTGTCAGACGCGAACACTTGGATAAACGTTGACAGCGAGCTTATCCGCTCGGTAGGCAGCGGCGTTGCAAGAGTTGACGCGGTAGGTCTTAAAGCGGGCGATTACGACGTAAAAATTCAGCCTTCGGGCGGCGCAAGCGCTATCGAGCTTAATGAAATTTCAGTTACCGCATACGACCGTTCGGGTTATGCGCACTTTAAATACACCGACGGTGTCGGTGCGTACAACGACGACGGTACACTTAAAGACAACGCTATCGTAATTTACGTAACAGAAGAAAATAAAGATTACGTTATGCGCGACGCAGTTGCAAAGTATCCCGAATTAAATATGTTCCAGATTCCCACCTATCCCGGCACTACCGGTAAAGACTGGGGACACAAAGACGCTGACGGCATAGGCTGGTGGCTAAACAACGCCCAGTATATGATGAGCAATAACGGCAGCAAAAAGAACAAGCGTCCCAGTAACACGTATGATGCGGCTAACGGAAAGAATTTGGCATTTATGCAGGTAAACGATACTCACCCCATCGCTATAAGATTTATCGGTAAAGTTACAGTTCCTGAAGGCTGCACGGCTTCCAACAATGAAGACGAAGGCGGATTAGTTGGTGACGGCGGCTATATGGCACGTATGAAGAATATGAAGAACGTTACCCTCGAAGGAATTGGCGACGACGCCGAAATTTTCGGCTGGGGCTTCCACTTCCTTGCAGGTTCGGACGCAGTCAACGGTCAGGGCAAGAGCTTCGAAGTAAGAAACCTTTTGTTCAACAAATACGTTGAAGACGCTGTCGGAATGGAAGGCGTTCAAGAAGGCGGTAAAATCACCGGTTCTGTTGACAGGTGCTGGATACACAACAACTCCTTCCTCCCCGGTGACGGTACAGCAGGCGGAACACAGTCGGCGACGGAAAGTGACAAGAAAGAAGGCGACGGCAGTATCGACTTCAAGCGCGGCGAGTACTTAACAAGCTCATACAACTACTTCGCCGACTGTCATAAGACCGGACTTATCGGTTCGAGCGACAGCAGCTTACAGTACAACATAACAATGCATCATAACTGGTGGCATAACTGCGGTTCGCGTACTCCTCTTGCAAGACAGGCAAACATCCACTTCTACAACAACTATATATCCACGGACTGCGTTGACGGTAAACCCGATATAAGCTACGTTCACTCGGTAAGAGCAAACTCGTATATATTCAGTGAAAGCAACTACTATTTCGGATGCAAAGCAGTTACAAGTGAATCTTCTACAACAAGTAAATCCTGGAACAATGCTTTCGTCGGATGTACGGGAAATAACGGTTTTGTAATTGCTAAAACGCGTACTGAAGCAACTTCAAATAATTGTACGCATTTCAGCGGAACGAGTTATAAAACCTTCGATACAAATCCCGATTTGTTCTACTACGATACCGTTTCGGGTCAAAGCAAATGCCTTATGGATACCCCCGTTGCGGCAAGGCAAAAAGCATTACAATATGCAGGCAGAAACGGTTGGGGCAAAAATAACCCTAAAAAGCAAAGCTCGTCAATGGCAAGAAACGACCAGATGAACCTTTCTACCCCCACCGCGGCAATTCCGGTTCCCGACGAAGGAACCTTAACGGTAGACTTCAGTAACCCTCCCGCAGGTTTAAAACTCGGAGGCAAATTAACTAAAGGTGAAATGAAAGCCAACGGAGAACAGTTAGCCGTATTTATGTTGGCGGAAGAAGCTGAAGTAACTTTCTCCTCGTCAACCTCCGGCGAAAACGCTCCCAGCCTTATAGATTCATACGGAACACCCTACGCAATTCAAGTTTCAAACGAAACGACCGTGGTTCTTCCTGCAGGAATATATATCATATTCGGCAGAATGGATTTCGAGTATAAAGATTGCACTTTGTCTACCCTCTCGTTTAAATCGACCGGTAATACACAGGCTAAGTTTGATAATTTGAACGAAGCTATCAATGCGATAGGCACGGTAACCCTTTCGAGCCAAGCGGCAATTGATAATGCTCAAACGCTGTTAGACGCCTTGAAGGTTGATGAAATTGCAGAGTTCGACGCGGCTTACCCCGGTCAGCGCGATAAGATTGCAGCTGCGCAAAGCACCTACAACGACCTTAAGGTTCAAAACGTAATAACGCTTATTAACAATATCGGAACCGTTGACGATAACAGCTACCCCGCTATTGAAGCGGCGCGCACCGCTTACAACGCACTTAACGCGACGTTGCAGAGCAGAGTTACAAACTACTCTACCCTCACCGCTGCGGAAGATGCTTGGGCTAACAGAGCTGTTACCGCAATAAACAACCAGATCAGCGCCCTTGCAGATCCTTCTACGGTAAGCAGTGAAAGCGATATAAACGCATTGCTTGCAAATTATAACAGCGTTAAGTCGGCATACGATAAATTGACCGCCGAACAGCAGAACTCAGTTACAAATTATAGTAAAGTAACTTCAGGTATCACCCAGCTCAATGCAGCGCTTGTACCTTACAGCGTAAGAGATATGATTGCGGCGCTCCCCGCAAAAGCAAACGTAACGCTTGCAGACGCAAGCAACGTAACTGCGGCGCGTACCGCTTACGATAACCTTACCGCAGATCAGAAAACGCTTGTAGGTGACATAACAAAGCTTACCGAAGCTGAAGAGGCTATTCAAGCCCTACAAGAAGCTACTACCGTTGCAATATTTACAAAGGATGACACCTCGCTTGCCGGAGACTTTACTGTAAGCGGTAAGTACAACTCTAACGGAACCTTTGAATATAACGGAGAAACGTATAATGCACCGTTAAAATTAGAGTCAAGCACAAGCGTAACGTTTAATACCGCTGGTACCCAGAAGCTGACGCTTAAAATAGGTACGAAGGGCGGTCAGTTAAAAGTAGACGGCACAGTTTATAAAGACGACGACGGCGACGGGTTTATTGTAATAAACAACCTTGCCGCAGGCAGCCACGAGATTACCAAAGCCAGCGGAGACCCCAACCTCTGCTACGCTGTACTTGAAGCTGCTTCATAAGTAAACAAATGCTATAACACAAAACAGGCTTCCCTTATGGGAAGCCTGTTTTTTAGTGCATATGATTTTAAACGCATATAGCGCAAAACCTTTATAAATAAGTGCGCGGTACATATGTATAAAAGCGCATAAAAAAACAGCCCCGATAAAGGGCTGTTTTTATTTTTAATTTACTCTGCTTTAAAAGGAAGCAGCGCAGCTATTCTTGCGCGCTTGATTGCCGTAGACAATTCGCGCTGATGCTTTGCGCAAGTACCGGTCATTCTGCGGGGCATAATTTTGCCGCTTTCCGCTACGAACTTCTTTAAACGGGCTACGTCCTTGAAGTCGATTTCGGCTACCTTTTCCTGACAGAATACGCAAACCTTTTTGCGGGGTACTCTTTTATAGCTCTTTTTAGCGGGAGCTGCTGTTTTATTTTCTTCCATATTATAAACTCCTTAAATTAGAAGGGTATATCGCTGTCGTCGTCAAACGCCTGCAAACTTGCCCTCTTCTTTTCTGCGGGTGCGGGAGCGTCATAATTTCCGTCCCCCTGCGTACCCTTCGGCGTAAGGAACTCTACGTCCTGCGCCACAACGTCTATACCCGTGCGCTTAACGCCCTGGCTGTCCTCGTAATTTCTAAGCTCAATAGAGCCGCTTACGGCGACCTTGTTGCCCTTTTTAGCGTAACGCGCAACCGTTTCGCCAAGACCGCGCCATGCAACTATGTTGAAAAAGTCGGTCTTTCTTTCACCGTCCGCTCCTGCGTAGTTTCTGTTAACCGCAATTGCAAAGCGGCAAACGGATACGCCTGAGGTGGTTTCGGTCAATTCGGGATCACGGGTTAAATTACCTATTAAAAATACTTTGTTCATCTTTTCATTCGTTCCTTAATCTTTTACGGTTATCATTCTTCTTAAAACTTCGGACGAAAGACCTGCAACTCTGTCAAGCTCTTTCACTACCGCAGCTTCCGCTTCGAAAGTCATTAATACGTAATAGCCGTCGTTTTTATAGTTGATAGGATACGCCAGCTTTTTTACGCCCCACTTGTCAGTGGAAACGACTTTACCGTTTGCAGCCGTAACAACGTCTTCAAACTTTTTTACGAACGCGTCCTTTGCCTCGTCGGTTGCGGCTGCGTCCAAAACGTAAAGCATTTCGTAAGTTTTCATAAATTCACCTCCCGGACTTAATCGGCATACCTCCTACGGTATGCAAGGTTATTTTATTATAAAATATTTGCCCCCATATGTCAAACGATTTGACCGTCGGGGGCAATACAATTTTTTATTAGCTCTAAGAAATCAACGCCAACGGATCTTTCATTATCAAAACCATAACGCTTATAACCTCGGTCAACTCCATCTCGCCGAGAACTTCGTCGTGGGGGTCGCCGTTCTCTCTCCACTTAACGTGCGTATCCAAATCGGACTTCGTGGGGAACGTAAGTATACCCGCGGCGTCAAGCTCGCGCATCGAAGTATGCTGAGTGTTTTTGCTGACGTTGGTTATCATAACGCTGATGTTGTTTACAGCGTAAACCTTCTCTTCCTTTACTCCGCTTCCCTCGCTCGTTTCTGCGTATAAAAGAAGCTTCCACAGCGCGGAAGGCGCACCGTAAGAGTAATACGTATCGTCCTTGTAATCACTGCGTGAAAGCCTGCCCGCGTCTTCTTTGCCCGCTTTAACCATAGTGTAGCTTTCGTCCTCGTTTTGCGTATAGTACACGAACGCAGGATCGTATAAAATTTGGCCTTCGCCCAAAGTATAATAGGTTGCGTCTGGGTCGTAGCAGTTTGTTAAAACTTTATTGTTTTCATCTCTTTCGGTAGGCTTCAGCTTGCCGCAGCTGCCGACAAGCGAATAATCGGTACCGTCAAACGTGTAATAAATCCAGTTCTTATGCCAGCCTGCCGCTCCGGTTACAGTGCTTAACTGCGTAGTATCGTCAACAACCTCGTATATAGGGGCTTTGTAAGCCTCTCCGCCTTCCGCCGCAGCCTCGGACGAATCTATGCAATAAATTTCGTCAACGAAAAGCTGCTGAACGCTGAGCTTGCCTATGTCGCCGGAAAGCGAGTTTATGGTAGAGTTTTTAACCGAGCCGAGCAGTCTGTCGTCGTCGGCAATATTGACAACGTCGCCGATAGTCAAATCGTTCGTAACACCGTTAATTCTTTGCTTGGAGTTACCGAAGGTAAGGTGCGGTACCTCTTGCTTTTCCTCGCCGTCCATATAGTACGCGCCGTCCATTCTGCCTTCGTCGTCAAATTCGACTATGCAGTCATAAACGTTGCCTTCTTCGTCCTTGTATTTTGCAACGTACTGATCGTTTTCTTCGTCGTACGTAACTTTTGTAATGCCGTAGCTGAGGTAGCAAAGTATCGCGTTATCGGGCGTAGCTGAGACCATATTGCTTATATCTATTCTGTCCTGAAGACTTGAAATAAACGAGCTGAGTTCGCCGAATTTGACTGCGCGCAGTTCTCCGTCTTCAAGTTTTACGTAATTTGAAAGCGCCGCGTCGAGCTTTTCTACAAGCTTTGCGACCACGGGCAGAAGCTTTTCAACATCTCCGACCGTACGAGAAGAAAAGTCCGTGGTAAGCTCCGTTATCTTTTTAACAAGCCCCAAAACGTTATTTGCGCCGCCGTTTGACGAGTCGCCGTTTATGTAAACGTAATTGCCGTCACTGTCCCTGTTGCCGGGAATTTTAGATATTTTGTAATTTAAAGCGTAGATTACAACGCCCGCTATAGCTCCGCCGAGAATTATCAGCGCAAGTAAAAACCCGAGTATAAAAGCGAGTATAGGGTGCATTCCGTGCCGTCTTGAACTGTTTGCCATATTCATCTCCGCGCTTTAAAAATTTAAGCGCATTTTTTTCTATATTATATTATAACATACCGCAAAAATCAACCTTTTACGGCAGTCAATATTATCCTTTAACCGCACACAAAGACAATGCGCGTTTTATTAAAAATTGCTTTTCATTGTACGAAGGATTTACCGCGCACTCCTCTAAAAGGAATTGCAAAACCTCTCCCGTCTTTGCCGCGGGAACGCCCGCCTCTATCAGCTCGTTTCCGCGCACGTCGAGCCCCTTTAAATCTAAGGGCGCGCCCTCGTCCTGCATTTTTTTATATATCGCCTTCCACTTGGTTACGGTAGGGGCTTCGGTCAAATCGTCGCGGCAAGCCGAAAAGTCTGCCTGCTTTAAAAAAAGCAGTTTTTCTAAGTACGACAGATTTCTCACTATAAACCTTCGTACCTTTATCTCGCGTGCGTCGAGACTGAAATCGTACATATGAAGTGCGGCAAGCTTTGCAACTTCGTCCGCAAGCTTTTTAGGCGCTTTTAGCCTGTGCAGAACATCCGCGCTTATTCTCTCGCTTTCAACCTCGTGTCCGTGATAGTTGCCGTTCGTTTTCATGCAGTACGGCTTTCCTATATCGTGCATAAGCGCGGCAAGACGGACAGAACCGTCCGCGTATTTTACGGCGCGTAAAGAGTGCTCTAAAACGTCATGATAGTGAAACTCCGCTCTCTGCGCCATTCCCCTGCCAAGGGTAAGCTCTGGTAAAATTACATCTAAAACGCGCGTATCGTCCAAAATTTTAAACCCTGCGTACTGCGCATATTTTACGCCGTATTTTTCGTCGGAGTGCAAAATTGCGTTAAGCTCCGCATACACCCTTTCAGCCGAGCAGTCGGCAATGAGCTTTGCATTTCTCTTTGCACCGTCAAGGCAGTCGGCAGTCGGAATAAACCCCGTCTGCGCGGACTGGCGCGCAAGCCGCATTAATCTGAGTCCGTCCTCACCGAAAACTTTTTCTGCCTCCGCAACTGTAGATATTCGCTTATTTTGGATATCGTCAATTCCGCCGAGGGGGTCGGAAAAGCTTTCCCCCTTTATATCGTAATAGACCGCGTTGCACTTAAAATCGCGGCGGCGTGCGTCAAGGTAAATGTCGTCCGTGAAAAAGGTTTTAACGGGATTATGAACTCCGCGGACGTACTCGTCAGAGCGGAAAGAGGCAAACTCGTACTCCTCGCCCTCTAACGAAAGTTTAACCGTACCCGTGTTGCGGTAAACCGCGTTTACGGTTGCACCGCACTTTTTTGCCGCTGAACAGAACTCGTCCGCTGAAACGGGCGCGCAGATATCTATATCGCAGTTTTCAGACTTTAACCCAGCAAGCGCGTCGCGGACGTACCCCCCCACGACGTACAGCGGAAAGGGGCAGCTATTAGCTAAGTTTTTAAGTTTTTCGGGCAAAGTTATTTTCATTTATTTTATTATACCAACTTTTTAAATTATTTGCAATTATTAAAGAAATGATATATAATGATTTAAAATTTACCTTATGATAGAAAAGTATTACAGGCGCATAATCGATAGCGTCCCTTCGGCTGTTATAGTCGTAGACCAAAACTTTAAAGCCGTGTTTACCAACGCGGCGTTCCGCGCGCTTTTCCCCGCGAACAAGTCGAAGCTTTCCCTCGGCGGCGCAACCTGCTGCGAGGCGGCGGCTTCGCGCTGCGGCGGAGAAAATTGCCGCGGCTGTTTTCTGTACGACGCATTTGACGACGCGTTCTGCTCAAACAAGCCAGTAAGCCGCAGAATTTACCAGAAGGTCCGCACCGACGGACTTTGCCACGACGTATCTTACTCGATAACGGTTACCCCCCTCGGCGGCGGACTGTGTATGGGGACGATAGACGACGCGTACGAGCTTGAAATTGCAAAAGAGTTGCAAACGGCAAAGAGCATACAGCAAAAGCTTTTGCCCGCGGGTAACTGGGCGGGAGGCAAAAGATACTCCTACACATACATTCCCTGCCGCGACATCGGCGGAGATTTGCCCGACGTTTACACGGTTGACGGCTCTGCATGCGGTATGATAGCCGACGTTTCGGGCAAGGGGATTTCGGCGGGAATGCTTTCGGCTTTCGTAAAAGCCGCGTACGATAAAAAGCAGTATTCGCCCGCAAAGGCTATAAGTAATTTAAGCGCGAAGTTTTCCGAGCTTAACCTTGACGAAAGAAATTACGTTACTGTTGCCGCCGTGAGAATAGATAAAGACAGCATCACCTACTCTATGGCCGGACACAACGTACCCATACTTTTAAAGACGGACAGCGGAATTACGCGAATAGTTTTAAACTCCCCTCCCGTATCGAACTGGTTTGACAACCCCTCGTACTTCGAGGACGTTATACCCTACAAGCCGGGCGACATTCTCGTGCTGTTGACCGACGGCGTTACGGAGTGTAAAAACGCGAAGGGCGAAATGTTCGGCGCGGACGGCGCGATAAAGACCCTTTCAGTATCGCGCACGGCGGAAGAGTTTATTAAAAACTTAGAGGACAATTTAAAAGCCTTCGGCCGCGATCTGGACGACGATATCACGGCGATAGCATTCGATTTATAAAACAATATAAAACGCCCTTGGACAGTAAGTCCAAGGGCGTTTAGTTTTTAATCAATTAATCCCAATAAATAATCCGAGCGGACGTTTAATGCTTTGCAAATGGAAAACAATACTTCCAAAGAAGGTTCTCTTTTGCCTGTACAATAATTGTTTATCGCCCCTTGCGACATTGATATTTTTTGTGCAAGCGCTGTTTGTGATAAATTGTTTTCTTTTAACGCTTCGGTTAATCTGTCTTTGAATTCGTCCATAAGTCCATTATAAGACCTATGACAATATTTGTCTTAACAAGCGGCTAAAAGCCGTATGTAATAAACAAATTTTTTATATCAACTCTTTTATTTTAACAACCGCGGCGGCGCGGCTTTCCACTCCCATTTTAGAGTAAATTGAGCTTATGTAATTTCTCGCCGTTCCGTCGGAAAGCTTCATTGCCGAAGCTATCTGCCTGTTGGTAAACCCGTCGCAAAGCATAAGCGCAATTTCAACTTCCCTGTCGGAAAGGTTGAAAGATTTTTTGAGCTTTATTTCCTTGTCGGACGAAACCATCATTGCCGCGTCCGTAATTTTTTTTGCGATTTTTGAGGGAAGAATAGTATCTCCCGCGTACGCGTTTTTAACCGCGTCTATAAGCGCGTTTGCGCCTATATCCTTTAAGAGATATCCGCTTGCGCCGTTATTTATCGCGCTTAAAATATAGTCGCTGTCGTCGAAGGTAGTTAAAATTATAATCTTGATATTTTCGTCAATTTCCTTAATGCGCTTGGTTGCGACAACGCCGTTCATATTGGGCATACGGATATCCATTAAAACGACGTCGGGCTTTGTCTTTTCAACGAGCGAAACCGCCTCTATACCGTCCGCCGCAATACCGCATATTTTAAAGTCGTCGCACGTTTCAAGCACGCTTTTAATTCCTTCCGCCAAAATCATCTGGTCGTCAACAAGTAAAATTTTTATCATAAATTACTCCTTATCCTTTTTCTGCGGAAGGGTTATTTCAACCTCGAAGCCCTCTCCCGCCTCGCTTGAAAAATCGCATCTGCCGCCGAACGCTTCCGCCTTCTCTCTCATTCCTTTAAGTCCGAAGCCCTCGTGCAATTCGCCCTCGGCGCCGCTTCCGTTATCGGAGATAAGAAGGCTTACGTTTGAAAAAACCTCTTTAAGCTCTATATAAAAGGCGGTCGCCCTGCCGTGGCGGATACCGTTTGCAAGGCACTCCTTTACGCTGTTGCAAAGATACAGTGCTTCCTCGCTCCCCACGGTTACGTCCTCTAAATCGCAACGGATTTTAAGCTCGGTACCGTCTATGGTCTGGGCGATAATTTCCTCTATCTCCTCGCGCAAGGGTCTGTTTTGCTTACGCCCTGCAAGCAGGTGAACGCTGTGCCGCATTTGCTCTAACGCGCTCTTTGCCTGAATGTTTGCGGAAATAATTCTGTTTTTAGCTTCCTCGGGGTCGCTGTCTATTAAAAGCTTGGCGGCTTCCGTCTGCATTATTACGGTGGTCATCGAGTGTCCCGCGTTGTCGTGTATGTCCTTTGCAATGCGGTTACGCTCTTCGAATACCGCCGTCTGCGAAAGCTGTTCGTAAACCTCTTTAAGCTGGGCTTTACTTTCGTCCGCTTCCTTTAAAGCGTTACGAAGCTGTTTGTTGTTGCTGTAAAAGGCGAGCAAAAAGTTTATTATCGCAAAGTGAACGCCCAAAATAAACACGCCCAAAATACAGTCGCCGAGAATTTGTACAATACTTTGCATAAGCGACGCGCCTTTATTTACGGCAACCCAGCCTATGACGTAGGATACGATATAAAGTCCGCAGCTTACTATAAAGAGTATTGTGTTTGACTTTGCTTCGTCAACCGACAGATAATACTGCGTTAAAACTATGCAGTACATAGTGGACAGGTACGAGTTACCCGTAAGTACGCATATTGCAAGCAGAAGCGCGGACTCTACCGCAAAGAAAATCATTTTGCCAGCAAAGCTTTTAACTGCGAAAGAGCTTACCGTTTCAAACGCGGCAAGCACTAAGCAGCACGCCACTATAGAAACGAGCATAGCCGTATCGTGCTTTACGAGATATACGGGAGTATACTGCGCGCAGACGAGTATTTCCATTACAAGCAAAACGCCGATAAGTATTAGCCTGATGTACTTTACAAGCTGTTTGTTAAAGTTCAGTTTAAATCCTTTATCCATTTTATCACGTTTTCAAGCCCGAGTTCTGTGCGGAGCCTGTCTATTACGCCCGCCATCTGATAGCTGAAAATATTATCGTCGCCGGCGTAAATTATGTGGTCTAAAAGTTGTACGTTATTGAAGCAGCAGATAAGCTGCATTTCCTTAGTAAAAACGTCGTCCTCGTCCGAGGGATAATGATTACCGTTTAAGTGGTTGTGCGCGACGAGTATTCCGTGCGGCTTTGCAAGGGCAATGGCGCGGACAATTTCGTCCGCGGTTGCGGTAACCCTGTTTCTTTCCGCAGTAGTGAAAGAGTGTACGCGGAAAACCCTGCCGCTCTTTTCGGTAAAGTAAAGCTCTAAATGCTCTTCACTCTTTCCGCGAAGGCGCATAGATACAAGCTTTTTGCAGTCGCCGAAGTTTTTTAAGAGGGCAAGCCCTTCCACTTCCTTTATGCGCTTTAAACACTGCCCGACGACGCGGATATAGTAAGCCGTCTGCTCGCCGATACCCTCGACGGTCATCAGCTCTTCAACGCTTGCGTTTACTATGTTGTGGATAGTACAGAACCTGTCTAAAAGCGCGTGGGCAAGCGGGTTGGTGTTTTTGCGCTGAAACGCGTTGAATAAAAGCATTTCCACGACTTCGTGGTCGTACAGAACGGAATTTTCGTCCTCGAGCCGCGCGCAAATGCGTTTTCTGTGTCCGTCGTGCAACATTTTATCACCAAATAAATTTTTTTGCTGATTTTATTTTACCATAAAAAATAAAAAGTGTATAATGATTTTGATAACAATTTTAAATCGGGTAAATTTATGGATATTTTAAACGATATAAAAAAGACTATTTCTGATATAGTGAAGTACGACTCTTCGCAATATCCCCCCGTTAAAAGCATGCCCTTCGGAAAGGGCGCGGCGGACTGCCTTAAATACTTTTTATCGCTTGCCTCGTCGTTCGGGTTTGAAGTAAAAAATTACGACAACTACGCGGGCGAGGTTATTTTCGGCAGCGGCGAGGAATTTGCAATTCTTGCGCACCTCGACGTAGTTCCCGCGGGCAGCGGCTGGACGCACGAGCCCTTCGGCGGAGAAATAGATTCGGCACACGGCAGAATCTGGGGCAGGGGAACTATGGACGACAAGGGCCCCGCCGTTATCGCGCTGTATTGCCTTAAAGCCTTGAAGGACGAGGGATTCGTGCCCAAGAAAAAAATTAAACTTATCGTGGGCTGTAACGAGGAAAACGGTTGGGAGTGCATTAAGTACTACACCTCTCACGCGCATATGCCCGAGGTCGGTTTTTCGCCCGACGCGGACTTCCCCGTAATTTACGCCGAAAAAGGAATTTTACAGCTTGCGCTTAAATTTAATGTAAACGCAGACTTTACGGGACTTTGCGGCGGCGAACGCGCAAATATGGTCTGCGACTATTGCGAAGTAGTTGCGCCCGGGGATAAGGCAAAGCTTAAAAAATATAATCTTGCCTATGCGGACGGTAAAGTTATATCCAAGGGAAAAAGCGCGCACGGCTCCACGCCCGAGCTCGGTAAAAACGCTATCGCGTCCGTGCTCGAATATCTCGGTCTGACTCAAATGCACTCGCTTTTATTTTGCGACGGATTTAATCTTTGCAAATTGCAGGACGTTACAGGCAAGCTTACATTCTCCCCCGACGTAATCACTCAAAGCGGAAACGAAATTTTGGTTATATGCGATATACGTTACCCCGCAACTTTTGAAAGGGCGCAGGTTTTAAGCGCGATAGAAAAGCGGGGCGTGCCGTATGAAATTTTACACGAGCAGTTGCCCCTTTACAACAACAAGGACTGTGAGCTTATAAGTACGCTTTGCGCCGTTTATAACGAAGTTACGGGCAAACATATGCAGCCGGTTGCAATCGGCGGCGGAACGTATGCGCGCGCGCTCAAATGCGGCGCGGCTTTCGGTCCCGAGGAAGACGGCGAGGAAAGCACCATTCACAAACCCGACGAATATATCACGTTTGAAAAAATAGAAAAGTGCTTTAAAATTTACAAGCTTGCAATAGAGAGACTTTGTAAATAATATTGTTATGAAAAGACGCAGGAACCGCAAAATCGTAATAACATCGGTAATTGCCGCGATAATGAGCGTGGTTTTTATCGTATGCACTTTTATGCAGCTTGCGTACGTCGTTGCGGATAATATAGAGTGCTGGCGTCCTTCATATGCAAAAATTGACAACTTATCTGAAATATTAGACAAAGCCGAGCTTACGGAAAACGACTATCAAACGCTTTACGAACAGACGGGTTTAACTCAAATAGGCGTTGACAGAATGTTGCAGCACGGACAGACGGGCAAAGATAAAATCAAAGCGTTGCAAACGCAGTACTTTGCAGAGCATACCGTTTTGAACGAGCAGTTTGCCCCCTTTACCTGCACCGACTATATTGACGAATTTATCGTGCACTGCTACCTTGAGGAAGGTGATATACTCGTTACCTCTTCCACCCACTTTTCGGGCTCGCGTATAGGGCATGCGGGACTTGTTACAAGCGCCGCATATTACGGCAATGAAAAAATTCTGCAATCCAACGCGTACGGCGTACCCTCCTCCCTAGGAGATATAAGGGACTTTAACAACCGCGTAAACTTTATGATATTGCGGCCCAAAGCCGACGCGGAAACGAAAAAGCAAGTCGTGCAATACGCCTTGCAAAACCTCGTAGGTTTGAAGTACGACATTGCCGTCGGAGTTTTATCGAACAAAAACAAAATTTCGAAAACTCACTGCTCACACCTCGTATGGTATGCGTACAAACAGTTCGGCATAGATCTGGACAGTAACGGCGGTTTGGTGGTAACGCCCAAAAATCTAGCAAACTCGCCTAATGTGGAAATCGTTCAGATTTTCGGCTTCGACCCCGATAAACGTTGGAAATAAAATAAAGTGCGGCGGAACGCATATGCGTTCCGCCGCACCTTTTATTTTACGCAAAAGCGCGTAAGCACCTTTGTAACAGGTAAAAACAAAGTCGTAATGCAAACTATCGTGCAGGCCGTCTGCGGTAGCATCGCCGCAAACGAAGCGTAAAAATAGCTCAGTGCGGAAAGGCGGTTCATACCTAAAAACAGCGGTGAAATCACGTCGTCTAAAAGCGTAAAGCACACCGTGCAGACCGCGCCTATCGCGGCGTAGGCAATGAGGCGTAAAATTTGCGCGTTGCCTTTTTTAAACTTCCTTTGCGCGATAAAAAGAAAATCGAACGCAATTAAAAGCACGGCGCAAAGCGAAAAAATTACCCAAAGCAAAATTTGAAGCGTAACCTTGTACAGGCGGGAAATTTTAATTATATCCAGCGCGTAACCAAGTACGCACGCAACACAGACGGATATAAGCAAAATATTTACGGCAACGGCAAATTTAACCTTGCTGAAGTCCTCGCTTTTAAAACGTCCTAATCCGCCGAAAAGCGCGGCAAGCGCGGGATAATAGATTAAGTATAAAACCAAAACCGCAGGCGTAAAGCCGAAAATTACGCACCGTAAAATGCTGAAAGCGGTTGCAAGAATCACTCCCCGCTTTACGCCGAATACGCTTGCAAAGCATACCAAAATAAGCGTTACTATTTCAACGCCGACTACGAAAGAAAAGACGTACTGCCCGCCTATTAAAAGGGCGCACGCAACCGCGATATAAGCCGCCTCCTTAGAGGGCGAAATTTTTCCGCCGCCCCCTTTCATTACCAGGAATAGTTATAGTATTCGTACACAAAAGCATAGGTATGTCCTGCCACGCAAGGAATACCAGACACTCCGTAGGAGGCGGAATACAGCGTTTTGCCGTTAAAATCGTAAGTTGCATAATCTGAAGCGTAAACCGCGTCGTCCCCGTCCAAAGTTATAAAGTCGATATAGAAGGACCAGCTGTAACCTTCCGACGAGGTTGCCGTAGAAGAAATCAATTTTTCTTCGGTGGCGTAAAAGCTTGTAATATAGTAGCCGTAACTACCGTCATTGCCGTCAAAAACAAGTTCGCCGTTTTCCTTTAAAGCGTCCATATAGTCCTTGACTGAGGTCGTATCGTTAAGCGTGATAATATCATCCTTTGCGGTGAACGCTACGCTCTGCACGCCGAGAACTACTTCTCCGCTTTTGCCGCTGTTATCGCCGCCGTTATCACAGCCTGCAAATACGAAAGCTGCTAACGACGCACATAAAGCCAAGAAGACAGTTAAAAGCTTTTTCATAAGTTTCTCCTTAAAAAATTTTTATATATAAAAACGGACGCGCTTAAAAACCTTACGAATCCGTAAGGACAAACGCGTCCGTGCGCGTTTGATTTAATCCGAATCAAACGTTATATGCAATGCAGGTCTGGCGTTCGGACTTGTCCGCTCGAAGCGGCTTACCGTTGCGGTACAGTTACGGAATTTAACCGTATTCCCCGTTTAATGCACATACTTTTTAGCCGTGCAGCCTGCAAGGATTAAGTTTTAAATTATTTTATCAAGCGTTTTGACTAATTCAAGCGCGTCGCGCGTGTAATAGTCTGCGCCGATTTCTTTCGCTATTTCGGGGTTAAGAACTGCTCCCCCCACGAAAATTTTGCTTTGTATCCCCGCGGTCTTTAACGCGGAAACAGTCTGCTCCATACTCTTAACAGTCGTGGTCATAAGCGCGGAAAGCCCCACCGCCTGCGGTCTGTGCGTTTTGCACGCTTCTACAACTGCCTCAGGGTCTACGTCCTTGCCGAGGTCTATCACCTCGTAACCGTAGGACTGCAGGACGACTTTTACTATATTTTTGCCTATGTCGTGAACGTCGCCTTTAACCGTTGCAAGCGCAATTTTCGCCTTTTTTGCCGCACCCTTCGGAAGCCGCGTTCCCACGACGTCAAACGCGCACTTTGCCGCCTCCGCGGATGATACGAGCTGAGGTAAAAACAATTTTCCGCTGTCGTACTCTCTGCCGACTTCTTCCAAAGCTTTTATCAATATATCGTTTACAACAGTCATAGGCTCGCGTGTTTCAAGCTCTCTTTCGCACAGCTCCGCCGCCTGCTTTTTTATACCTTTTTTAATGCAGTCGTACAAATTAGCCGCCGCGGCATGTTCTGTCTGCGCAGGCTTTAACGCGCTGACCGTACCCGTAAAGTCCTTGTAAATATCGATATAATTTTCAGAATTTTTATCCTCACCCGAAAGCACGGCAAACGCCTTGACCGCGTCCGTCATCTCTCCGTCCATAGGGTTCATAATGGGCATATTGAGTCCGCACGTCATTGCCATGGTAAGGAAGGTTTTGTTGAGTAGTCCCCTGTTTGGAAGCCCGAATGAAACGTTAGAGACCCCAAGCGCAGTTTTAACGCCCAGCTTTTTAACAAGTCTCAAAGCCTCGACTGTCTCTTTAACTAACTCCTGTTCGGCGGAGGCCGTCAAAACGAGGGTGTCTATCATTATTTTGTGTTTGGGTATACCGTAGCTTTCCGCGCGGTTTATAATGCGCTTTGCTATCTCCAAGCGTTCCTTTGCCGTTTTGGGAACGCCGCCTTTATCCATCGTAAGCCCCAAAACTACCGCGCCGTATTTTTTTGCGACGGGGAAAATTTTGTCCATTACTTCGCTATCGCCGTTCACGCTGTTTATAAGCGGTATGCCGTTGTAGTAGCGCGCTGCGCGCCCGATAGCCTGCGCGTCGGACGAGTCTATCTGTAATGGCAGATTTACGTATTCCTGAATTTTTTTGACGGCTTTGACCATTACCGCCTTTTCGTCAAGCTGGGGCAGCCCCACGTTCAAATCGAGAATGTCCGCCCCCGCTTCCTGCTGTGCGACAGCCTCGTCTATTAAAAAGTCGTAATTTTCGGCAAGCAAGGCTTCTTTCAGCTTTTTCTTGCCCGTGGGGTTAAGCCGTTCGCCGCAGATTTTTACTCCGTCAATTACTACGGCTTTCGTTGCCGAGTTTACAACCGTCTGCTTTGCGACCCTGCGCCTTTTAACTTTGCGGCCCGAGTACTTACTTATCCTCTCTATAAATTCGGGGTTGGTGCCGCAGCAGCCGCCGACTATGCTTACGCCGCTTTTTATAAACTTATTTATATAGTAGTCGAACTCATCTATGCCGAGGACGTACTCGGTTTTTCCGTCCTTTAAAACGGGCAAGCCGCGGTTGGGCTTTACCATTACGGGAACGCTTGTACAGGCAAGAAACGCGTTTACAACCCATTCAAGCTCCTTAGGACCTGCCGAACAGTTTACGCCCAGCGCGTCAACGCCAAGGCCTTCCAAGGTGTTTGCAACTATTTCGGGCGTGGAGCCCGTAAGCGTTCTGCCGGTAGAGTCGAAGGTCATAGTCGCAAAAACGGGCTTATCGCTGTGCTCTTTTATAGCGAGTATGCAAGCCTTAATTTCGTACAAGTCGGAAAATGTTTCGGCGATATATCCGTCAACCAAATCTTTGGTGTAATCAACCACTTCGGCAAAGGCTTCGTATGCCTCGTCGAAAGTGAGCGTGCCCAAAGGCTCTATCATTGCGCCCGTGGGACCTATATCGAAAATTACTTTTTTACCCGCGGCGCGCGCGTTTTCAACGGCTTTTAAGGCAAGCTCTTTTATAGAGTATTTTCCCTTGTATTTGATTTTGTTGAGACCGAAGGTATTCGTCATTATGCAGTCCGCGCACGAATACGAGCGGTGAATAGACTTTATAACTTCGGGGTGGGTGATATTCAGCTCTTCGGGAACGCCATCAAAGCCAAGCTTTTCAAGCTCGCTGCCCATTCCGCCGTCGAAAACTAAGACTATTTCTCTGAGTCGTAGCATTTTGCACCCCCCTTTTTATATACGCAGTGCGCGGCGACGATACAGTTTTTGCACGTCTTCTGCGCCTTGCCGCCCACAGCTATTACGCCCGCCATCGATTTTGACGGCAACATATAATTTGTCTCAGACAGCGTTACCCCTATCTTTTCGGGCTTTAAAATTTCAAAAATATATTTTATATCGCTTATATCGCTTCCGCCGTAGCCGGGGCAGAACCTGTACGAAAGCTCACCCAAAGTCTTTTCGTAATCGTCGGAAAGGAACTCTAAATACGCGCTTGCGCACGCGTCGAAAACTATCGCCTTAGCCGCGTGCGTACGCTCCAAAAATTTTATCCTCGCATCCACTTCGCCGCCCAAAGTCATTACGGAAAGTATTACCCCCTTGCTTGCGCCGAGGTAAGAAAGATACGGCTCTTTAAGTAAAAACGCGGGCGGTGAATTAAAAAATTTGTATTTATAACGGAAGTGCGCAATCTCTTGCAACTCGTCAAGGCACTTTAAAATTGCCGCGTCGGTTTCGTCGGTCTTTTCAACCAAACGGAAACCCAAGTACGAATAAATTTGTTTAATCAGCTTTGAAGAATTCATTTACAACGTTATTAAGTCTTGATACTATTTCCGCCGCGGTGTCCGCGCGGTTCATTGTGTAGATATGTACGCCGGGCGCGCCCTTTGCAATTAAATCGCAAATCTGATACACCGCATAGTTTATCCCCACTTCCCTGAAAGATGCAGGCGATTTAGAATACACCTCTATCATATTTCTTAGCTCTATGGGAACGGTGCTTCCGCACATCGATTTTATTTTATTTAAGTTTTTTGAAGCGGTAAGAGGCATTATGCCCGGTATTATGGGAATGGTTATCCCCTCTTTTCTCGCCTCGTTTACAAGCCTGTAATAGTACGCGTTGTCGTAAAACAGCTGGGTTATGAAAAACGCCGCGCCGCACTCGACCTTCTTTTTTAAATTTTGCAAATCGCTGTAAAGCGTTTCACTCTCAACGTGCCCCTCGGGATAGCAAGCTGCGCCCATGCAAAAGCCGTACTTTGAAATGTAGCTTTCGAGATCGGAAGCGTGCTTGAAGTACTTGCAATAATCGCTATCGTACTCTAAGGGTTTATCTCCGCGAAGTGCTAAAACGTTTTCAACCTTTAATTCTTTAATCCTTTTTGAAAGCGCGTCTATATCCTCAGGCGACGAAGGTCCGCCCGTGATATGCGCCAAAGGCTCTATCCCTAAGCTTTTTATATGCCCCGCAATTTCCGCCGAGCCGCGAGCCGAAGAGCCGCTTGCGCCGTAGGTTACGCTAATAAAGTCTGGGTTTAAAGCTTTTAAACTGTCTATTGTTTCAAACAGCTTTTGTTTATCATCCGCACCGTCCTTTTTGGGAGGAAACACCTCGAAGGAAAGCGTTCTTTTTTTGCTTAAAATTTCGTCTATTCTCATAATGCTAAATGCCTTTAACCGCCGCGTCCAGCCTTTCTAACGCAGTGCGTAAAACCGAGCGCGGACAAGCTATGTTTATCCTCTCGAAGCCGCTTCCGCCCTGCCCGAAAATATAACCGTCGTCAACCCAAAGCTTTGCCTTGTTTTCAAAGAGGTCGGCTAGCTGATTATCGCTTAAATTCAAACCGCGGCAATCAAGCCAGACGAGGTAAGTACCCTGCGGCTCTATAAGAGACACACCGCGCATATCCTTTACAAATTCACGCACAAGCTGTAAATTTTGCGTGAGGTATTCTTTTAACTGTTCAAGCCAGCTTTCGCCGAACTCATACGCCGCCTGACACGCGACAAGCCCCGCAATATTTGGCTGCGAATAGCCCTGCTTGTCCAGCTCCTTTATAAATTTTTTGCGTACTGAATCGTTTTCAATATACGTGTTTGCTATGTGCAGACCCGCAATATTGAACGTCTTTGTCGGTGCGGTGCATATAGCGCAGTTTTGCACAAATTCGTCTTTCACGGTTGAAAATACTATATGCTTATTTTCGCCGTAAACGAAGTCCGAATGTATCTCGTCCGAGATAACGAAAACTCCGTGCTTTAAGCAGATATCGCCAAGCCTTTCAAGCTCGTCCTTCATCCACACTCTACCGACCGGGTTGTGCGGGTTGCATAAAATAAAAAGCTTAACTTTGTTTTTAATTATCTTGTTTTCAAAGTCGGCAAAGTCTACGGTATAGTTACCGTTATCATTTTTAAGCTCGCTGACAATAAGCTTTCTGCCGTTGTCCGTAACGCTTTCGGCAAACGGATAATATACGGGCTGACAGATTATAACCGCATCGCCCTCTTTCGTCAGTGCGCGTATAAGCGCGCAAATCGAGAAAACGACTCCGCAGGTCAAAACAAATTTTTCGCTTTGAGTTTTCCAGCCGTGCCTCTTTAAAAACCAGTCGTGCAAAACCGAATAATATTTTTCGTCGGGTGCGGAATATCCGAAAATCCCGTGCTCGGCTTTTTCTTTAAGCGCGGAAATCACCTCGTCGGGGGCGCGGAAGTCCATATCCGCAACCCATAAAGGAAGCAGGTCCTCCGCCTTCCCTCTGCGCGTTGCAAAGTCGTATTTTAAACTGTTGGTGCCCTTTCGGTTATATACCCTGTCAAAGTCGTATTTCATTTTTTAAACGCCTGCTCCAAGTCCTCGATTAAATCGTCAACGTTTTCAATTCCTACCGAAATGCGCAAAAACGCGTCGGTAATGCCGCGGGCGTTTCGCTCCTTTTCGGGAACGTCCGCATGAGTCTGCAACATAGGGTAAGTAATTAGGCTTTCAACCCCGCCAAGACTTTCGGCATACTGAAAGACTTTGACTTTGCATAAAATTTGCTCGGCAAGGGCGCGGCTTTGCAACTCGAACGAAATCATTCCGCCGAAACCCGTAGCCTGCTTTTTTGAAACCTTGTATCCCTTGCTGTCCTTAAAGCCTGCATAATAGACCTTTTTAACTTCCTTGCGCCTGCGAAGCCACCCGGCAATTCTTTCGGCGTTCGCGCTTATTTTATCCATTCTTAAAGGCAGGGTCTTAATACCGCGCTCTATTAAAAAGCAGTCGAAGGGCGCAAGGCACGCGCCTATCGTTTTATAAATGTAGGCAAGCTTTTCCGCTAGGTCTGCGCTGTTTACTACGGCAAAGCCCGCAAGTGTATCGTTATGACCGCCGAGATATTTCGTACCGCTGTGTATGACTATATCCGCGCCGAGCGCTATAGGTTGCTGATAGTAAGGAGTTAAAAAAGTGTTATCGACTATTAAAAGAAGTCCGTACTCCCTTGCAAGCGCAGCAAGCGCGGAAATGTCCGATACCTGCATTAAAGGGTTACTGGGCGTTTCGCAGTAAATAGCTTTTGTGTCCTTGCGGATAAGCAATTTTACTCGGTTAATATCGCCCGTATTTACGAAGTCGAAGTCTATCCCCTCAAAGGTATTTACGTTGCGGAAAAGCCTTAAACTTCCGCCGTACAAATCGTCCGAGGCGATAACGTGCGCGGGGCCCTTAATAAGCTTCATTACCGCGGTTACGGCAGACATTCCCGACGAGAACGCGAAAGCCGCTTCCCCACCCTCTAACGCGGCAACCGTATTTTCAAGATGGGCGCGCGTAGGATTTGAAAGGCGCGTATAGCTGTACTCCGAAGGCACTCCCACTCCCTTATGTACGAAAGTCGCCGACTGGCATATGGGGGTAGTAAGCGTTCCCCACTCGTCTTTTTTGTTACCGTCCGCATGCAGACAAAGAGTTTCAAACCTCATAATAAGCCTTTTGTAAATTATTACATTAACTATATACTAACGCAGACTGTTTGTCAACTTTATTAATTTTCCCGCGCCAAATTAAGACTTCTGGGAATAAAAAGCGGAGCTTCATAAAGAAGCTCCGCTTTTTAAAATATTCAAAGCATTAATTCCAGCAGGCGAACGACTCAACGTTGAACGTTCCGCTCTTGCCGACGATTTTTAAAACGTGCTCACCGTCCGAAAGCGCATCGCCCGTGTATATATAGGCAAGCGGGTCCGCCACGTACTTGTAGTTGTAACGGTCGTAGAGGGTGCTTGTGGTGCCTGCGTAGTTATCTGCCGACAGGTCAACGTTTTCGGCAACTAATTTTCCGTCGATGTAGATATCAACCGTACCGTATTCCTCAGACCGATTTGCAAAGTATGCAACCCTTGATCCTGTGAAGTGATATTCTAAGCTACTGCCCGCCTTAGCAGTGTAAACAAGTCCGAAGTTGCATAGTCTGTTTTCGGTATTCCACTCACCGATGTATCTTACGTTGAAGTCGCTGGGTGAAACAATTTTTCCGTTGGTGTAAGCTAAGTAATCAGAGAACACTATGCTGTTCATCGCGAAGTATCTGCCGTTGTCCGTCTTGGTAACAACGAGCTTGTAATACCTTATATTGACGGTATCAAAATTGAACGTCATATTTTTTGCGTTAGCCGGCGAATCGGTAACTTCGGTTACAAGCGAATAATTCACTCCATCTGTACTTCCGTATATTTTGAAGTCTTTAACCATCCCGTTGTTACCGGCACTGTTTTTGTATCCGTTGAAGGTAACGCGGTTTACAGTACGCGCCGAGCCGAAATCAACCACAAGCTCGAACGGTTTAGCTTCGGTGATATAATTTGCCTCGCCGCCCTTTGAATGGTAATACGTATCCGACTTTCCGTCAAACATATTTGCAATAGGCACGGTGTTATCCCAAGACTCGTGGCTTACGGAAACAAGTTTAGTGCCTGAAGCGTAAACCTTATTTTCTCTTGCGTAACCATACGTATATTCGTTCTTGTAGAGGTATTCCGTTTCAAACTTCTTTTCGGAGTCATCCTTAAGCACTTTGTCAAATTCAACCGTGTCTGACGTAATAGCGTTTGACGCATTGGAGAATGCAGGGTACGAGCCGTCGGTATTCTGTTTCGATGTGCCTACTCCGAAGAAGTCGCTTTCCTTGGTAACCAAAAGCACGACCTTGAAATATACATAGTTTTTACTTTCACTGAATGTGTGTTCGGAATATACGGAATTATCATATGCGTTTCCGCTCGTTCTCGATATCGTAAGCGCATTTTCCCAGGTTTTGCCGCCATCATATGACAAGTACAGCGTAGCCACACCCCTGCCCTTTAACGTGAAGCGGTAATTGCCGGCAGATGAAAAATACATTACGCCTTCCATCGTCTGCAAAGTGCGGTTTAGAGGCATTACTCTGTAATTCGTGCTGTTTTTATCATAGACGTCGTCGTCATAGTTCCAGCCCGCCTGCCATATCTGCGTATTTGTTTCCTGTGTGCAGACGTTCTTTCTCGTTTCGGTTTCAGCGTATTCGCCGAAATCAAACTTACCTGTTTGGGCATTGTAAACGGAATTAGTTGCGGGTACTTTTTGCGCCTCGTCGTAAACGTACGTCGTTCTGTTTAAAGTGGTATTTGCAGTACTCTGTTTAAGATTTATAACGAGGTCAACGTCCTCTACGATAAACTCAAGGTTATTCTTTACGATTCTAAGTTTTACCCTGAAATTGCCCGAATACAGCCCGTCTTTACCGCTTTTCGGTGTGTATTTAACGAGGTTGTTTTCAAGCATTTCCACTTTGCCGTTTTCGGGCTGCGTAACTTCAACAACTTTCACGGTAAAGCCGTCGGGAATTACAAGCTCCTTGCTTACAAAACTACCCGCCGCAAAATTATTTTTATTGTTGAAGTCCATCGTTAATTCGCCGCGGCCGTAAGCGAAAGGCTGCGCGGTTGTTATATACTGCTTTTTACCGTCGCGTATAATACTTCTGCCGACTTGATATACCGAAGCTACAGGCACGAACATAGGATAATTTTTATCCTTTGCTTCGTTTACTTTGTCTTTCGAAATTGTGCCGTTGCTGTCGTATGCGTTGCCGATACCGAAATTCAGAACGTCCCTGAAATAATATGTCATATCGTAATGGGTCGCGTTAACGAGGTTATCGTAATAGCTGCCGCCGTGCGCCGCTTCGATATAATTTTCCTGACCTATGTTGTGAAGAAGGGTTGCGTAAACGGATAAATCGAAACGCTTGCTCCCGTCCTTGCCTAACGATAAAAGTTCGCCAAGCGCTTTTGAAGGGTCGGTAAATCTGTTCCAGCCGCCGTTACCCCATCCGGGAGCCGAAGTTCTGCCCTGTGAAATACGGGTATAAAGCGAATATGAAACAAGCGTCGTCGCGTTGTTGGTTACTTCGCCGTTGGCTGCTAAACCGTAGCCCTGCCAGCAGTGGTTATACTCGTGCATGGTTCCCCAGTTGCCGCCGTTTACAAAGCTGTTATAATTTAACGGACCCCAACCCGAGAACCAATACAGAGGACAAACAACGCCGTTACGTCCGGGGTTAGCAAACGCTTCGCCCGCAGCAACGTAGCAGTCGCCTATGACGTATATAGGAGCGCTCGCACCCGAAAGTCCGTTAGGTCCGACGCGTGTAGAAACTTCTGCAATCTTATCCCACAGAACCGCCGCGTCCGTACAGTCGCGGTAAGTCATCTTTGTAAGGTCATGACTTGAACTTTTTCTGGGCAGAGTGAAACGGATGGATTCGTAAACCTCCAAATCAAAGAAAGGAGCGGTAGATTTTGCGTTCTCCTTATATTCCTCCTCGGTGGTTACGCCGAGAATAAAGTGCTGATATCTCACGCCGCCGGAAATAGTTACGGAAATATTGCGTTCAACGTCGTTTTTTATAGGACGGAAATATATAGGTCCGCCGAGGAAAGAGCCTACGTAAAACGTAACGGTATCGCCGTTGACGTTTACTGCGCCGTTTTTATCATTGTACTCGAAGATGCTCAAAAGGTCGGTCATTCGGTTTAAACCTGTACCCTTTATTCCGTCCCCTGAAGTCTCCATTGCAACGTGCTGGTAAAGATTATAGTTCTGTCCTATAAGCACTCTCAGTCCGCCGGCAGTAGAATAATCGTTTTTAGACATCTCGATTTTAATTACTTCGCCCGCGGGTGCATATAGCCCGGTAAGCTGAGTCGACTCGAGTTTCATATGGGTATACGCCGTAATTTTTTTAACAATACGGTGTTCGTCATCGGTAAGTCCGCCTCCGTAATTCGATACGGACGCCGTGTGAGCGTAAAGCTGTTTATATCCGCCGTTTCCGTCGGAAACCTTATTGCCGTTCTTTAAAAGATAGCCCTCTGAATCGATTGCATTGTATATACCCTGCGACCTCCACGTAGGAGAAGGCGACAGCGACGTGCTTTCAGCAAAAATACCGTCCCTCTCTTCCTTCGTGTATCCTTTGAGGCTGCTGCCGTAAGTGGGGTACGTCTTAACCCCGTATTTTTCCCTTTCGTCCCGCGTTCCCTCTACGGGTTTAACTATTTCATTACTAGAAAGAGTGCGTATTACTTCCGACGTCTGGGGAGCGCGCGAAGTTCCCTTTTCGTAACCGCCGGTTACTTTGGTATATTCTACGCCTGCCCATTCATTGCGGTCAGGACCTGTTTTATTAAAGTTAGCGTCGTCGTCAAATCTGTCGTAATTGTAATTTGCGGCGTCAACGGGCTTGAAGGGCTGCGACGAATTACACTTTACGCCGAGGCACACGCTCAAAACGATAATTGCAATTAATAGCGCCGCAACACAACTGCTTACAATTGCCACCAGCTTTTTGTTTGAGAAAAAGGCCTTTACTTCATTTTTAAAGCCGCCGTTTTTATTTTTATTTTTCTTCTTATCTTTGGCGCTCTCCGCAGAAGCAGCTTTCTTTGTCTCCGCGGTAGTCTTTGCCTCTTTTGCGGGAGCCGCCTTCTTTGTCTCTGCGGCAGGCTTTACCTCTTTAGCGGGAGCGACTTTCTTTGTCTCCGCGGGGGCTTTTACCTCTTTTGCGGGAGCCACTTTCTTCGGCTCCGCGGCAGGCTTTACCTCTTTTGCTGGTGCAGCCTTCTTTGTCTCCGCGGCAGGCTTTACCTCTTTTGCGGGAGCGGCTTTTTTCGGCTCTGCGGTAGTTTTTGCCGCAACTGCCGTTTTAGAAGCGCCTGCCGCCGCCTTTGCGGACGCAGCAGGTTTTGCCGTAGTCTTTGCCGCGGGCTTTACCGCAGTATTCGTTTTTGCGGTTGTGGAAGTTGTTTTAACTTTAGGTTTGGTATCTTTTTCCGCCATGCAAAATCTCCTTGATTTACTTCTTATTTCACTTGCATACTTTTTTAAATTATATCACAGCAATTAAAATTCGTCAATCGCTTGAACGTAGCGGTAATCTAATATATTCCATAGTTAAATTTACTTGATTATAAGGCTAAAACAATTAATAATCCCCGAGGTGGTAAAACCGCCCCGGGGATTTTTTTATTTAGGTACACGCCACATTGTAAAAGTTAAATATTTAATTAAATCAACAAAGTTTTGTACCAGTTCCAAGAATCTTTAAGATAATTCCATATATTATCCCCTTGGACTGCATATATCCAACAAAATTCAATTACGACTACCGTAATATACAGAGAAATGCCGATTAATATAAACATTAATATCTTATTTTTCATTTATCCCCCTTGCATAGGTCAATTATCTCGATACGTTTATTTTCTTTATTTGCGTAGTTAATCGTGTACCACGTTCCGCCTTTTTGAATACCGTTAAATACGGCTATTACAAGCTCGCTTTTATCTACCATATAGCGGTTACGCTTTAACATACATTCGGTGGTGTACCGCTTAGAAATAAGATGTATTTCGTCCGCACGTTTTAAAATATTGTCATAGCGTAATTTGTCCGCGCTGTTCCATTTTAAAGTTTGGTTTGGACAGGGAATAGCGCACTCTAACGTGATAGGGTAATAATTTCGCAGGTTCAGGACAATTTCCGCAAAGTCTAAATCCGTGCCTATAGCCATACCCGAAATAAAGTTTGTTATTCCGTATTGGGTAATTGCAAGCTCTACTTTCCCTTTAAGCATTTTTAAATATGCTTTATGCTTCTGTTTATCAACGCCGTACTTAAACGGAAAACCTTGCGGGCGGTGCCCCGTGAAACAACAAGTTTTCATCATTTTAATTGTATCATACCGTTTGGTATAAGTAAAATATTTTATTCCATTTGGTATAAAATAGATTTATGAGTAAATATGTAAAATGCTTATCTGAAAATCTTAAAGAATTAATGGGCGAGATGAAAGTAAGCGAGTTAGCTAAGAAAGTTAAAATTCCGCAACCGACGCTATCAAGATATTTATTATGTGAAAGGCAAATTACGTTAGATAATCTTGTTATCCTGGCGGATTATTTTAACGTGAGTATTGATTTATTAATCGGCAGAAAAGATTATTAAATTCGTGGAATTCCGTAAAATATTATAGCATAAGTAAATTCACAAGTCAATTTCGTGGAGTTCCACGAGAGAATTTTTTTAAATTCCATATAATAAATCGTGGAATAACGATAAGAAACTTCACGATTTATTATGAGAACAAACGAAGCAATTTTAAAGCGTATCGAGGAGATATGCAAAGAAAAAGGTAAAAATATCTGTAATGCGTGCTTAAACGGTGGCAAGTCGCCTTCGGCTCTTTATGACTTAATGAAGGGACGGACGAAATGCCCGAAAGTAATAACTATTAAATGTTTTTGCGAGGGCGCAGGTATTACTTTGTCAGAGTTTTTCGATAGAGATTATTTTAACGATTTAGAGGACGACGATTAACATAAATTAAAAAGCAGGAAGTTTAAAACTTCCTGCTTTTTATAGTGCACCATATGCGACCTAATTTTTTTGTGAGTTTTTTCGCTTAAAACATAACGAGAAGGAAGCCCGTTATTACACCTGCAAACAACGCAAAGGCGGGCAGCTTACTGCGCCACATTAAAATAGATTCGGGCAAAAGTTCGCCGAAAACAACATACAGCATAGCTCCGCTGGCAAAACCGAGCGACAGCACAAGCATAATATCGTTAATACCGCCGAGCGCAAAACCGAGCAATGCGCCGAACACCGTCGGCAAGCCGCTTAATGCGGTAAGAATTACCGCCTTGGGTTTACTCATTCCGCCCGAAATTAAGGGCACTGAAACCGCCATCCCCTCCGGCACGTTATGCAGTCCTATAACTATTGCAATAATAAATCCGCTGCCCGAAAACACGCTTGCGGCAACATCGGGCATAATTGCATACGAGGCGCCTATAACCATTCCTTCCGGAAGGTTATGAAGCGCTATTGCAAACATCATTACAAGCCCCGCAACAAACAGATTTGACTTTGAATCTTTATGGGTTTGGTAGTGGTTAGAGTGAATAAGCTCGTCCAAGTCGTCCGCCGTGGACGGGTGGTTTTTGTCAATGTGATTAACTTCGTGATTAGTCTTTTTGTCTATTAAAAGGTTTAAAAAATATACGATGAAATAACCTGCTACTACTGCGGCAACAACGATAAGCGGGGTAAGTGAAGGAAGCTTTCCGTCCTTCATCATTTCAATAGGTTCGCTCATTAAATCAAAACATACCACGGCAAGCATAACACCCGCCGCAAACGATAATAGAAGGCTGACTACTTTATTTGAGTCGCGTTTGAGCACAGAGCCGACTACACCGCCGAGTCCCGTACCGACAACGCCCGAAATGAATGTTATTAAAATTATAATCAGATAATCCATAGACACATTATAGCATATATGCACCATAAAGCAAGCGTATATAGCTCTTAATAAAAAATACGCCGTGAGTAGTTTTGAGCAGTATAACAAAACAAAGTCCGCAAAGGCATAAACCTTTGCGGACTTTGTGGTGCGCCATAAGGAATTCGAATCCCTAGCCTTTGGTTCCGTAGACCAACGCTCTATCCAGTTGAGCTAATGGCGCATATGTTGTTTACTTGTTTATCAAGCACCAAAGGCTGCCTTTGGTTCCGTAGACCTTCTCGCCGGCGGTAAGGTAATCCGCCGCCTCGGTCAACGCGACTGCGCGTATAATGCGCAGCGCTCACCTCGCTTTGATAAAACAGTGTACTACACTGTTTTAAAAAATCAAAGCTCGTCGCTCTACAAGCTGAGCTACCGGCGCATATGTTGTTTACATAAACACGGCACACGTGAATTTAAACACATATGCTTTGTGCCTTTATACAAAACGCGGTTAGCAGTTGCTAACAGCTTAATTATTATAGTAAATAACCTTTTTTTTGTCAAACGATTTATGCGCAAAATTTACGCTTTGCTTTTAACCTTCATAAGGCGAACGACTGCGGCGCGCTCGTTTTCGTCAAGTTTAGATTTGATGTATTTTATGGTTTCCTGAAGCTGAGGTATCATAACGTACTCAAGCGCGTTTACGCGCCTTTTGTTGCGCTCTATCTCCTCTGCAAGCATACGCACAGCCTTTTCCGTTGCGGCAAGTTCAACCATTTTAGGCAGAAGCGCCGCCGCCTGAATAACCGAAAAATCCGCCTCGCTCGTAATTTCGGAATACGCGTACGGGAGCCCCTCCGCCCTTTTTCCGCTTTCAAGCTTTATTTTAGGCACGTCAACGCCCATTACGCTTTCCGTTGCGCACTCAACCTTTAACGCAGTAGAAGGCATTGCAAAAGCCGCCTCCGCACTGTACGAAGGCGTAACCGAACGCGCGACGGAAAACTGCTTTAAAGTTTTTGACAACTCTTTTTCAACTTCGTCGCGCATGCGCTTATTTTCCTTAATAATTGCGGAAAAACGGCGCACCATCTCGTCCGATTTATCTTTTAAAAGTTTGTGCCCGCGCTCCGCCGTACTTAAACGGGCTTTAAGCTTTTTCAGCTCCATGCGCGTGGGGTTGACGTTTAAACGTGCCATAAAAACCTCTCACAAAAATCTCGGCTATTCTGCGCCTGCGATTTTTCGTGAATTTCAGGGGCTACTCGCCCCTCGTGCCGCAATTTTTAAGGGCACACAAGCGTATAATTGCGGCACTTCATCCTCGGTCAGCCGCAAGTATGCGCAAATGCTGTGCGCTAACCCAAAAGTGTTATTTTGGGTTGCGCGGTAAAATTATTTAAGAATTATTGCCTTCTTTATGAAGGTATTTATCAATATATGCTTTTCTGATACGTTTAAGCTCGCTTTCGGGCAGAATTTTTAAAAGCTCCCAGCCCAAATCAAGCGTTTCTTCTATCGGTCTGTCCGTTTCAAAGCCCTGGTTGACGTACACCTTTTCAAACTGTTCGGCAAACTTTGCAAACAGTTTATCCGTGTCGGAAAGCGCCGCCTCGCCCAAAATTGCGGAAAGCTCTTTACTCTCCTTACCGCTTGAATACGCGGAGAAAAGCTGGTTCATAGTATCCGCGTGGTCCTCGCGCGTTTTGCCGTTGCCTATACCCTTATCTTTAAGTCGCGAAAGAGAGGGAAGCACGTCGATAGGCGGGTTAATGCCCTTTTTATAGAGGTCGCGCGAAAGGATAATCTGCCCCTCGGTAATGTAACCCGTAAGGTCGGGAATGGGGTGCGTTTTGTCGTCCTCGGGCATGGTCAGAATGGGAATCTGCGTTATCGAGCCTTCACTGCCGCGGATTCTGCCCGCACGCTCGTACATGGTTGCAAGGTCGGTATACAGATAGCCGGGGTAACCGCGCCTTCCGGGGACTTCACGCCTAGCCGCCGAAACCTCGCGCAGCGCTTCTGCGTAGTTTGTAATATCCGTCATTATAACTAAGACGTGCATGCCACAGGTGAACGCAAGGTACTCCGCGCAAGTCAAAGCCATACGGGGGGTTGCGATACGCTCTACCGCGGGGTCGTTTGCAAGGTTGGTGAAAAGCACCGTCCTCTCTATCGCGCCCGTCTTTTTAAAGTCGTCTATAAAGTACTGCGCTTCCTCGAAGGTTATGCCTATCGCGGCGAAAACAACCGCGAAGTTGCTGTCCGTTCCGCGAACCTTTGCCTGACGAGCTATCTGCGCCGCAAGCTCTGCGTGCGGCAGGCCGCTCATCGAGAATACGGGAAGCTTCTGTCCTCTTACGAGGGTGTTAAGTCCGTCTATTGCGGAAATACCCGTCTGAATAAATTCGTTGGGGTAGTCGCGGGCGGCGGGGTTTATAGGCTCGCCGTTGATGTCCATCAACTTTTCGGGAATTATCGGTGCGCCGCCGTCGCGGGGATTACCCATTCCGTCGAACACGCGCCCGAGCATATCCTTCGATACCGCGAGCTGCTGGCTGTGGCCGGTAAAGCGCGCCTTCGCCTCAGAAATTTGCAGACCCTGCGAATTTTCAAAAAGCTGAACAACGGCTTTATCAAGATTAACTTCCAGAACCTTTCCGCGACGGATTTCGCCGTTAGAGCAGATTATATCTACAAGCTCATTATACTTTACGCCCTTGACGTTTTCAACGAGCATTAAGGGGCCTACGACCTCGCGTATGGTTTTATATTCTTTAAACATCTTCGCCGCCTCCCTGACAGAGCGACTTTAACTCCCCGCTCATAAGCTTTAAAATATCGTCAAATTCGGCAATATCTTCTTCCTTGATATATTTTGCGCGGCCTATTTTTTCCTTGCACGAGCATGCAAGTATGTCGTTTAATGAAGCGTAATTTTCAACCGCTTCACGTGCGCGCTGATTAAATTCATATATGAGTTTAAGCATTAAAAACTGCTTATGCATCGAAGTATAAGTGTCTACGTCGTCAAATGCATTCTGGTGCAGGAAGTCTTCTCTTATAATTTTAGCCGTTTCCATCGTAAGCCTGTCCTTTGACGAAAGAGCGTCCGTTCCGACGAGTCTTACGATTTCTTCGAGAGCCGCCTCCTCCTGCAAAATCGTCGTTACAAACAGGCGGTATTTTACGAATTCCGCCCCGACGTTTTCGGAGTACCAGTCCTTCATTTTGTCGGCGTAAAGCGAATAGCTTATAAGCCAGTCTATTGCGGGGAAGTGCCTCTTGTATGCAAGAGAAGCCGAAAGTCCCCAGAAAACCTTTACGATTCTCAGCGTTGCCTGTGCTACGGGTTCGCTCAGATCGCCTCCGGGAGGGGAAACCGCGCCTATTGCCGTAACCGAGCCGGTACGCTCGCCCGAACCTAAAAGCTTGACGATACCCGCACGCTCGTAAAACTCCGCAAGTCGGCTTGCAAGGTACGCGGGGTATCCTTCGTCGCCGGGCATTTCCTCGAGTCGTCCGCTCATTTCGCGGAGAGCTTCCGCCCAGCGCGATGTCGAGTCCGCCATTATCGCGACGTTGTAGCCCATATCGCGGAAGTACTCCGCAATGGTAATACCTGTATAAATTGAAGCCTCGCGCGCCGCAACTGGCATATCGGAGGTGTTTGCTATAAGCACCGTACGCTTCATCAAAGGCTCGCCCGTTTTGGGGTCTTTAAGCGCGGGAAACTCGTTTAAAACGTCCGTCATTTCGTTACCGCGCTCGCCGCAGCCTACGTAGACGATAATGTCTGCATCCGCCCACTTTGCAAGCTGGTGCTGAACGACGGTTTTACCGCTGCCGAAAGGACCGGGAACTGCCGCAACTCCGCCTCGAGCTACGGGGAAAAGCGTATCTATAACTCTCTGACCCGTAACCATAGGTCTGTCGGGTGAAAGCTTTTCCTTATAAGGTCTGCCTTTACGGACAGGCCACTTCCTCAGCATGCACACGGGCTTTTTGCCCGCGCCCGTCTGAATAACGGCAACCGTCTCCTCTATCGTAAAATCACCTTCCGCAACGGAAACTACTTTTCCGCTTATTCCGTTGGGAACGAGAATTCTATGCTCTATAATTTCCGTTTCCTGCACGACGCCTAAAATATCACCCTCGGACACGGTATCGCCAGACTTCACGCGAGGCGAAAAATGCCACTTTTTATTTCTGTCCAAGTGGTTTACCGAAACGCCCCTCGATATACGCGAACCGTATTTAAAGAATAAATCGGTAAGCGGGCGTTGAATTCCGTCGAATATACCCGTAATAAGACCGGGTGCAAGCTCGGCGGAAAGAGGCTCTCCTGTGGATACTACTTCCTCTCCGGGACCTAAGCCCGAAGTTTCTTCGTAAACCTGAATCGAAGCCTTGTCGCCTCTCAGCTCTATGACCTCGCCTATAAGTCCCAAATCGGAAACGCGCACGACGTCGTACATTTTACTGTCCGCCATGCCCTCCGCAATTATTAAAGGACCGGAAACTTTAACTGTTTTACCCATAAAAACTCCTATCTCACGAAATTCTCGACGTTCGATGATGTCGATAATTTCCGTGATTTGAGGGCTTCTCGCCCTCTGCCCGCAACGTTAGGGGCACACAAACATATAATTGCGGGCATTCACCTCGGTGAGCCGCAGGTTTGCGCAAATTGTGTGCGCTACGCAAAAAGCGTCGTTTTTGCTCGCGCCGTAAATAATTTTAAAAAAATCGCTTAGTTATTAAACAAAATATCTACGCCTAAAGCGCGCTCCATTGCGCTTTTAAGCATTTCGTCGCCATAGCCCGTGCTTCCGTTCTTTGACGGAATACTCAACACTACGGGGTAAGGCTCCTCGTCGAAGCGTTTTAAAAATTCGCTTAAAGGGCGCGCAAGCTCTTCGGTTAAAAATATTATCTGATAGTCTTTTGCGACTCTGCGCAAAACTTCCTTTGCCTTCGCCTCGTTTTCGGCAGGAAACGAGTCAACGCCCGCCGCCTTAAAAACGGTTATGCTGTCGCCGTCGCCGACTATCGCCATTTTACCCGTCATAATATCACCTATACCGCCCTGAGCCTTGCCTTAATTTCTCTCTCTCCCATTCCTGCCAAAAGGCAGACGAAAAGAATGCGAACGTCGGCGTTTTCCGCGCGCCGCCTGAACACGTAATAGAGGAACGGTTCGCGCTTGTCCAGCTCGTACTTGCGTGCCGAAAAGAACTTTGCCTCGTAGCTTTCCATAGCGCGCTCTGCCTGCGTTAAAGGCAGATTTGCGTTTTTATCCGCAAGGCACAGCGCCAAAAAGTCGTTGTACGGCGTACCGTCTAACGCGTGCGCCCTTTTATCGGTATCGGGCTCGAACAGCTTTTCAAGCTTTACGTTTGAAAGACTTCCGCCCGAAACGTAAAACTTAGCCGCTTCCGCCGCATCCTCTGAGCGCAGCGCGACCAGAATATTGGTCATATCCGCCTTTGCCGCCAAAAGCTTTTTTAACGTGCGGTTTTTCTTGCAGACCGAAGATAAGTACTCGAACAGCGCCTTTTCAAAAATAGCGCCTATTTCCGCGCCCGCTGCTCCGCTTTCCGTATCGGTCAGCTTTTCGTACGCGGCTTTGGTTGCTCCGCCCAAAATTTCACCGAGGGGTTCGAACTTATTTTCGCTCACGCACTGCATAATCTGCGTTATGGAGATAAGCCCTTCGGGAGCGAGCATATTTTCGACTTCAAGTCCTAAGCAGTGCGCCTTTACTACCGCCTTTGCGTTGTGGAAATCGCGCGCGGCGAAAAGGTAAATAAGCTCCGTCTGCGAAGGCGCGTACTCGCGGATAAACTCGTCTATCGCCGCGCCGTCGGCTGAGATAAGCTTTTCAAACTCGTAGACGGAAGCCGCCTCGGCACCCTTGCCGAAGCCGCAGTCCGTCAGCGCGCGCAGAGCTTCCTCCGCGCCCGAGTCGCACAGCTTTAAAATTCTGTCAGACAACAGAAATTTTTCTTTTACGGCAATAACGCCGTTTGTGAACGTAAAGTCCTTTGCCATCTATTACCTTATAAAAACAATTGAGCGGCTATTTTAGCCTGATTTTCTTCCCTGTCCGCGGCAAGTATAGCGCCGTAGGAAATATCCTTGTCGCACAGCTTTCCGCGCAGAATAAATCCGCCGTCTATCTTTACCTTTTTGGGGGAAACTTTAAGCTTCTTTTCTTTAACTACAGAAAGCTTTGCAACGTCCTGAACGCACTTGAAATTTTCGGCAAACACTATTTCGTCGCCGTCTTCCGCATGGGCGCGCAAAAGCTTTTCGGCAAAGCGGACTGTTTCCGCGTCGCTTAAAGATACAAGCTTATTTAAAGCCTGAGCGTAAACGCTGTCGATTACTCCGCGCTTTTCGCCAAGTAGAATTTTAGCCGACTCGAGCCTTGCCTGCGCCGCCTTTCCGTCGAAAATTGCGGCGGCTTTTTCTTTTATTTCCGCTTGAGTGCCCTGTTTGTTTCTTTCGGCGCGCTCGGAAGCTTGCGCAACGGTTGCATCCGCCGCGCTTTCAGCGTCCTCTATTATTTTGCGCGCCGCCTGTTCGGCGTCGGAAATAATTCTTTCAACTATCGCCTGTTCGCTCATATTAACCTACGATAGGAATAAGCATTATGGAAATAATAAGTCCCAAAATCGCGTAGAACTCTATCATTGCGGGATAGATAATAAGCTTACCGCCGAGAGAGTCCTGCTTGCCTACCGCATAGATACAGTTAACTGCCGACTTACCCTGGAAAATACCAGTTACAAGACCTGCAATAGCCATAGGCATTACCGCGCCGAGTATCGCCCAGCCCTGAGTAAGCGTCATATCCAGACTTAACGAGCCGGAAGCTATAATTCCGATAATGAAGCCGTAAATACCCTGCGTTGCGGGAAGAAGCACGAGGACGAGCACTTTACCGAACTTATTGGGAGCTTCGCCGAGCACGCCCGCCGCCGCGGTTCCTGTTTTGTAAAGTCCGATAGCCGAACCGATTCCGCACAGAAGCACGCACAGAGCCACGCCAATCATCGCGACGGCAAAGCCCTGATAACCGATTGCTTCCGCTTTGTCTGCAACTTTTTGGCCCGCTTCAGACAAATCCGCCAAAAGTGATAAATTCATATAAACCTCCAAAAACTAACGCTTGCGCGTCAATTGATTTTTTACTTAAATTTATAACACTAAAACGTGTTTATGCTTTGAGCCGAGGGGCGTAAACAGCTCGCCCTCGCCTTCGTAAAACCTGCCGTAAAACTCAACGTACTGCAACCTTGCGTCGTGAATGTATGCGCCGAGCAAGCCTATCGCTAGGTTGAATATATGACCTATCAGCATTATCGCCACGCCGAGAATTATAAACGCGACGTTGCCGCTTGAAATTAAATTTACCGAGTTAGACGAAACGATATCGGCTATAACCGCACCTGCGAGCATCAGTCCGTATAATCGTGCGTAGCTTAAAATATCCGATGCGTAGTTGATAACTCCGTAAGCCGCGCCGAAGCCCTTTGTGAACTTGCCTAAGATCTTTTCCTTTCTGCCTGCGGTAAGCATTGCCACAATAAGGCTTACGCCAGCCGTAGCTCCGCCGATTAATCTTAATATAGAAACGTTGAACTCCTCGACAAAGCCCGCTATTGCAAGCTCTACACCGACAGAGAATACCGTCCAGACAAGCCCGTCGAAAATTCCGTCCAAGACCTGTTTGCGCCGCCAGCACTGCACTGCTTTACAAAGATACCCCGCGCCGAGCTGAACTACGCCTATAAGCATACTGACTATTAAAAGCGCGGGTACTTTTATTCCCGCAAGCGACCAGCTCATAGCATCGCCGCGAAGGTCTGGCATTACTTTAAACGGCAAAAGCGCAAATCCGAACAGCGAGTTGAAAAGAAAGCCCCAGATAATGGTGAATATTCCGCCAATGGCGAACACTCCGCCGAGCTTACCTATCATGCCGCCCTTTTTGCCCATTTTAAGCCAAATAAAGCCACCGCCGAGTATCATTAAAAGCCCGTAACCGATATCCGCCATTATGAACCCAATAAACACGCTGTAAAAGAAAGCCATTACCGTGTTGGGGTCAAACTCGCGCGAAGAGGGCGGCGAGTACATATTAGTAATCGCTTCAAAGTTTTCGACTACGGGGTTATTCTTTAAAAGAGTCGGGGGAACTTCGTCCTCTGAAGGCTCGGAAAACTCGAAGTAAACCGCGGACGAAACCTCGCTTATAGCGTTTTGTACAAGCTCTTCCGCCTCTTTGGGAACGTACGCTTCGAGTAAAAAGGTTGACTGCGTTTCGCGCATTTTTTCGGACTGCTCGGCTTTTTCAAGCTCGAACGAAAGATAGTCGCAATATACTTTAAGCGTGCGGATATTTTCGCTAAGCGAATAGAACTCCTCCGCAACGGAGTTGATATCTTCGTTTATTTGCTTTTCACGGGCACACAAAGAATTATACAATTCCTCGCCCGTGTTTTCTCCGTTAAAAGGACATACAGCAAAGCCGTACTCGGGCAAAAGACTCTCCGCCTCTGTTGACGATTTATGCTCGGTTACAAGTACGAGCGCCTCTTCCGCATTTGCGGAAATTTCCGTAACACAGGCAAGCCCGCAGTTTTCAATTGCGGATAAAAAGTTGCCCTTTACCGTGGCGGGAATTACGCCAAGCTTTACTTTGACGTGAAGCGTGTCCGAAAAATAATTAAGCGGCTGTTGAACGGCGGAATAAATCTCCGCTGTCTTTAAGGTCCTGCGCAGTTTTGAAAGCTCTGCATTCAAGTCCCTTTCCCTATCGGAAAGTTCGTTTATTTTTTCAACGAGCGAGGCAACCTCACCCTGCTTTTCGTTTGCGGCGATAAACTCGGAATAGCTTACAGAAAATCCGTCCTTTAAAATTTCGGACTTGATTTTATGCTCTTTTAAATACTCTTCCGTGCACGAGGAAAGAAGGGCAAGCGAAGACTCCACGGCGGCGAGGCTCTCGCGTAGTCCTTCGCAGTCCGCGGTCATAGGCGTAGTATTTTCGGCATCGAAGTGATACTTAATCTCGGTTGCGCCCGTCCTCTGCAACGCGTTTAAAAGCGCATCTTTATCGTAGGACATGGCAACGAGGTTAAGTTTGCCCATTTCAACGACTGCCACCCGTTACCCTCCTGACTATATCGTTAATTTGTTTATCGGCTTTCTTTAAGCATTTTTCGGCGTAGACTGAAGCCTCCGCTCTCTTTTCGGCAAGGGTTTCGTCGTACTTTCTCTGCGCCTCGTCATAAGCTGATTTTATACTCTTTTCGCGCAAGGTCTTGCACTCCGCCTGCGAAAGTTTTCCTATTTCGGCAGAGCGTTCTTCCGCCTGCGCGGCAATCTGCGCAGACTTGTCCAAAGCCTCAGCTTTTATTTGCGCGGCTTTACTTTCCGCCTCGGTTATGCTTTTAATAATTCCGTCCATATAAAACTCCGCTAAGCCGTAAAATCAGGTAATTTTTTCCACTTAAATTATTGTAACACTTTTTTAACCGTATTGCAAGCCCTAATTTAAAAATTTCATCTTTATAATAATTGACACGACGGCAAGATTATAACCGCATATAAAATAAGGCGGAGCCGCAAAATGCGGCTCCGCCTATTTGTTTATTTACTTGTTGCCTTCAAACTTGTCATAGAAGCCGTCGATATCGAAAATATCGTCCATACGGCTGTCACGGCTTTCGCGGCTGTCGAGACTGTCGCGGTTTTCCGTGCGGCTTGCGGATTCCCTCGTGCGGTTAGTCGTATCTACCGTCGTAGTAGTTGTGATTACCGCATCGGGCGGATACATCGTAGGGGTGTTTACCGCACCCGACTGCGACTCCGCTTCGATTACCTGAGGGGGCTGTTCCGCGGGCTGTGCAGGCTGTTTGTTTGCCATGTTCATAGCCGAGAGTATCAACGCCCCGACAAGGTTAGCGGGAATTGCGGGCATATCTCCCGAAGCAATTGCATTTTGCAAGTCAGGTAAAACCGAAGGCTGGTTGTAACCGTAGCGCGAGTCTGCGCGCAGGCGTGCGAATTCCGTCTTCATCTTTTCAACCGCAACTTCCTGAGAAGCTTTAAGCTCTGCCTCTCTCAATACGCGCTGTTCTGAACGCATTGCGGCAAGCTCCGCTTCTATCTTTGCCAACGCGCTCGATTCTCCGCCGTAAGGTGCAGGCGAGTACGAAGGCGAAGGCGCAGCGTGCGATGCGCGTAAAGCCGCCAGTTCTGCCTTTAATTCCGCAATAACGTTTGCGTCCACATTATTTTGAGGCTGTTGCGCGGGTTGTTGAACGGGCTGCTGTACCTGCTGGGGAGCGGGTTGCTGTTGCTGAGCTTGCTGAGCTTCCATCTGCGCACGCATTTTAGCCATTTCGGCTTCCATCTTAGCGCGCTCGATTTCCATCTGAGCTTTAGCCTTTGCCGCTTCCGCTTCGGCGCGCGCCGCCCTGCCGTCGTCCGCCATAGCCATACCTGCCATAGCCGCCATGGGCATTCCTGCCGCCGCGGCCGCCGCAGCTTTAGCTTCTTCTTTCTCTTTCTTAGCTTCCTCTTCGGCTGCCTTCTTCTTTTTCTTCTTCTTTGCTACAGCGATTATTATTATCAACAGTATCAAAAGCAGAAGCGCCGCGCCGCCGATTACGAACCACAGCCAGTTATTCTTTACGAAGTTCAACGCGCTTCCGAAGAACGCCGCCGCTCCGCTCTGAGGTACGGTATACTCTACCATTTCGCTGGTAGTTTTACCATTCGCAAATACGAAGTTGTCTTTATCAGCGCCGCCTAAATAAGCCTCTACCCAGAAAGAGTTTCCACCCTTGAAATCAACGGTCTTTTCGGGTATCGCCGCTTTATCTGTACGGTAGCCATACTCCAACGAAAGGTCGATTTTTTCCTCGGCAATCATCGCCGTTACCCACTCGGGCAGGTTAACCGAAGCGCCGTCCTTTCCTTTGAGGTTCCAGAGGTTGTCGCCGTCAAGAACGAAGGGTTTAATCTCCCAGGTGTAGTTTGCATTGACGTCGTCGCCTGTAACCGCAAGCGTTTCGTCAACTACCGTGTAACGCGCAAGCGCCTTCATAGGCTCCTGTGTATTCTCAGGGTATGCCCAGACGTAGTTCGTGCTGGTAAGCGTAAGCGTTGCTTTGTAGTCATCACCTACGTTGCGCTCCTCCGTGTACGCCGTCCACTTTATGAGAGGGTCGCCCTCGTCGTTTACCATATCAAGGTACAACTTATAGTTGGCGTCAAGGTGATCCGTAAGCTTAATATTTACGCCGTTGAATATTATGTCGCCCGTAATCTGGGGAACAGCTATCGGCTTGGGTGTAACGGTGAAGGTTGCACTGCTCTTTGCAAGCTTGTAAATTTCAAGCTCGTCTTCGTTTGTAATCTTAAACGTAAGCTTATACTCACCCGCGTTCTTAATGTATTCGCCGAAGTTTGCAAGCTCCGTAAATTTAAGCGTGTTTTTATCGCCGTTGGGAGCTTCGATTTCTACTTCGAGATACTCTCTGTTGTCATACGTCTGACGGGAATCCGTCGTATCGTTGTTGATGAAGTAATAAGCGTTAAGCGCAAACTTAACATCGCCGTAAACCGAAGTTGCATTTTCAAGGCTTATATAAATTTTAAGCTTGTTATCGCCTATCGAAGAGTTATAAGTGCTGTTTGCTCCGTCGAAAGCTATGTCGTAATTCTTTTTAGCGTCGTCGGACAAATCCGCCGTTACTTTTATAGAGATAGGCTGACCGTTTTCGTCCGCTATTGCGAACAGATCTGCTATCATTTCGTCCTTGTCAACGTCGGTTTTAGTCTCACCGCCGGGAATCGTATACGTATACTTATACTCGATAAGCTCCGCAAGCTTTTTAGCGGTTTCATCGTCGCCGACGATTTTTACACCGGGCAGATTGAACTCGTGTCCGTCGTCGTCCGAAAGAGTCTGGCCGTACTTATTCCAGCCGTTAACGGTAACCTTGGTCTTTCCGATTTCCCACTCGAAGTCGGGCAAATCGGTCGTTTTAAGCGTATAGTTCTTTGCAGATTCTCCGCTTAGCGTAGCCGAAGCCGTCGTTGTATTTTTCGGGTTTGCCGTAGTAGGTAAATTTACGCCGTAATCGCCCTCATACTCAATCTCGATATCGTCAAGGCTAATGCCTAAGCCCTTGAGATAATCGTCCGAAACCTTTACGTAAATACGCTTGCCCGTGTAGGAAGGCTTATTGGTATCCGAGTACTTCGTCCAGGTTGCGTCGGCCGCGGGTTTTTCATTGTTTTTTGAAGTATAATATACCCACTCTACAACCGAGTCGCCGCCGTCGTCAACGAAGGAAATAACCTTTTTAGCAATCTCCCACTCGAAGTCAACGTACGCCGTCTTTTTGCTGTCCGCCGTATACGTAGACTTGTCAGCCGTATCAAACTCGTAGCTCGAGCCGTCCTTTATCTTGACATAAATTCTCGTTACGTGCGTGCCTGCATTGCTGAACTTGTTGCCGTATTCCTTGCCGTCGACCGTGCCTATTTCGAAGCCGTTCGTACCCTTTGAGGTATCGAGTTCGAGATAGTCCAAATCCGACAAATCAGCCGTAATTAAAATGTTAGTTGCCGTCCAGACTTCACCGGATTTCGTTGCCTTATATTCGAGCTTGGTATTGTCGTCTGCGTTGTCCGCGTTTTTAACGTACTTTGCAGGGTTAACGCCCGAGTTTTCGTGCTGCCAGTTCCATATAATTCTGCTTACGTCAACCTTGCCCGCGCCGACGGTAATTTCCCTCGTCTTTACTCCCTCTAACTTAGGGGTGAAGTGGTTATCGTCAAACTTTAAGCAATAATTGTCGTTTGCGTTACCCGCAGCGCCTGCCGCAACCTGAATAAGCAAGAAATAGGTTGCCTGCTCGTCAAAGGTTGCAATATCAACGTCTAAATCGCCGTAACCGATATCGCTCTGCAATGCGGTAATATTACCTGCCGCGCCGCTCGCATACTTGTACCAGCTTACGTTAAAGGTAACGACGTCGCCTGTAATAAGACCGGTAAGCGAATTTGCTTTTGCGGTAATTCCGTCGTCCGCGGTAGTGCCTGCGTCCCAAATCCAGACCTCATTTCCGTCCTTTGTTACGGGGGAAACAAGCTCGAAATCGAGCTGAGCCTTTTTAACCGTGCAGGTTACTATCTGTGCACCCGTGGGATTGTCGTTATCGTCCCACTTGTAGTTGCGCGTGCTGGTCAAATCGAACTTAACCGCGTAGTCGCCTGCGTTAGTCGCAGTGAACGGGGTTGTCGTCGTTTTGTTTGCGTTATTTACAGGCGTACCCTTAGTTAAGTCTGAATAAGTTTTTGAACCGTCTACAATACTGTCGCAAGCCGTAACTTTTACAGCGTCCGTGTTGTAGGTGTAGTTAACGGTCTGCGTGCTACCGTTATACGTTCCCGAACCGGTTGCAAACGCCGCCGTGGGCACGCTAATCTTTTGAGCCTCGATTGTGAAGCTGAACGTGCTTGTGCTTGCCGTGTCAAGGATATAGTCGCTTGTAGCCATAGGGTTTAAAATTACGGTAGCAGTATACTCGCCCGCCTCTTTAGGTGCGGTTGAGCTGCCGAGACCAAGCGCGCTGTTGTCCTTATCCTTACTATCGTCATTATAAGTATCGTCCGCCGCGGTTCCGTAATTGTTATTTGTACCTACGTAGAAAATCTGTACGGGGCAATTCGTTTTGGTTGCGCCGGTAGTCGTAAACGTAATGTCTACTACAACCGCAACGTTATCAAAAGTTACTTTACCGCCCGCAGTAACGGCATCCGTGCCGTGCTTCGCACTTAAAGTGAACGAAGCTTTGGTCTTTTCGATTTCAAAGTTCCAAACGTGAACCAAAGGCTCGTGGTTGGTTGCGGTTATAAGCGTGTAAACAACGTACTTGCCCGCGCTCGTTTTGGTAACCGCGCCTGCGCTCTGCCAGAAAGTCGGGTGGTCTGCCGCAGGTGTTGAAGCAGGGATATTCGAATCGCCCTCCGTGAATACGACGTGCTTTTGCGCGCTTGTAGAAACGCCCGCTTTAAGTATTATGTAGCCGTTGGGTATAAGTACGTTTTGCGCGCTACCAGTGTACGACTTTTTATCGTACTGGTTAGTTGTATCGGGGTCTTTAACGCTTATCGCCGCACCCGTTACGGTGAAGGTAGCCTTTGCCTCGTTTCCTGCCGTAGGAGCGGTCCCGTCGGGCTTTAAGAAGGTTACCGTATAGTTAGCGTTTGTACACTTTGCTGTTATGTCGTAAGTACCCTGCGCCGTATAGCCGCTTGATACCACAGCGGGGCTTGAAAGCACCACGGGATAAACGCTGTTTACGATATCCACATCCGCCGCAATAAAAGTCTTGCTGGTATCCATGTAGCGCCAACCGCTCTTATACACTTTGCTTCCGTTTGCGTAAATGCGGTTTGCGGGCGCAGTTGCACTGTCTACAAGGTTGCCCTTACTGTCGTAATATTTACCGTTATCCGTGGTAATATCGCCCACGGCCATTTCATTAGTTGTTACGGGTTTTTGGTTAAGCGCAACCTTAACGCTGTACTCCGCCCAGTCGTCGTGCAAAATTATTGTAACGGGGCGCGGAGTTATGGTAAACTGTGCGTTTGTATAAGTTATATTGTAGTTTTTGTTTGTAGTTGCCGTTATGTCATTCGTAATTACGTAACCGCCGGCGTTATGGCCGTAGTACTTTGAAAGTTGTACGCCTAAATCCGAATAGTTATCCCAGCTTGCAAGCGTGCTGCTGCTATCAAGCTGCCAGCCGCCCTTCGGCGCGCCGAGGGTAGGATCTACCGTGTTGTTAAAGTTGTTGTCCAGCGTAATCGTCTCGCCGTACATTTGGTTGTCGTTGTTTATAATAACCGCTATATCTTTGGGTACGATTTCAATACTGAACGAATTATAATAAGCAACACCGGTTAGAGGTACGGGTTGTATATCGAAAAAGAAATTATAAGTACCCGTTTGGTTTAATGCGGTGCTGTTAAGCACATCGGTCTCGGTGTAACTAATGGTAGTCGCGCCTGCCGGGGCGGGATTAACCTTTTCCTCGACTAAAACAGCCTTATCAAAGTTGGTTCCGCCTTCCGTACCGTTAGGCCAGGTAAACGTTGCAGTGGTTGTGCCGTCGGTGCCAACGGCCTTTACAGCCTTAATTTTTTCACCGTATGTAAATTTTGCGTAAAGTGAACCATCGTTAAGGTTAACCCAGTTGCTGTCAGTGCCGTCTGCATTCTCCGTCTTATAAGACCATTTAAAATAGCTTGTTCCCGTACTATCCGCAACAAACCTTAAAGCGGTATTCACAAGATTAAATTTATAACCTTTATTCTGACTACTGAAAAACTGGGACCAGTGATATCCGCAGAGGTTATCGGACGTTACGCCTTTAACTATGTCTTGATTTGTTGCAGTGCCGCAAGAACTGTAAATTCCTACCTGAGCGGACTTACCGTTTTTATACAGAGGTCCCGTTACCGTTAACTGACCGTATTCTTCAAGCCATAAATCGTGAGGAAGGTTGTTGCTAGCGGTGTCGGTTTTACCGTTGTTTGCTATAACTACCGGTCCGCCTATTTCAATTTTGGAATATTTAGCTATGGTAACGCCTTCGCACGTATCCGCATAAGAATAGCCGGTATCACCTTTATTGTTGTCAACAATCTGTCCGCCGTTAAGATATACGTAACATTTATACGTGCCGTTGTTGCCGTATCCGGCACAAATTCCCGTAGAGCCGTATCCGTCGGGCATTGAATCGTTGCCCTTTATAATACCGCCGTTCATTGTGAAATCGGACTTGTTGCAAAGCTTAACGCCGCCGCCTTCCATACCGTAGTTGTATGAAACTTCGCCGCCGTTCATAACTACGGTAGAGCTTGACTCTATATACATTCCGCCGCCGCCCGTACGAGCTTTGGTATTGCCCGTAGAAGAGACGTAAGAAGTTCCAAGCGCACGGTTGCGGGTAATTTTACCGCCGTTAATTTCAACAAGGTTTGCATTAGATATATACAGTCCGCCGCCTGGACCCTGCGCTACGTTGTATGAAATTTCACCGCCGTTAATAACGGCTGTACTGTTTGCGTAAATCTGTCCGCCCGCGCCGCCGTCGGTTGTCGCGCTTGTTTGGTTGCGGGTAATTTTACCGCCATACATTGTGAAGTCTGAACCTTCAATCGCGAAACCGCCCGCCCAATCGGCAGAGTTATTTGAAATTTCGCCGCCGTACATATTGAACGTACTGCCGCCGTATACGTATACGCCGCCGCCCAGAGACTTCTTTTTGGAGTTAGTCTTTATTGTTTGGTTGTCGGTAATTTTGCCGCCGTACATATTGAAAGTACCGCCGTTACCGCCGTTATTCGTCACTACTACGCCGCCGCCGCCGGCAGTTTGCGCAACATTAGTATCTTCAGGCTCGCCCTTGTTACCCGTAATGGTGCCGCCGTACATATTCAAAACGCCGCTGTCGTTCCAGACGCCGCCGGCGGAATAGTCGTGTCCGCCCGTGATAACGCCGCTGTCGTCACCCGAACCGTCTATAATATTAAGCGTACCGCAGTTCACCCATATAACCATACCGTCTATTGACGACGGCAAGTCTTTCAGCCCTCTGTCAAGAGTGTGACCGTTTAAATCAAGCGTTATGGTTACGCCAGCCGGTATGTAAAGCGTACCTTGGGTTTGCGAAACGTCAGTCGGAGTTATACCGAAATCCGGACTGCCCGACGTAGAGGGCGCAGTCCAGTCGTCTTCAAGTTTTATAAGGGTGTGCTTGCCCGCATAGCGTATAGCCTCGTCCCAAGCCGCAGCCTTTTCTGCATCGCTTGAGCCCTGTTTTATCGTAATTTCGTAATCGTAATTAGTATTTAAGGTAGGCTTAATAGCCGCCGCCGCGCTTGAAGCGCTTGCGCCGGTTCCGTTGCCGTCTGCAAGTCCTTTAAGTTTGTCTGCCCTGCTGTTTAAGCCCAAAATCGTGCCGACCGTAACCGTGCAAGCAAGAAGTATTGCGCACAGTACGCTTAGCGCCACCTTTTTAAACAGTTTTGACATAATGTATCTCCTTGTTCCCTACTTTGCCGTTCGCTAAATAAGGGTGATTTTTAAATTTTTACCACATTAACAACACGAATAAAGCGTGCATCTCCCAAAGAGATACACGCTTTTTGCTTGTCTTTTGCCCAGAGGCACACCATTACATTATATATATAATAAAAGTGTGTCCCCTGAGAGACACACCCGCAAGTAATATCTCTTCAGGTTACCACACCATCTAATCTAATCTGCATTGGGGCAAATTGAATTGAAAACAAGAGATACAAATGCCTTGTTTTAACCCCAGTGCAGATTAAAAAAATAATCTGTTATTCTGCAGTTTAAATATTAAATTAGATAATGTGGTATGGTGATTATATCATAGCGAATTTCAAAAAACAATACTTTTTTGACAAATTTTTTAAAATTGTGGTTGCCAATTTTTACAACCACTATATATAGTGTGTCTTACTTGCGTTGGCGGCGTATTTCAATTGTTTTTGCGCAAATTTTACCCCTTTCAGGTCGATTTTAGGCATAAAAAAGCCGCCCGAGCCTTGCTCGGGCGGCGTAAAATTCATATTTATTACGATACATATGTATAAAAACGCTATGCGTAGCCGTATTTTTTACGGAAACAACATATGCAAATAAGCGTAACTATAAGCGCGGCGATATCCGCAAACAGCGAGGCGCACCAAACTCCGTCAAGCCCCATAAACATAGGCAGAACCATTACGGCGGTTATCTGGAAGGCTATCGTCCTCAAAAACGACACCAAAGCCGAAATTAGTCCGTTATTAAGCGCTGTAAACAGCGACGAGCCGTACATATTAAAGCCCACCAATATGAATATAAACGCATATATTCTGAAACCGCGCAAAGCCATTTCGTACAAGTCATGCTCGTAGCCGAATATTTTAATAAACGGACTTGCAAGCGCTTCCGAAAGCCCGAACATACAAAGCCCCGTCAGCGCCATAATTACAAGGCTTTTGCCGTACAGGTTTTTCATCTCCTCTTTGTTCTGCGCACCGTAGTTGAAGCCCATCAGCGGCGCGCACCCGACGGCGTAGCCCATAAAGACGGAAAAGAAAATCATTGCTATGTACATTATCGAGCCGTACGCCGTAACCCCTCCGTCGCCGACGAGGTTTTTTATCTGGTGGTTATACAAAATTACGACGAGCGCGCTCGATACGTTTGACAAAAACTCGGACGAGCCGTTTGTGCACGACTTTAAAAAGGCTTTGCCGTAAAATCTGGTTTTTGTAAGCCTTAAAAGCGATTTGTTTTTGCAGAAAAAGTAAATTACGGGAAAAACTCCGCCGAAAACCTGGCTCACCGCCGTTGCAATAGCCGCGCCCGTAAGCCCCCAGCCGCAGCCTGCGACGAAAATTGCGTCCAGAACCATATTCAGAACGCCAGCCGAAGCCGTTACTATAAGACCGAGACGGGGCTTTTCCGCAGTTACGAAAAAGCTTTGGAAAATATTCTGCAATATGAAAAACGGCAGGGTTGCGAGAAGTATTCTACCGTAAATTACACAGTAGCCGTAAATAGGCTCTTCATTAGCGCCTAAAAGACGCGCAAGCGGCGGAATTGCAAACTGTCCCCCCACCGCTATTACTATACCTATGCCCGCAGTAATGTAGACGAGCAACGAAAAGTATTTGTTTGCAAGCTCTTTATCGCCCTCGCCCAGGGTTTTGGAGACGAGCGCGCTTCCGCCCGCGCCTATCATAAAACCGATAGAGCCGAATATCATAAATACGGGGTAAATATAGTTTATGGCGGCAACCGCCTCCGACCCCGCAAAATTGGATACGAAAAGTCCGTCCACCACGCTGTAAATGCTGGTGAACACCATCATAATAATCGACGGAGCTACGAATATTAAAAGTTTTTTGTAAGTGAAATGGTCCGAAAGCTGTATTTTCATATTCGATAAAAAAAGAACGCCGTGGGTTATCTTTCAATAATCCGGGCGCACCCGACATCTTCTCCGACCGAGCCGCTGCGGCGGTCAGTCCTCCGATGACAATTTATATGGTTTACGCGTATTATAAATGGTTATATAATATATGTCAAATATTTTATATCACTATTTTAAACATCGGTAAATCAAATGAAAAAAATTGTAGAAAATCAGACTTTGGACGAAGAGCGCGCGCTTTACAACCTGACTGACGCAACGGTTTTAAACTGCACCTTTGCAGGACCTGCGGACGGTGAGTCCGCGCTGAAAGAGTGCCGCAATATAGAAGTTAAGAACTGTAAATTTTCCTTGCGGTACCCCCTCTGGCATGCGGAAAAGTTCAGCGTTGAAAACTGTAATATGGACACGCTTACCCGCGCCGCGCTTTGGTACTGCATTGACGGAAAAATTGCCGGCAGCACGCTTGACGGAATTAAGGCTTTGCGCGAGTGCGAAAATATAACCTTGTCGGGGTGTGAGATAGACTCGCCCGAGTTCGGCTGGCGGTGCAAAAATATTGAACTTTTAAACTGCAAGGCGAAAGCCGAGTACTTTATGTTCGAGTGCGAAAATTTAAATCTTGAAAACGTTGAGATGACGGGGAAATACTCCTTCCAGTACGTCGCGGGCGCTACGGTTGAAAACTGTAAGTTCGACACAAAGGACGCCTTCTGGCACTGCAAAAACGTAACGGTAAAAAACTCGGTACTGCGCGGAGAATACCTCGGCTGGTACTCCGACGGGCTTACGCTTATTAACTGCACGATTATAGGCACCCAGCCCCTCTGCTACTGCAAAAATTTAACGCTTATAAACTGCAAGACTGAGGGGTGCGATTTGGCATTCGAGTACTCGGACGTCAACGCGACGATAGAGGGGCATATAATTTCGATTAAAAACCCCAAAAGCGGTAGAATCGAGGTCGGAAGCGTGGACGAAATTATCCGCGGCGGCTGCGTTTTGCAATGCGACGGCGAAATTATCGTAAAGGGTAATTGTGGATAAAATTATTCATTTGTAAAAATAAATTTGTCGAAAAACCGCCTAAATTGGCGGTTTTTTATCTTTTGTGGATAAATTGTGGAAAACTTTTTGCATAATTGTATTTTTAAACTTTCCACACCGTATATTGTGGACAACTCGCGGTGGATAACTTTTTAACAAAAAATGAGAACCCGAAACACTTTCGGGTTCTCTTATTTTATTGCTTATCTACCTTTTTACCGTACACGGCGGAAAGGTTGTTAGAGTATCTTTGCATGTTGTCGCACGATTTAAGCGGTACGCTGTTTTCATAATCGTTGAGCTTTTTAAGCTGATCTCGAGAGAGCTTCGAGGGGACTTCTATCTCAACCGTAACGTACAGGTTGCCCGTGCCGTTTACCGTCCTTACACCCTTGCCGCGCATACAGAAACGCGTGCCCGACGGAGTACACTCGGGAATTGCAAGCTCTAACGTGTCGTCGATTCCGGGAACCTGAATTTTGCCGCCCTGCACCGCCGTTCTGTAAGAGATGGGAACGGTTACATACAAATCTCTGTCCTCGCGGCGGAGCATCTTGTGCGGCTCTATACGGAAGTAAACGTACAAATCGCCGCTCTCCCCTCCGTTACCCGCCGCCTGACCGTAGCCGCGCTTTCTTAAACTGCTGTCCTTATCAACGCCTGCGGGTATGTTTATTGTGAAGCGCGTCTCTCTGCGCTGATAGCCCTTGCCCTTGCAGTCGGGGCATTTGTCGGTTATCTCTTTACCCGTGCCGCCGCAGTCGGGACATGCGCCAACCTGAATTGTTCTACCGAAAATAGTATCCTGCTGAAATTTTACCTTGCCGCTTCCGCCGCAACGCCCGCATTTTTTAAACGCGGTGCCGTCCTTTGCGCCCGTGCCGTTACACGAAGCACAGGGCTGGTTGCGCATATAGCTTATCTCTTTCGAGCAGCCTTTGATAGCATCAAGGAAGGAAAGACTGACCGTATGCTCGATATCGGCGCCGCGCGCCCTCTTGGGTTCGCCGCCTCCGAATGCTCCGCCGAACGAGCCGCCGAACATAGAACTTATTATATCCTCGAAGCCGCCCATGCCTCCGCCCGAAAATCCGCCGGAAAAAGGATTTCCGCCGCCCATGCCGGGGTGTTCGAGCTCGAAGTCGTACTGCTTACGCTTTTGCTCGTCCGAAAGGACTGCGTTAGCCTCGTTTATTTCCTTAAACTTTTCCGCCGCCGCTTTGTCGCCGGGGTGAAAGTCGGGGTGATACTGCTTAGCAAGCTTTCTGTAAGCCGACTTGATTTCGTCCTGCGACGCGGTTTTGGATATGCCGAGAATATCGTAATAGTTTTTATCCGCCATAGAGATATGTCCTTAAATGCGCCTTAACTTGATGTGTGATTAATAATAAATATTTTTAGGCGCAAGCAAAACCACGCTTTTGCGTAGCGCACACAATTTGCACATACCTGCGCCTCAGCGAGGTGAATTCGCGCGATTATATAAGTTTTTGCCCTTACATATCGCGCGAAGAGGGCGAGTAGCCCTCAAAATCACGAAATTTTCCGTGCGCATAATAGCACGGAAAATTTGTGAATTGTATTAGTGCTGTCTGAACTCCGTATCGTCGCCGTTGCCGCCGTCGGGATTACCCTGACCGCCCGCCTGCTGATACATCTTAGCAACTATAGGCTGAATTTCGTTAGAGAGCGTATCGATAGCCGCCTTTATGCGGTCGTTGTCGTTTGACTCGAGTTCGGTCTTTGCCTTTGCTACCGCATCCTCTACTACCTTCTTGTCGTCGTCGGAGAGCTTGTCGCCCGCTTCCTTTACGGTCTTTTCAAGGCTGTCTATCATGCTCTCGAGCGTGTTTTTGTTGTCAACCGCTTCCTTACGCTTTTTGTCCTCTTCCGCATACTTTTCAGCGTCCTTGACCGCCTTGTCGATATCCTCTTCGGAAAGGTTTGTAGAAGCCGTTATCGTAATGTTTGTACTCTTGCCCGTACCCAAATCCTTTGCCGTAACGTTTACAATGCCGTTAGCGTCTACGTCGAAAGTAACTTCAATCTGGGGAACTCCGCGGGGTGCGGGGGGAATATCGGTAAGCATAAACTTACCTAACGATTTATTGTCGCGGGCGAACTTTCTTTCACCCTGCAAAACGTTGATTTCAACGCCGGGCTGATTATCCGCCGCGGTTGAGAATACCTGACTCTTTTTAACGGGGATGGTCGTGTTTCTCTCGATTAAAGGAGTTGACACGCCGCCGAGTGTTTCGATGCCGAGAGTCAGAGGCATAACGTCAAGCAAAAGCACGTCTTTGACTTCGCCCGATAAAACGCCGCCCTGAATAGCCGCGCCGATAGCCACACACTCGTCGGGGTTGATGCCCTTGAAAGGTTCTTTGCCCGTAACACTCTTTACCTTATCGAATACGGCGGGGATACGCGTCGAGCCGCCGACCATAATAACTTTGTTTATATCGCCGTAGGAAAGTCCCGCATCCTGCATAGCCTTTTTCATGGGCTCGACAGTCCTTTCAACGAGATCTGAAGTCAAGCTGTCGAACTTCTGCTTTGAAAGGTCTATATCGAGGTGCTGGGGGGTACCGTCTACTACCGTAATGAAGGGAAGGTTGATATTTGTCGTGCTCATGCCCGAAAGCTCTATCTTAGCCTTTTCAGCCGCTTCTTTAAGCCTCTGCATAGCCGCCTTATCTTTTGAAAGGTCTACGCCCGTCTCCTTCTTAAAGGTGTCTACGAGGTAGTCCATAATCTTGTTGTCGAAGTCGTCGCCGCCGAGGTGGGTATCGCCGTTGGTTGCCAAAACTTCGAATACGCCGTCGCCGATTTCGAGAATGGAAACGTCGAAGGTGCCGCCGCCGAGGTCGTAAATCATGAC
>JAIDRX010000124.1 GCA_029061495.1 Clostridia bacterium
AATATAAATTTAAGTAAAATTAAAACACAAAATTTCAGAACATACAAAATACAGAAAACATCTCGGGTTTAGCTTGACAAGGCAAAATTATTTTATTATAATTTTTATGCTTTGCGGATGTGGCGGAACTGGCAGACGCGCAGGTTTCAGGTTCCTGTGGGCGACCGTGGGGGTTCAAATCCCTTCATCCGCACCAAAAACTAACCTAAATTGGACACTAATAACCGTGTTTAATTTAGGTTTTTTGTTTATCAATAATTAACTCAATATTGAGCTATGATATATCAAATATAAAGGATGAAACCAAATGACTGTAACCGAAGTTCAGCAAATTGCAAAGCAAACTATGTCGTTTATAAAATTCCAAATAAAACTCGGAATGAGTTTACCAGAACTAAGACAACTTGCCGAAAATAAAATGTTGTCGCTTGGCGCTACCTCTTTTTGGTATTGGGATATAGGTGCATTTGTGTTTTCAGGTAATGAAACAACGTTATCCGTATCAGGCAAACAATATAAAACTGCCAATAGTATTATTAAAGAAACCGATATAATTACAGTTGATTTAAGTCCGCAAGTTGATAACGTTTGGGGTGATTATGCAAGAACGATTATTATTGAAAACGGCGTTGTTGTAAACGATATAAACAAAATAAGCAATACCGAATGGAAAAACGGTCTACTTATGGAAGATAAATTACATAGCGAATTATTGTCCTTTGCCACACCAAAAACAACTTTTGAAGAGCTTTACTTACATATAAACGAATTTATTGATGATAACGGTTATATAAATTTAGATTTTATGGGAAATTTGGGACATTCCATCGTAACAGATAAACAAGATAGAATTTATATCGAAAAAGGAAACCATGCAACTCTTGAAAGCGTTAAATATTTTACATTTGAACCGCATATAGCACTTAAAAGTCTAAAATACGGTTATAAAAAAGAAAACATTTACTGCTTTAAAAATAATAAGTTGATAAAAATTTAAAGAAGCCGCGCTTTAAAAAAGCGCGGCTTCCTATTTTATTATTTAAGATTCGGATTCATAATAGCAGTCGGAATATTGTGTAGGGGGCATGGTTTCGCCTTCGCCTACCCAAACCGAATTAACTACGTTACCCTTAGCGTCGACAACCTTATATGCGCCGGACTTTGGGCAAGTATCACCGCAATTCAATCTCATAAATTACCTCCGTAATACTATTTTGTGTAGATTTTAAAATAAATTACAAGAGGTTATATCCAAAACAACCATTTACTTACAGTACTTTTTTTCAATTGCGGTTATTTTATCAACGCGGCGCTGATGTCTGCCGCCCTCAAACTCGGTCGTAAGAAAAGCTTCAACTATCTTTAACGCGTAACCTATGCCTACTACCTTTTCTCCCATGGCAAGCACGTTTGCATCGTTGTGGCGGCGGGTGAACTCGGCACAGTAGCTGTCGTGGCAGTGCGCGCATCTAACTCCCGGCACTTTATTCGCAACGATAGAAACGCCTATACCCGTAGAGCAAATTATAATACCCTTGCCGCACTCTCCGCTTGCAACGGCTTCAGCCGCAGGCAAAGCAAAATCGGGATAGTCGCAACTGTCAAAACTGTTTGTCCCGAAATCAACATATTTGTAGCCGTTTTCGGTAAGATATTTGATAACTTCCTTCTTTAAATTAAGACCGCCGTGGTCGCACGCCAAAGCAATTTTCATTTTTTCTCCTTTAATCTTTATATGGTAAAATATAATTTTTAATTATCAAATCGCACGAAGTCGAAAGAGCGTCGCGCGTGGCGCGGTAAACTTCAACGCCGCAACCGTAAGGGTCGGGAACGTCATAGCCGCAAATATCCTTAACGCAAACCACGTTTCCGCAGCCTTCAAGCATTTGTTTCTGACTTGAAGTCATACAAATAACAAGCGTACTTGCGGAAATAAGCTTTTGCGTAAGCTGTTTAGGCGCAAACTTATCAGAAGCTATTCCAAGCTCTTTAAGCACAATAGCGCTATTTTGGCTTATGCCACTGCCAAGCTCCGCATGAATACCACACGAAGATACGTCCCACCACTTTATTTTGTTTTTCTTGATTTTGTCTTTTAAAAGCAGCTCCGCCATAGGACTACGGCAGGTATTGCCCGTACAGACAAAAATTAATTTCTTTCTTTTCATTTACAAGCCTTAGTCAGTCTGTTCATAACCCCGACCATAACTCCGTCCTGATTTTCGGGCGCAATCGCAATGATCAATTGCGCTTTTTTTTCGCCCTCGCGGAGTTTAAAATAGAGGTTTGAAGCTATTTCACACTCGGTTTCACCGAGATTTAAAATTTTTTCAACGTTGATCAGTTTTGCCGTTTTATTGTCGCACAAAATATATGCGCTTATTCCGTCATTATTAAATTTACTATATTCCTCAACCGCCTTATCCCTTTCGTCAAAATTAAAGAGCATTGTTTTGCAGTCGGGCGAGTAGTGCTTGTATTTCATTCCGGGGGAGCGTGCTTTTTCACCGTCTTTTAAAACATACTCGCCACACTCTCCGGCAATTTTTGCAATCATTTCGCGGGTAATAAGGCCGCTTCTTAAAATCACGGGAATATCTCCCGTACAATCGAGTACGGTACTTTCTATTCCACCCTCGCACTTTCCTCCGTCGAGAATAACTTCTATTCTGCCGTTAAGGTCGGAAAAAACGTGTTCGGCTGTTACGGGGCTTACATGTTTTGAAATATTTGCGGAAGGTGCTGCTATCGGCAAATTAACGTGTTTTAAAAATTTCTGCGCGCCCTCATGCGACGGTATTCTTATTGCAAGCGTATCAAGCCCGCACGAAACCGCACCGCTCACTTTTCCGCAACTTTTATAGACCATTGTCAATGGACCGGGCAAATATGCTTTTGCAAGCTTTTTTGAATACTCGGGGACATATGAAACGAGAGTAGAAATATCGTAATTCTTATGGACGTGTACAATAAGCGGATTGTCGTTCGGCCGCCCCTTAATTTTGAAAACATTTTCAACAGCGTTGGTATCAAAAGCATTTGCGCCCAAGCCGTAAACCGTCTCGGTAGGAAACGCAACCGCACCGCCGTGTAAAATTATTTGTTTTGAAAGGTTAAGCGAATTTTCGTCAATCGCCAAAATGCGTGTCTGCATAATTAGAAAGGAATTTCCTCGTCGGGTGAAATTGCATTTTCGTCTATTGGAGGAACGTCCTCGGGAACTGGCAGACTTTCTTCGGGAGGCGCTTCAAGATTTTCGTTAGGTTCGGGGTTGACGAATTTCGTCAGCTCGCCCTTGAAACGAAGTTTAATTCTGTCAAGTCCGCCGTTTCTATGCTTGGCAACAATTAAGTCAGCCATACCTTTAATGATATGCTTCTTTTCGATATCCTCGTCGGTAGCGTTAACGTCGGGGCGGTTTATGAACATAAC
>JAIDRX010000125.1 GCA_029061495.1 Clostridia bacterium
GCGCGGAGCTGTCCGCGCCTGTTAAGGCTTTAATATTTCGCGTACAAACGCCCGCCAGTCGTCGGGTATGTACGTTTTCGGTACGTTGTGCGCCTGCAAGTAGTTCAAAACGTCGGATAAAATAACGTCAAGCTTCTTTTTAAGCTCGTCCGTTTCCGTCGTACTTTGCCCGCCGCTCTGCATTACGGCTTTAATATACTTGCTGTTTGTGCTTATGTAATCGCGCTTTAACTGATTGAAAGCAAAATCGTTTGCAAACTGTTTTGCTATTGCTTCCGCGCTATTCTCTGCTTTATTCTGCATATAAGCAAGCGTGCTTTGCCACTGGTCAAGCAAGTTTGTTGCGCGCCGCCATTTTTCAAGTACGCCCCGCGATTTGCGCGATTTATTCGAGCTTGCGGCGGGTTCGGGCTTTTCCGAAAAAAGCTTTCTTAATGCTTCCTGCTCTGACTTCTGCTTGCTTATTGTTTTTCGGATATCTCTAACGCGCTTTAAAATCTCGTCGTTGACAATGTACACGGTCTGATAAACGCCGTTTATTCCTTTACCCTGCGATAGCTTACCGTCGATTAATACAAAACGTTGAATAACCCCCGATTTTAAAAGCCTGTTAACTACACCGTGCGCGGTGCTTTCCACACAGCCCAGGAACGAAGCAACGCGGCTTTCACCGCCGATAAAATACTTTTGCTTGCGCTCATCGTTCGTATAATGCCGTATAAGGTTAGAAAGAACTAAAACGTCATTACTACTTAACCGCACGCCGTTAAACGTTTCGGTACGTAAGAAATGATAAACGGGCAAGCCGTGTTTTGTATCGAGCGTATAGACCGCTGTATACTGCGACTGTCCGAAGCGGTTAAAAATGCCGCTATGCGTAAGCTTCTCAACGTTGCGCGCCGTCGTAGCGCGGGCGTAACCTAATTCGTTTTTTATATCAGTGTACGACGTTTTACAGCCGTTTCCGAGGACGTTTTCACGCGTACTAAAAAGCGCCCCCGTCAACATTGTTGACGCGGTTAAACGCTTGCCGCCGCTCTGGAAGCGCGCCGAGCTGTCCTTGCCGAAAAACTCGGGAGGTACTACGGAAAACTTGTTATTCAGTTGTTTTTCCGTTGCTTCTGCCATTCCTTAACCCTTTTATTTAACGTCTATGCTTAACTGCACACAACCTTTCGGAAGCCAGGGGCGCGGGCGTGCGTTCTTGCGCTTACCGTTCGCGCCGCCGAGCCTATGAGCCGGGGCGCACTCCGGGCAATAACAATATTTGTTATCCCGGGCAACAGCCCAACCGCCTTTTTTCCGGGCTTTATCCTTGCTTGAAAACGTCGCAGTTTCCCCGCAGTCGTCGCAAGCATAGTTTATTTTGTCGGTTCTCATTGTTTTAGCTCCTTATATTCGATACAAGTAGTATTTCGAATTTACTACTTGCGCCCGGTGTAAGTAGTTATCATGATAACTACTTATCTGCAGATAAGTAGTACAAGCTTGAACTACTTATACATGGGGAAGTAGTTACTTCGAAGCTGATACGCTCGTATGCCAATTATAACGGTTGCCCCAGTCGTCCTGGCGGCACTTATCGCATTTTACGCTTTTATCCTTTCCGAAGCTCCACCCGAGGGAGCGGACAGCCTGGGCGCCGTTGTAAATCTTTTCCGTTTCGTTAACTTCTTCGCTTTTGCCGCACTTATCGCATTTACACACGAATACATGCGTTATAATCGAATAACTTTTTACACTCATAATTTACCTTAATATCTCACGCGCTTTTTCTAACAGCTGCACAGCATTTTTGCGTGTGGTGGTTCGAGGGAAGCCGTCTTTATCCTCTTTTATAGCTGCTATAACCATTTCCGCCAAAGCTTCATATTTTTCTTGAAGCTCGTCCTTGTCGCGGTGTGCATCAGCCGCTAAACGTTTTTGTATTTGGTAAAGCTCATATTCTCTTTCGTCCATAGTGATAGTTATTAAAGTTTCCATATTTCACCCCGTTTTTTAATATTTTTCGCCCGTTCAGAGCGAAACGGCGCGAGGTTTTATTCAAATTTGCGCTTGTTTTTGCTCTCACGGCGCGACGGTTGTCGATTTTGGCAACCGCTTTTTTAATAAGGCGCGGGGCAAAGCCCCCCGACCCCCAATATTTTATCTTTCCCCAGCCTTTGCGCTGAACAAACGGAACGCGCTCCCACGCGGGCGCAAAATCGGCGTACCGCTCAATTTTACGCCCGCGTGTTTTCGTGTTCCTTTCGCTCGCTCATTGTCAGACACAAAGGCTAATAAAAGGAGAATCCGCCCGTCATTGCTTTTTCGGCTCTGTTTGCGCCTGCACGTCGTCCAACGTTATTTGCCCCGGTGCTTGTCCTGTCGGCTCCGGCTTTTTCTCTTTCTCTGCTTTGGCGGCGAGCTTGTCCGGCTTTTCCGACGGTTGCGCTTTCGGCTCTGTCGCCGGTTCTGTCGGTGTCTGCTCGTCCGGCTCCTCCGGCGGCTCGTCGAAAATCTTTGTGCGTTGCTCTGCACTGTCCTTTTTATCGAGCGCGGCTTCCAGACGTTCGAGCGCGGCTTCCTTCTTTCGGAAGTGCGCTTCGATTTCGCAATAAATAGCGCGCTCAATATTCTTTAATGCCCGGTTCGGACGTCTAACCAGGAAAAGGAAGTACCACGGGCGACGGTAACGCGGTACAAGCTCGCTATGCCGCTGTTTAACCGTTTCAAGCTCCGGAAGCTCCTCGATTTCGTACTTATACTTTAAAGCCTCATATTCGGCTTTGTACTGCTCAAATAGTTGCTTTCCGAAAAACTCAACCGTTTTAGAATTGTCTAACAATTTACGGTTTTTATAAAGCCGCCCGTACATTTCATAGAATTTTTCGTTAAGCTGTCTTAACTCGTCTAATTTTTCTAACATTATGCCGCCGCCTTAATAATTTTCTTTTTGTCCGGGTGTCTGAACGCTTTCGGCTCTATTATCGAATTGTTTCCGAACTCCATAAAGTTGAAGTCTTTATCGTCGCCCGGCACAAATTTTTCAAAATACGTACAGCTCTCGAAACAGTCATATATATCGCCCTCGTGTACGTCTGTTACTATGTCATACTTGCGCCGGCTCGATTTGTTGTTCATATAGTCCTCAACGTCGGCGTAACTGCCGAACTCACGCAAAGTAACTTTCGTCTGCACTATGCGCCCCAAATCGTCAAGCGTATGTTTCATTGACTGTATTTCCGTGTAATGCTTGCAAAGGTCGCGTATATTAACGTCTACCAGGCTCGCGCGCTGTATATCCATTGTTACGTCAACGCCGTAATGCCGGTGCATTTCAAAAAAGCGGCTTACCCACTCCGGAAAATTTGTGCTTTTTCGGCTGTCGTAATATCTCTGCACTTCTGATAAATGAATTTTTGCTCCGGGGGCTATTCTGATAATATCCAGGTCGTCATTTTCAAGCCCTAAATGATAACCGTCTACAAAGTAAGGTTTGAAAAATTCCTCGTAACCGGTTTGAAGCTCCATTTTGTAGTCTGCATATATGGGCGGTCTGTCCGGGAACGTCAACGGCTTTTCGCGCTCCTTGTTCAGCTCCTCGATACGCTCGCGGGTATCGCTTAAAAGGTTGAAGCCTTGCTCCCAATATTCTTTGGTTAAAAGTATAGTGTTGTACGTTGACTTGCCCGTTCCAGGCGCGCCGAATATTATTCGTAATGACATTTATTTTAATTTACCCGTCTTTACAATTTTAGCTATTACGTCCGATTTATCCGGAACGTCTATTTGGTCGGCAAGCTCTGCGAGCTTGCGTTCCGTCTTTGCTATTCCGTAAAATTCGTCTATGCGGTCAAGACTCCACTTTATAGCCGCGCTCCAACCGTCCGCCCAGTCCTCGGAAACGTCGTCAAACTCGTAACCTTTGATTAGCATTTTAAGAACGTCTACTCCGTTGACGTTGCCTTTAATCTCGACGTCTTTTTTCTTAACTTCTGCTTCTGGCATTTACTGCACCTCACAATTACTTTCGATAAGCTTTATTACGTCGGTTACGGTGTCGCTTACCATTTTACAGTCAAACTTTTCCGCAAAGTCGCGCATACCGTAAAGGTAATCAAGAACGCCGTCAAGGTCGTTCCAGTCGAACGAGAAAAGCTGATAAGCGTTATACTCTTTCGGAAACGTCTTTTTTACGAGTTCGTGAACGTCTACGCCCTCGTGCGCCGTGGTCTTAACTGGGTGTAATAATTTCGCTACGTCGTAAGCGTTCATTATTTGCCCCCCGAAACAAACAGCGGGTAAACCGTAACAGGCGTTAAGCTGTTTGAAAGTATATCCAGGCTGTCGCCGCTCTGGAAGCTTACGCCGCCCGCGTTGTCCTGTATCTTTATTTCACGACAACTTAACTTTGCATAAAAAACGGTGCTGTCGGCTTCGAGGCGATATTCGATACTGCAAGCCTCGGCAAAGTAAAGCGTTGAGGGCGCGCTCGTCCTCTGAAAACAACCCGACACGCCGAACGCCGCCCGCGCGGGGTTCTTAGTAGATTCTAAATCATTGTACAAACTTTCAAAGTCGTTGACGTCGTAAGCCGTCGCCCTGGTTGTAATGAACGTCGCGGAAACATTGCCGATTTTAAAAAGGTGTGCATACACCGGCGCGGCGGTGTTCTCGTCCGACGTGCCGCCCGCTTTTATCCCGGTGTCAACGTCTCCGATTATCCAGGTTCCGCCCGAGCCGATATACGGCGTTTTTCCGTCTGCTCCGTCGGTACCGTTTGCAACGTTGTTGCGCATTATAAAACATACGGCAACCGCGGAAGCCGCCGCAATAATAGCGACCGCAAATATAATTGCAATTATCGATAATACTTTATTAAGCGTTTTTACGTTTGTCTTTTTCATTTCTTTACCTACCTTTTGCGGTGTTTACTTTTTAGATCTGCTTTTGTTCTTGCTTTTTTTCGGCTTGTTCTTGCGGTTTTTAATAGCTTTCGCTATCGCTTTGAACGGCAAGCAAATCAACCACCAAAGCCCCTTGAATATCCAGGCAATAACCTTTCCGACGACTTGCAATACTTGCTTTACAATAGGCGCAACCGCGGGGAATACAATGCATAAAACCATTAAAACTATGATAGCCGCGACAACCACAACCGCCGCTATTATCCAGCTTGTCGCCTTTGTACATTTGCCGCCGGTGTCATTCGGCGCGGTTGCGGGTTTTCCGCTCCCGGTCTGTTTGTTGTCTACAACGCCCAAATTATAAAACTTGTTGTCCGTTTCAAAGCTTAAGCGTAATATCGTAACGTTTGATACTCGCGAGTATTTTACGTCCGCGTCGCCGGTGAACAGCGAAGCAATAGGCACAAGTATTGGCGCCCATACGCCATTGACTTTTGCTTGTATCTGCGTTTCGTAAAAATTTAATACCCATTGAGTGCCGAGTATGTTTTCGCCCTCGTCGGTCAAGTGGTAGTTTTTATTTATTTCGTCTGCGAGCCATTCCGACGTACTGCGTATTCTGTCCCAGGTATAGCCGCCGCCCGTGCCGTGGTCTTTATAGTGCAACGTCAACGGGTCGGGTTGGTGTTGATATGCCTCGCCGAACTCGTAGTCGTAGGCTTTGCCCTGGTCGTGCCATAGGTGCGCCGGACTGCAACACACTTTACACGCGACGTCTTGAACTTTAAAGCCGACGTCCGCGGATATAAGCTTGTCTATTTTGTGGTCGGTTGAAAACGCGACAAAGTGCGCCCTTGTCAAGCCGCCCGTTATTCCCCAACCGACTTTTGTTCCGTCCTCGTATTGAGTAAAGCCAACGTACTTGTTACTTGCCTTTATTACTTCGACTTCCTCCATATTGTAAGTAACGTTGCCGTTCAGAGTGGTTGCCGTCCATACTTGCCCGACCTCGAACACAACTTCATTTATAACGTTGCCGCCGCCCGCGCCGTCGTCCATAATCTTATCAAAGGGGCGGTGTATTGCCGTAAGCTCGTAATACCGGACGGGGTCTTTCCGAAGCTCTAAGCCCTCGACCTTGTACTTATAGAACACGCCGACGGCGTTCAAAAACGTAAGCTTGTAATCGCGCGGGGATACGTTTATTCCCGTCGTCTGCGATAGTCTGATAGTACTTGCCCGCAAGTCCTTGCCCTGTCCGCTCGGTTGGTAAACGTAAATAAAAAGCTCGTCGTTTACGCTCTCGGCAACCTGGATAACGTAAAGCTTGTAATCGTCGGCAACGGCGGGGTAATCGTCCACCGTGAACGTGCTGTCGCCGCGCAAGTCCTCTATTACGTCAGAGTACGACGAAACGGCGGCTTGCGTAAATTGCCCGCCGCCGCATAATAATGCGACTATTACCAGGAGCGCGGCGGCGAGAACCGCCGCAAACCCGTATGTACGTTTACTTGTCCGTTTCATTGCCGCCCGCCTTAAAAGACTACGTTTTTATTAAGCGTTACCGACGGCGAAACGTCGGCGCCGTAACAGCTGCCCGATATTCCGAAAGGAGTATACCCCGTGCCGCCGTAATCTGATTCAACGCCACTGCTTACGGTTACCCCCTGAAAGATATAATCAATGCATATATTTGCCGTTACGTTATAACGCTCGTTTTGATATGCTCTATACCACGCGTAATAGATAGCTTCTTTGTGCGCCTGGTCGTAATTGTCGAAGTTTTTAATAAGCATTGCATAGGTTAAATTTTCGTGGTTGGTTGTTGCAAGATAATTTCCATTTAGTGCAAACGGTTGATTTGTTAAGCTGAAGTACGTTACCTCTATATCAAAAGTTAAGTAGTTTTTTAACGCGCCTATAAAATTGTCCGTCATATTAATAGCCGCATAACGAAGCACAAAATCACCCGTTACCGTTCCGCTACCCAATTCCGCATCTGCTTCCATTTCCAGCCAGTCATAAAAATCGCTAAAACATAAAAACGGCTCTTTAATTGTCGCAGGCTTTAAACAATCAACCGTGCAAGTGTCCGATGACGACGAGCCGCGCAACGTCGCGGTTACTTCGATTTGTTCAGCAAAGGGGGCTAAGTATTTTAGCTTAGCTTGCGAGCTGTTGCCCTCAACGGGCGTAACCGATACAAAATAATTTGCGACTTTACCTTGCGCCCATTCGGACGAGCCGTTCGCAAATTTTACCGACCAGTCAAAAGCACCGGCTTTTATATACTCGTTGGATAACGTCGCGGTCAACGTTATTTCGCCCTCCGGTGCGTATTCCTGGTTGTTGGTATAATCGCGGGCGGTGAAGTAAGTCAACCCGCGCCCCATTGCGTAAGTACTTCCGTCTGTAAGCTTCTCGCCCTCTGAGCCGATAGCAAGAACCGCGCCGGTTGAGCTGTCGCCCGAACCGCTTGCCGCCGAGCCTTTGCCCCAGGAATTGAACCAGGTCGTTATATCGCCGTTTTTAAACCACTTGTTGTTGTCGCTTTTCGAGCCGAAACCCGCCGCGCATACAGCACCGGCAATAAATAAAATTACCAGGAGTACCACAACAACGCGACCGATACCGGCTTTTTGCTTTGCTGATTTTGCCCCGCCTTTTGCCTTTCTTTTTGCCATTTCTTACCCTCCCCTTTGCTTTTTGGGGGTGGTACTCGGTTTAAAGCCCTTTTAAAGGGCTTTAAATGCGCCAAATTTCGACAGTAAGCCTTTGACGACCGCCAAGCCGACCACCCCTCAAAATGAGCAAATGCTTATTTTTAAACTATTGTATCATAAACAAATGCTCAAATGCAAGCATACAAATGTAAATTTTTTTTAGAATTTTAAACAAGGAGAAATAGCAATGAGTTTTCGCGAAATCTTAAAAGATTTAAGAATTGAAAAAGGCGTAACACAAATCGAAGTTGCAAAAGGCTGCGGGCTTACAACAACCTGTATATGTGCATTAGAACAAGGAAGGAGAAACCCGACGGGTTCAACAATTGCCGCGCTTGCAAGATTTTTCAATGTATCAGCCGACTATTTACTCGGTCTGATAGACGACTTCGGCGCACCTATCGCCGACGTGATGAACGACATGCACACGTCCGAGGAAACGCGCTTGCTTGAAGTTTACCGCAACCTTTCCCCAGATATGAAGCAAACGCTTTGGAGCTTGCTTAACACCTGGAACCCGTCCACCGTTCGCAAAGATAAAGTTTAGTAAGATATTGCATTTCAATTTTTTTGTATTAAAATACCCCCTACTACAACAGCAGGGGGAAAAATTATGCAACACACACTTTATATCGAGCACGAGGACTATTTAAGTTTAAAAAGCTTTCTCATACTTCTGGGCAAGCTTATTTATCAGATAGACCAAGCCAAACAAGAGGAGGAATTTTTAGCAAGATTCAACAACGACAACGTTATTCTGAAATCTAACCCACAGGAGGAGTTTTCAGAATTGAAACCAAAGACATTTAAACGTACAATACATATCGAGGGGTGCGACGTTCACCTTAGAACGCGCAAGTGCGGCAACAAGTTAACGTACGAGCTTAGATACCGCAAAGACGGGTTAAACGTTAACGCTTCTAATCAAAATCGCGCCGCGGCAATAGCTAAGTTTACCGAAAAGCTTAAGCGAGCTTTACAAGCTGCAAGTTATCAGACCGCGCCCGAAACCTTTCACGAGTTCGCCTTATATTACTTTGAAACTTTCCGAAAGCGCAAAGTAAAACCGCTTACGTATGACAATGATATGTACAGGTACAACAACCATTTAAAGCCGCTGTTCGGCTCTAAGCTTCTCAAGCACATTTCCCCTGGAGAGTGCCAAAAGCTTATTGACGGTTACATTCAGAAAGGACAAGGCAGAACCGCCGAGGAAGTCTACTCCCTTTTAAACTGTATTTTAAAGTCGGCAATTGCGCACGGTATTATTGACCGCAACCCGCTTGCAATAGTAGTCAAGGACAAACACGAACGCAAACACGGCAAGGCGCTTTCCGTCGACGAGGAACGCAAGCTCCTTTCCGAAACCGCGGGAACGCGTTACCAGCTACTTTTTGCCGTTGCGCTTTATACGGGCTTGCGCCCTAATGAATACGCAACCGCCCGCATTGACGGTAATTTTATAATTGCGGTTAACAGCAAGCGCAAAAGCAATATCGTTGAATACAAGCGTATTCCGATAACCCCCATGCTTCGCCCCTTTTTGGATAACGTTACCGAGCTGCACTTTGTACGCCTTGAATATTTGCGCGACAAAATCAAAGCAATATTGCCGCAACACATTCTTTACGACCTGCGCACGACGTTTAATACACGGTGCCAGGAGTGCGGCATTGCCGACGTTGCCCGCAAAACGTTTATGGGGCACTCCCTCGGCAAGCTTGATAACGCATATACGGACTTATCGGACGAATTTCTTTTACACGAGGGAAACAAGCTTAAATATTGATTTTGCCCCAATTTTGCCCCAAACAGCGCGCACAACCGCCGAAAGCGGCATAATAAAAGGCATTTTAAAGCCTTTTTTGCCCTAAAATGCCCTATTTGCCTTGATTTTCCGCGCCTCGGGTCGGTTCGAGTCCCTGAAGGTGCACCAAGTCTTAATAGCTTGAACTTCTTTACCATAAAAAGAACGTTCGGGCTATTTTGTTTAATGGAAGAATTTGAGAACTTCCGAGCATAAAAAAACGCCGATAGAGTTTGTTAGCTCTATCGGCGTTTGCCGTTTCTACTACTTTATGTACGGCTACCTAACTTGATTAGGTTTATATTTTCATTTATATACCGCTCAACTTCGGCGGTTTTCCTTATTCCGTATTTTTCAACGGCTATCCCTATATGCTTTAACGGGATCCTTTATTATTTGATTGTTTATTCAGTTGTGATTGTTGCCATTCGGCGTAGTCTTTTTGTCCTTGCTCGGACGACAGATATTCCTGCAAAATCGGTAACAATACTCTCGCAAGAGATTCAAGCTGATATTCAGGAATATCAAAGTCGGTTTTGGGTAGCTGTTTCTTTCTCGGCATAACTTAATCGATACATTTTCCTCCTATAAATTTTACTTTGACCACCAATTCTTTGACGACGGTACGGGCGGCTTTTGCTTGCTTTCAAAGAGTGCATTGTAAGCCGACGGGTTTTCGCGTTCCAGCCTTGCAAGCAATTCAAGTGCCTTTGCCGCTCGAACTTTGTACGCTTTGAGTTCTTTGTTCTCTTTGTCAATATCAAGCGTTTCCTGCATAGACTTAGAGAGCCTCTTTTTAAGGTCGGCATTGTCGGCAGTTACGGCTACGATTTGCTGTCGCATTCCGCTTTTGCTGTGGGCGATTTCGCCTTGCTCGGCTTGTTGTAATGCTTCCGAATATTCTTCCGCTTCAGCGCGTTTTTGCTCGGCAGCTTCCACAATTTTCTTTGCCTTGTATTCCGCTGTGTCCAAGTGTTCGGCTTGACTGTTCGGCTTGCCCCTGTCAAGCCCGTACCGTTCTCCGACTTCTTTCCAAAACTCCGTTTGGAGCGCGGCGAGCCTTCCGTCGCACAAATCTTTTGCACACAGTTTACCGTTGGTAATCGGTATCAGGTTTAGGTGCAAATGCGGATTTGTTTCGTCCATATGAACGATAGCCGATAGCACGTTTTCTTCGCCGTACTTGTCTTGAAAGAACTTAACGCAATCACGAAAGAAAGCATACTGTTTTTCCCTCGTGGATACCCTAAAAAATTCGGGGCTTGCGGTTAATACGAAAGAGCAAAGATAGACGGCATCCGAGCGCACCTTGCGTTTCAAATGCAGTCCCGCAATTCGTTCTTCGATAACATCCATATACATGCCCGACGGGGCAACAAGGCGATAGTTGTCTTTCGTCCTTGCACTGTCTATTTGTGGGTTGGTTGCTTGATAAGTTTCGTCGCGTTCGTTTTCTTCTTCAACGCCTGCAACATCGTCTTTACCTAACTTCTTTAAGTTGCAAATGATATAAATAGTTTCGTCCTCCTAATGACTTAAATTCTTTAAGTGTAGCTCACTACACTTATTGCGCTTCGCTACATAAGTTGCGTTCACCCTGCGGGGCTTTCGTCCACAGCACGATAGAACTTTGCTTGCCGATTATGGCGGTCTGATTGTCATAGTTTTACCTCCGAAAATGCATTTATCTCGTCCACTGAATGGGAGTGGCAGATAGCAAAAAAGAACACAAAAAAGCCGCTGATACTTTCTACGTAATCACCGACTTCAACCGTATTTAGCAACTTCTAATTGCTCTATGGTGGTTAGCCATTCTATTAAGTTAAAGTGCTATTTGTCGCAAAAACTGTAACACAAAATAAGCCTATCACGGCTCACGAATTTTGCGTACAACTAAAAACCTACGCTCAATCCGTAAGCTAAGGCAAGGCGGTTTTACCGCCAAAAACCTTCTGCTTCCTGTGGACGAACTTTCTAATGTCCACCGCAGAACCACTGCCCTAAAAGGGCAAACCTACCACAAACAGTTTTGTAGTAGGCTTGCATTATATCATATTTATTTCTTTATGGCAATACTTTCACCGCCCGTTTATAGGCGGTGAAAAAAGTTTTTGTGAGAAAATTGTCGAATTTATAACCAAATCGCCCAATCACCGTAACTAAATGTTCCAGCGCCGTGATGTAGCTTGCCTTGTGCTTTCAGCTCACGAAAAGCATCTCTCATCCTAACCGCGATTTCGGGTTGAATATCTAATGAGTGATGCGCGGGGAATAACCTTTTGGACGGTAATGCGGCAACCGATTCAAGCGATTGCAAATACGCTTCGGGATCGGTGGACGGATAATAAGCAAACAACGTGTCCTTATAAATCAAGTCGCCCGTAAATATGTAGCCGCGCTCTTGTTCCCAAAAGCAAAGATGTCCCGGCGAATGCCCTGCCGTATGCAAGACTTCGATTTTTCTATCGCCAATATCAATTATCTCGCCGCCGTTCAGCACCTTTGTCGGCGTTCCTTGAAACATCTTATAAGTGCTTACGTCAAAACCTTCGGGCAAATCGCAACGGTCAACTACCATATCGCGGACAGTTTGAATCGACAAAGGGAATTTGCCGTTTAGCCAATCCAACTCGGCTCTGTGCGCATAGAAATCGGGGAAGTATTTATGTCCGCCTATATGATCCCAATGAATATGAGTTGCAACGGCGGTAACGGATTTATCTGTCAGCTTACGAACCTCATCATAAATATTGCAAATGCCGAGTCCCGTGTCAATCAAAAGGCAACGCTCACTACCGATTAAAAGGTAACAATGCGTTTCCTCCCAATGACGGTATTCGCTTATGATATAAGTCGTGTCGTCGATTTTATCTATCGTAAACCAATCTTTCACTCTTTATACCCCGTGATAGTCGTTGCCGCCCAATTCAACAATAACTCGGACATTTCCTCAAACTTAACACTTGCGCCGTTCTTCAACTCTTGTGCGGTTGTAAGCACGGCAGACGGCGGATTGATTGCTTTTTGCAAATTCGCCTTTGATTTGATATATTTGCCCGTTTCGTAAAACCAAACCGCTTGAATAACAAAGGCTGCCGACTTATACAACGAGCGTAGTATGTCGTCGCTTTTCTCATGAACGAAATTATGAACGCAAGCGTGATATATGTTACACGCGCCAATCCGTATCGCACGTTTAACGGATTGTTTATCTACCTTTTCCAAAAGCAAATCGAGCGTACCTTTAATCGGCGTCGTATCGTAATAAAATTGAAACAGGTCGCTTGCTTCCCAATTCAGAAGCTCGGCTTTGCCCGATATAAAACCGCAAATCAAATCCCTGTTCGGTAAAGTGTCGAGCATATCTCTATAAGTTTTTAAGTCGTTCACTCTCAACTCGTCGAGAATAACAACCACATCAATATCGCTCGTTGCGGTTGCTTCACCTCTGCCGTAACTACCTTGCAAGCCGATAAACCACACACGATCAGCAAAGGTCTGTTCGACTTTTTCCGTAAAGTCTTTAATCCACGTTGTAATATCTATCATAGCTTACTTCCTTTTAGAATATTTTTCCTTTGCATACTCATAAGCCTCTTGAATTAACGGTTTTAATATTTCAAAAGTTGTATCGGACGGATTGAGCGAACATACCCAACTCATCCAAGCGTAAACGGGATGCGGTAGTATTTTATCTGTTTGCGTAAAGTCATACGGCATATCTACAACACCACCTTTTGACGGACGTGCAGGAACTGTACCGAACATTTCTATAAAAGTATTTTTGCGAACTCCGATATTCACACGATAAATATTCTCTCTGTTCAAATCCGAACTTTTATCATTATCGCCGTCTTTCTCTTTGACAGTCAAAACATAAATTCCGCGTTTAAGCGTGTTATTAGGGTTATAAAAAATTCCACTTTCGCCCCAACTGCTTACTAAAACAGTATCGGGTAGATTTTCAAGACAGTATTTAAGTATATCGTTAGGCTGCATTTTATACTTTCCTTCGTTAAATTGAAATTTAGCTTATAAAATTTTTTCCATACCTATTTTTTGTATGTGCATACCAATTTTCTCATAGAAAGCAACGGCATTTTTGTTATCCGCCCATACATTAAGCGTTACATTGTAGCAACCGCTTTTTTTTGCATACTCAACCACGAAATTATACAACAGCTTGCCTATACCTTTACCGCGACAAGTTTCGTCTACGCATAAATCGTCAATATAAAGCGTTGTATTATCGGTATGCGACGGCTCGTCGCCGTTGTTAATTAACACGCAAAACGCATAACCTAACACTTTGCAGTTTTCGGTTGCAACGAATATGGGTTTAGTTTCGTCTTTAAGAATTTGCCTTAACTGTTCGTCAGTATATTTTTTTGCCCCCGAGACAAACAAATCGGGGCGTGCGTCGCTGTGTACTTTGTGTACCTGAAAAAGCAAGCAGTCAATTCTTTCAATATCAGACAGTTTTGCTCTGCGGATTTCAATTTCATTATTCTGCATTGATATCAAACACCTCTCTAAATTACTGTTTATCGTACAACCCATTATAACACAAACAAGAAAGTTTTTCAAGCGTTACGATTATTTATAAAAACGCCTTGACTTTAATCTACTTTTGTGATATGCTTAATACGATTTTATATAGGGAGTTATCTATGAAAGAAAAGCCTAATATCGTAGCCAAGAGAATGAAAAACTTGCGCGAGGGAGTAAAGCTGTCCCAAGCTAAACTTGCCGCTTGTTTGGATAATATCGAGCAAACGGCAATATTCCGTTATGAAAGCGGTCAATCGTTCCCACCTTACGGAGTGCTAATGCAGTACGCCGATTTTTTTGACGTATCGCTTGACTATATCTTTGGTAGAACGGACAATCCGCAAGGCAAGCTATACGAGTTTCAACCGAAAGTATGGAAGAATCAAACTCAAATGCAAGAGCTAATCGAAATGTGCTTTGACCCTAACTCACCGGCTAACGCGCAATTAAAGGAAACGCTTTTACGACTTATGGAGGAGAACAAATGAAAAACAAACCTATCAAACAAATCAAAAACGTTCAAACAAAAACATTAAACTTTATTCTTTCTGCGATAATAATTGCTTGTGGCATTAATTTTATAGTATCTGGAATAGTTGATTACATTGATAATAGACAAGGTTGGATTTACATAGTTATAGGTAGTATTTTAGTTTTTCTTACTATATTTGTACTTTGTATAATTGAATTAATGCAATCAAGAAGTAAAACAATAATTGAATGCGCGGTTACTTATGATAAAGAAAAGAAAGAACTAATTGAAATTAAAGGTTATTCGTTTTCAGAAAATCTTAAAAAGTATCTAGATGCCGCATGTAGTGAAAGTAAAGATATAAAAAGTGTGTGGAATAAAGATCATTTAGGATTAAATGGCATTATAAACAACGATAAAGGTAACACAAAAGTTGCACTTACACAGTCATCCGCTCTTTTGAATCAGCTAATTGAATATCTCTTATTGAAAGAATTGTCAACAATAACGGTTGATTATTTTAATAAACCTAATTTTAGTAAAAAGAAAGTCAATAAAATCAGTAAAATTGATGTTCCTAATCTAGTAGCCAATAATGTGTTTTTGAGCTTATTTTCAAAACCTATGAGCGAAAGAGAAGCATTTAACAATCGAGAAGCACCTAATGTCGTCTTAGCGTATTCTCCAAACGGGGCATTGTTTGAGAGATTTGAACTTACATTGCCCAAGAAATGCAAAATACTTAAAATTGGTTCAAACATAATTGAGATACGACACCCTTTATTACGGCTAAAATTAACTCCCGCTTTTACTGGTTTTGGAACAGTATTACCACATAACTTTGAAAAACATTATTTGCATAGTAGTATCCATGAAGTCCAAAGCTATAATGCAATGATAGGCATAGAATTAAAACTCTCTTGGAAAGCATTTTTTATAAGAAAATCTGAATATTTTGAGTGGATTGATAAATATATAGAAAAACTTATTAAACATAATTCATTTCAATATTTCATTGATTCTATACATTGGGACATTGTTGAAACTATTATGGAATGCAATACAAAGGAACAAACCAAATGAGAGCAGTCATTTACGCAAGATATTCTTCGGACAACCAAACAGAAGCGAGTATCGAAGGTCAGCTCCGTGAGTGTATGGAATACGCTACCTATAACGATATTCAAGTTATGGGCAATTACATAGATAGAGCGTTATCGGCAAAGACCGACCACCGCCCCGAATTTCAGCGTATGATAAAAGACAGCTATAAACACGCTTTCGATTGTATCATCGTTTGGAAGTTAGACCGCTTTTCTCGTAACCGTTACGATAGCGCACATTATAAAGCCCTACTCCGCAAGAACGGCGTTAAGGTAGTATCGGCAAAAGAAACGATTGCCGAAGGCTCGGAAGGCATACTCCTTGAATCGGTTTTGGAAGGAATGGCAGAATACTATTCAGCCGAGCTTGCCGAGAAAGTAACTCGCGGTATGAAAGAAAACGCATTAAAGGGTTTATGGAACGGCGGCAATACTCCGTTTGGGTATGTAATCAATGCCAAGCATAAGCTCGATATCGATCCGAAAGCCGCGCCTATCGTTGCCGAGATATTCAAGTTAAGTAACGACGGAAAGACGGTGAAAGAGATTTACAATATAATGTCCGAACGTAAAGTAACGCGCTCGAACGGCAAAGAGCTACGGTATAACGCTATTCGGTATATGCTCTCAAATAGAGTGTATATCGGCGAATATTCCCATATGGGCGTGGTAATCAAAGACAGCGTACCGCCGCTTGTATCGGAAGAACTTTTTAACGCTGTGCAGTTGGAACTTGCCAAGAACTCGAAAGCACCGGCAAGGCACACGGCGGATGACGATTATTTATTAACGACAAAACTTTTCTGTGGTCGTTGCGGTGCTATGATGGTAGCGCAAGCAGGAACGAGCGGAACAAAAGGCGTTGTATATCGCTACTATGCTTGTGTTCGACAAAAGAAACACAAGTGCGAGAAAAAGCCGATAAGCAAAACCAAGTTAGAAGATTTTATCGTCCACAAGACAATGGAATTCCTAAAAGACGACGGCATAATAGAATGGCTGTCCGAAAAGCTGTGTGAGTTGCAATACAAGGAAAGCACGTTACTTCCCAAGTTGCAAGAGCAATTAAAGCAAAAGGAAAAAGAGATTGAGAATATAGTAAACGCAGTTCAAAAAGGCTATGCTACGGAAATACTGTTAAAGCGGTTGTCCGACCTTGAAAAGGAACAAAAAGAGATAACGGACGCGATTGCGAAGGAACAGCTAAAAGCGCCGATATTCACCCAAGACCACTTCAAAATGGCTCTCCGTAACTTCCGCAATATAGATATATCCACGCAAGACGGCAAACGAAAGATAATCGACACCTTTATAAACGCCATTTACCTATATGACGACAGTATGAAAATCGTCTATAATGCTAACGGTAAAGAAGAAGTTGTATCGCTTGAAGAACTCGAAAGTTCAACCTTGTTTTCAGACGGTGCACCACGAAAAAAGACACAGTTAAAACTGTGTCTTTTTTCGTGCCCCCTTTGCGGGACGAGAACCCTCAGTTCGCGCGAGGCAACTTGTTGCCGAAGCCCTCGCCGTAAGGCGAGAGTCCCTGTCGCGTTAGAGAATTTCTTTTATAAACTATATCAACTTACTCTCTTAAAATATCCGTCCAAATCAAAATATCCGTCAAGATATTCTCGGGTGTTATAGCACATTTCTTTAAACAGCTTGTAAGACTCGTCCATCGTCAAGGTATTGCAAAGCGCCTGATTTGCAAACGCAAGGTAAATTTTGCCCAAATCGCGCTCCTTAATTCCCTCGTAAGTCGTGTCTATATTCACGCAGCTTCTGTAAACCAAATTCGCCACCGCCGTAGGCAACGGCTTTGAAACGACAGGTTTAACCTGGTCGTTTGAAAAAACGCAGTTCGTTTCAACGATACTTCCGAGCGGCATCTGCGGCATCTGTCCGCGGTTCGGCATATTGACGTTTGAAACGAACGTGTCAAACCCCAAAATAGCCTGCATAATTTCAACAGCAACCTCGGCAGATTTTACTACGGGGAACTCCTTCCTCCCCTCCGCCATCTCGATAGATTCGGCAATTTTCTGGGCTTGGTCCGCCTCTCTGTAATCCACGGTAGTCAAATTGAACAGCCACTCCTTTACCGTCTTTTCGTCCTTCAAATACCAGGTGTTGGGCATAAACTCGGCAAGGTGTCTGTCGCCTGCGGCGGCAAGCACGCCGTACTTATTGTAAAGGTCCATTTTAACTTTGTTGCCGTATGAAAACGGGTCTGTTTTAAATGCGAACCGAGATTTGCCCTCCTGCTCGGAATACCCTTCCTCATAGAACCTTTCTTCAAATTCGGGAATAAGCGCAAGCAAATCTATATCGCCGTACTTCGCTTCCGTTATCCAGGTGAAATGGTTCACCCCGCAAGCGTCGGTGTAGATTTTGCTGCGGTGCACGTTAATACCGCGCATTTCTTTAAGAACGCAGGTTAAAAATTCCTGCGCGTGGAAAACCTCGTGGCAACAACCGAAAGCCTTAATTTCAGGGAAAATATCGTAAAGCACTTTGGTGCAAACGCTCATCGGGTTGGTAAAGTTAATAACCCACGCGTCGGGACAAACCGCCTTAATCTTTTTTGCAAAGTCCTCATATATAGGAACCGTTCGCATAGCGCGGAGAACGCCCCCCGGCCCCGCGGTATCGCCTACGGACTGATAAATTCCGTACTTTTCGGGAGTGTGAACGTCGCTTCTCATTTCCTTGAACGTACCGGGGAGAATTGACAGAACGACGAAGTTTGCCCCTTTTAAAGCGTCCTCTAATTTATCGTAAACTTTATAATCGAATTTAGATTTCGTCTTGGGATTTTTATTTATATAACCGCCTATTTTCGCGTTGCGGACTGCCGCTTCTTTATCGATATCGTAAAGTGCAATTTCGCCGCCCAAATTTTCGGCAACAGCCAAATCGGACATAAACACTCTTGCCCAAAGTTTACTGCCGCCGCCTATGTAGGCAATTTTAATATTTTTCTGCATTTTAATTCCTCCCCTATCATTCCGGTGTTTATTTAATTATACCAAACTTAACTTACGTTTTCAAGTAAAATTTTTTTGCCTGTTTGCAACTCTTTGCGCCTTTGGCGCAAGCCCCCTGAACATGTACCACAAAAAACCTAAGTCGAAGACGACTTAGGTTTTTTGTGATCTGTTTTCAGTTCGTAATCTAAAATAATATAAAATTGGATATTTATAAATTATTTTTTAATTTATAAGTTTTTTTCGTTAACTCTTTTATATCTATAGAAAAGTTAATCTCTTTATCTGAAATACTTATTGGGTTAACAGTTAATGACAAATAATTTTTGAAATTATGATCAATAATATTGTAATAAGATATTTTAATTAATATTTCTCCCACATTAAATATATTCTTTTCCAGTTTATTTGATTTAAATAAATCTAAATATATATTACATAAAAGTATTATATAATTATCAAGTTTTCCAGCTAAATAGTGTTTTTCTTGTGGTTCAATATATGTAAATTGTAAAGATTTATGTAGCATATAAATTGCTTTTTTATTTAAGGCGAATAAATGTTGATTTATTTCAATTTCGCTGCTTAACAAATTTGAGGGTATATTACAAATATTTATTTCAATAGAAGCATTTTTTGCAAGATGTCCTCCAATATTTGATAAATATAAATCAAAATTATTATTAGAAAATGGTTTTGCTTTATTATAAACAAAATAATTATCACTAGGTTTTATTGTAAGAAATGGTTTTAGACTATCTCCTCTTTGATGCTTTACTTGTAAAATGGTTATAAAAGTTGCTAATATTGCAACAATAGAAATAATATCTGCTATAGATATTTTATTTTCGAAAATCATAAAATTAATTCCTTTTATAAATTGTAGAAATAAAAAATTGTATTAATGTCATATATTTAAATTTTCTTCTAAAAATAGAGGACTATCTAAAAACTCACTTACTGTCATATCAAAACCACCGGCAATTAAAATGGTTGTTGAAAGTAAATTGTCTTTTACTGTTTCGTGAATAATATTTTTTAAAGTGGAATGAGTTATACCGCTATTCATAGCTAATCGGTATCTGGTCATTCCTTTTTCTTTTAACAATTCTTCAATTCTTAAGGCTAATGCGTGGTTTACGTTATTCATAGTTGCTTTATCTCTATGGCTATTTGCAACTATATTTTATTTTAATTATTAATTCAAATATGGTTGCGTGCAACCATATTTTGTGCTATAATTTTCCTAATAAACAAAAAGGAGAATTTACATTGAAAGAAAACAATATTGAAGTAGATAGCAGTAAATTTAAAAATAATCACAACCGAAATTTGATTTTAATCGGCGTTTTTGTCGTTATAGCTATTGTTGTTACAATTATTTTAGTGGTTTCATTAAGCAAATCTGAGAGTAAACCAAAATTAACCATTTCTGAAACTCATATGTCGGTTACCTACAATGAATATTTAGGGTATTCTGCGACTATTACAGGCGTAGCAAAAAACACATCGGGGGGAAATTTTTCTTATGCAAGCGTCGAATTTTCAGTTTATGATGCATCAGGAAACAATGTTGGGACAGCTTTGGCAAACATCAATAATTTAGGAAAAGGTGATACTTGGAGATTTGAAGCTACTCTATTTAGCTTTCCAAGTACACGACCCACATCATACAAATTAGTTGAAATTACAGCACTTTAATTATTAGGAGATTGCAATGTTTTTTTATATTTACATAATAATATTTGTTTTAGTATTTTTAATTGCTCTGTGCGGTGTACTATTCTATCAATCGTCAAAAAATAAAGCTAATGGGAATGAACAGTTTGACATTAATAAAAAAATTTTGGAGTATTTGCAAACACAAGAATTTAAAGTTTCAAAGATATTCTATATCACCGACAGCCATACCTTCAATAAAGATAATTCTTATAAAAAAATGATTATTGCCGATAATGAAAATAAGAAAATTTGTTTTATTGATTATATTTTAAAAAATTACTACATTATAGGCTTTGAGGAATTCTTAAATTATGAGTTATATGAAAACGGCGGTATGGTTACAAACGGTGGTACAATTGGTAGTTTAGGTATAGGTGTATTTGGTGCAGAAACAATTGGAAACTGTAAAGATTTAAAACTAATTATAAGAATTAAAAGTCTTACCACTCCACAAGTCGCGTATGAAATCATTTCTAACTATATGGCTGGTATTGGGTTGAATAAATCTGCACCTTTATATAGGGTGTGCATATCTTCTTTGCAAGAAGTAATATCTTTTTTTGAAGTTATAAAAAATGACAATTTGCAAAATAGCACTGTTGCGAATGTATAACCTCTCACAAGCAACCCGCCCCGCCGAATATTCGGCGGGGCGGGTTAAGTTTAATTTTTTATTTATCCTCTTTATTCTCTTCGGGCTGCTTTTCGGGTTGAGCCTCGGCAGGCTTTTCGGCAGGTTCGGCGGAAGGCGACGAAATACCGACAACCTCGTCAACGGGGACGGAAAAGGCAATGCCCTTGCCGTCGCTTTTAAGTCCCGCATTTTTATAAATGGCGTGGAGAACGTTGTCCTTAATTTCCGCGGGGACCAAAATCATAACGATTTCTTTATCGGGCTGAATTGCAATGTGGAAGTACTCCTCCGCCTCTTTATTGGCGGTACCGCGGGCGTGAATAACCGTGCCGCCGCGCGCGCCCTCTTCCTTTGCCGCGTCCATAACCAGCTCTGAATATCCTGCGTTTACTATACACAAAATCATTTCGTATTTCATTATTTGCTCTCCTTGACCGTCATTTTGTTGTTAGATAAAAAGCCGTAAATAAGCGTTCCTATAACGCTTGTCAAAGGTATCGTCCAGGCAATGCCCTTGCCGTCTCTTATGGTCTGGAATTTCTCTTCGAGCATATTCATTGCGTCGGGGATTTTATTCTCCTGAATAACTCCCATAATAACCGCCTTTTCGTTGTCGGTAAAACCGAGAAGCCCCAGCATTTGCGAGTTTGCCGTACCTTCCGCAAGCATAAGCATCTGCATATTCACGTCAAAAGACTGAATAAGGTCCATATAATACTCGGCCTTTTTTCTGTTAACTATCGTAACTAAAAGTTTAAGCCTGTTTGAAGTAACCGTATTGGGCGAGGCAGCTTTAACTTTTTGGGCAACGTGCTGCTTAATTTCTTTTTTAACTTTGGTTACACGCTCTTTTACGCGGTTTTTATCAGCCATAGCGCCCTCCTATTTAAAGTAGATAATCTGCTCGTCATCAGCAGAAAGAATTCTTTTCATAGCTATCTTGTTGCGGACGTTCTTAGACATAACGGCCTTGAAACCGAGCGCCTGTATCGTTATAAGGGGCGTCATGGCAACCATAGCAACCACGCCGAAAGCGTCGGTCAAAATATTCTCTCCCCCGCCGCTTATGGCAACGCACGCACCGACAACCAACGGCAGAATAAAGCTCGATGTCAAAGGTCCGCTGGCAACGCCGCCCGAGTCAAACGCTATCGCCGTGTAAATTCTGGGAACGAAGAACGACAGCCCCAGAGATATCAGATAACCCGGGATAAGATAGAACAAAAGCGAGAAGTGGAAAATCATTCTTATAATCGAAAGGCAGATGGATATACCCACCGCAAGCGACAAGGCAAGCACCATTTCGATTTTCTTAACGCCGCCGCCTGTAACCTCTTCAACCTGTTTGTTGAGGACGTGAACAGCAGGCTCTGCCAATACGACAACCAATCCTATTACGAAGCCGAATACGACGAGCACGGGTTCGGAGAACTCGGCGATTTTCTGACCCAATTTAAAGCCAATAGGCATAAAGCCCACTTCAACCGCAACGAGGAAAATAACAAGCCCGAAGAAGGTATATACGATACCTATGCCTATCTGCGCAAGCTTCTGTCTGGGCAGTTTTAAAACGGTAAATTGCAAAATAAAGAAGAACGCGACTATCAAGCCGAGCGCAATTCCTACGTTTTTAACGGTGTTTAAAATTGCGTGTCCGATATGCGCAAGGCTTTCGTTTACCGTGTCGTATGTAGCAAGGGCGTTAAGCGCTTCCTCCGACATAGATCCGTTTGAAGCCATTGACAGCATCATTACCGCGATTATAGGTCCTATTGAACATAACGCGATAAGACCGAAGCTGTTTTCGTTAGCGTTCCTGCCGCCGACGGTGGTTGCAATACCGAAGCCGAGCGCCATTATGAAAGGCACCGTTATAGGACCGGTAGTAACTCCGCCCGAGTCGAACGACAGCGCAAGGAAGTTATTTTTACCGCTCTCTATTAAAAGTGCGCTCATTGCGAACAGCATCATATAGAAGAACATCAAAAGCATTGAAAGACTTTTGTGGAATACTATTTTAAGTACCGCCAAAACGAGGAAAATTCCCACGCCAACGCCCACGGTAACTATGAGCACCATATTGTTCATAACGTCGCTTACCTGCGAGGCAAGGACGGACAAATCTGGTTCTGCAACCGTGATTAAAACACCCATTATAAAGCATACCGAAATGAGGACTATTACCTTTTTAGATTTGGTAAGTCCCGTGCCGACGTGCCCGCCCATAGGCGTCATTGCAATTTCCGAGCCGAGGTTGAAAAGACCTATGCCCAGAATAAGGAACACCGCGCACACCGCAAAAGTAATTTTTTCCGTTGCGGAAAGCGGTGCAAGGGGCGTGAACGAAATGATAAGTACGATTATCGCTATCGGCAAAACCGAAATAAGCGACTCTTTAAGTTTGGCAAGAAGCGTTTTTCCCATTTCTACTCCAAGTTTTCAGTAATACTTTATTTATTATATCATAATTTAAAGACTTATGCAACCCCGAAACTTAATTATTTTACGTAAAAAAGCTGCTGTTTGGATTTAATTTTTATTTATATGACTTAAATAATAAATACTTGTAGGCCTTCCCTTTATTCATATCCACCGTCATTTGATTTTTTGCTTAAACATGCTATAATATAAATGTGTTATGATACTTTCTTTAATTATCTGCGGTATAACCTGTATCGCAATGATACTGAGCATACTGTTTTTCCCGAAAATAGGATTAGGCAAATTTTCGGTTGATACGTATTGGATTATTACGCTTTTAGGCGCGGTAATACTGCTTGCCTGCGGTCAGGCGGATATTGTTACGGTAGGTAAAGCCCTCGTTTCAGACACGGCTATAAACCCCGTAAAAATACTCGTCCTGTTCATATCAATGACTGTGCTGTCTATTTTCCTTGACGAGCTGGGCTTTTTCCGCTACCTTGCGGGCGTCGCCCTTAAAAGAGCCAGAACTGGACAGACTAAGCTATTTTTATATCTTTACATAACCGTTTCGGTACTGACCGTATTCACCTCGAACGACGTAATAATTTTGTCGTTCACGCCGTTTATATGCTACTTTGCAAAGAACGCAAAAATAAATCCCACCCCCTATCTTGCCGCAGAATTCGTTGCCGCCAACACCTGGAGTATGGCGCTGATTATAGGCAACCCCACAAACATCTATCTTGCAACCGCCTGCGGAATGGACTTTTTGGAATATATCAAAATAAGCATTGTTCCTACGGTTTTGTCGGGTATAGTTGCCTTTATTGCTTTATACCTGCTGTTTCGCAAAAAGCTTGCCGCGCCCATCGAGGGCGAGGCGGAAGCAGTAGTCATAAAAGACAAACTTTCTCTTTGGGTGGGAATCGTTCACCTTGCAGTCTGTACAATGCTACTTGCAATAGGCTCGTACGTAGGAATTGAAATGTGGCTTGTATCGCTTTGCGCCGTCGGAAGCCTGTTTATAATATCGGGCGTAATCGCCATTGTAAGACGGCAAAAGCCTGCCGCATTATTGGGCTGTGTAAAGCGCGCACCGTATCAGCTAATTCCCTTCGTGCTGTCTATGTTCGTTTTAATAGTGGTTTTGAACGAACAGGGCGTCACCGCCGCCATAGGAAATTTATTCGGCGACAGTCTGCCTATACTCAAATACGGAACGACGTCGTTTGTTGCGTCCAATTTAATAAACAATATACCTATGAGCGTATTGTTCTCGTCGATAATCGAGTCAACGGGCGGCGCGGCAGGTATTCCGGCAGTATTTGCAACAATAATCGGCTCAAATATAGGCGCGCTGTTTACACCAATAGGCGCGCTTGCGGGTATTATGTGGAGCAATATTTTAAATAAGCACGGCGTTAAATTCGGCTATCTGGATTTTTTGAAAATCGGCGTAACCGTTGCAATACCCACGCTTATCACCGCACTCGGCTCGTTATGGTTAATGCTTATGGTTATAATTTAAAAAGCCGAACGCACAGTAAAAAGCAGTTCGGCTTTATTTTAAGTCCATAATTTTGTAATAAACATTGCGCCCGAGTCTTTCGCAGGTTCGAAGCCGCAAGACTCGTAAAACCCCTTTTCTTCATTATAGGCAACAAGTACAATGCGTAAATAGTCTTTATACTTTTCTTTGGTTTTTTCGACCAGCGTTTTCCCGATACCTGATTTGTGATATTCGGGATTAACTAGCAGATAATGAATATACGCCGTCATAATCCCGTCGTCCATAGCGCAAATTAAACCGATCAGTTTATCTCCGTCCCACGCCGAAAAAACCGTTTCAAAATTGCGCATAGCAACGACAAGTTTTTCGGGAAAATGTCCCGACGACCAATTAACGGATAAAAACAAATTTTGCAATTCAGACTGATTAAATTCGTGAATATCCTTATAAATAATCTCCATAAAGCCCCCCGAAACAATCTATCATATATTCAATAAAAAATCAATTAAAACAAGAACGGCGGTTGCAAATTGCAACCGCCGCTTAAATTTTTAAACCAGGCTCGTTTTATTTAATATTACGTTGCTTATTGCGCCAAGACCCGCGCCGAAAAGCGCTCCGCCCGCAAGACACATAATTACGTTTAAAAATCCTGCGTCAAGCGGCGACATCATCGGAAGCATTGTAAACAGAAGCGCGCCCGCGGCGATCGATCCGAGTACAGATATCCACAACCTCTGCTTGCCGACAACGCTTAAAATCAAAGCAATCGATACGAATACGGCAACTAAAAATATCTTTGAAAACATACACGCGACTATTCCGCCCGCGCCTGCTTCCGTACCGAAGGAAAGTCCCGCTATCGCGCCGCCGAGCATTGCACCTATGAAGTACGCCAGAATCATTATCACTCCGCCAGTAAAACCTACGACTGACTTTGATATTACGTACTCGCTCTTTTTCGAGCGGACGGTAAACAGGTTTTTAACGTATCCGCTTTTAAAATCTTCGGCGACGAATATGCAGACAAAAACCGCAATGAGAAAGTACAGCAAATTGATATTGCACATAGCCGTCATATCCATACTCATGCCCGAACCGCTTACCGAGCCGATAGACTGCCAAACGCTTGTAAAAGCCGAGCCATCCTCTCCGCCCATCATCGAAGTCATAACGAGCATAAGTATGGGCATAACCAGACTCACCCCCGCCATTATATAGATAAGCGGCATAGTGAACGCCCTTTTAAAGTCCACCTTGAACATACTTTTCAGCCTTTTTAAAAAGCTTGTTTTTTCAAACTGCGTTTGCATTGCGCGCCTCCCCCTTCATTAAGTCTATATAATACTCTTCAAGACTGATTTTGTCCGTCTTTATCTCGGTTACCACAACACCGTGCGCGTACAGGAAAGATACTATATCCTCAGGCAAAGCGCTGTCGTATACGCGGATATATCCGTTCTCCTCCGCAACGCGGGTATACTTCTTTTCGAGCAGCGTTTTCGTTGCCGCCATATCCTTCGTTTTAAGCGCAACGTATGTCGGGCAGTCCGCCTCCAACTCCGCCGCGGTCATTTCCTTAATCATTCTGCCGCCGCGCACAATTCCGTAGTGGGTCGCAATTTTTTCAAGCTCGCCCAAAATGTGCGAGGACACCACCACCGTGCAGTTGTAGTTTTTGGTTATATCCACAAGCACTTCGCGCATAATGCGCATGCCGTCCGCGTCAAGTCCGTTTATCGGCTCGTCAAGTACCAAAAGCGCGGGGTTGTCCAAAAGCGCCATTGCTATGCCTATGCGCTGCTTCATTCCGAGCGAACAGTTTTTGAACTTGTTCGAAGCCGAGCCCTCCATACGCACAACCTTTAAAACCTTGCGCACTTCCTCTTGCGCGTTTTCAATACTTAAATTTGCCGCCTGCAGCATCAAGTTGTTCCACACGCTGTAATTGGGGAAGCACCCCGGTGTCTCAATAAGTACGCCTACTTTCGCCCTGACGTCTCCGTCCCTATAATCTTTACCGAAAAGTTTAATCTCTCCGCCGCTCGGGACTAAAAGTCCGCAGATAAGTTTTTCCGTCGTGGACTTGCCCGAGCCGTTCTCTCCGATAAAGCCGTATATCGCACCCTGAGGCACGGTCATATTCAAGCCGTTAAGCGCCTGCTTCTGTCCGAAGTTTTTACGTAAATTTTTAATTTCTATTGCGTTCATTTTGCACCTCTTAATACACGTCGCGCTTGTATAAAATTACACTACCCAGCACGTTATATATAGCCGCCCACACGAGCGAGCACACAAGGCAGATTATTACCGATACGAAGTTTGCGGAAAGGCACGCGTACACCGACGAACCGTAAAGGAATATATTGAGCGCGGGAGAGTTACCCACGACCGCCGCCGCGCCTATGATAAGGATACCCGTTCCCAAAAAGAACGACAGCGCAATGGATATTCCGAACAGTCTTCTGAAAATAACGTTGAGGAAGGTATACAAGCTTGCCCAGCCTAAGCTCATAATCATTTTGCCGAGTATCGCGCAGATCAGCGAGCCTGCGTTCACCTCGAACGACAGTCCCGAGGCAAGCCCCGAAATCATTCCGCCGATAAGATAAGTTACGCACATGCAGACCATTGAAAAAGCGCCCGTCAGCGACTTTGAAATCATATAGTCCTGCTTCTTTGCGTGCGTGGTAAAAAGCTGTTTAACGTAGCCGCTCCTGTAATCGTGTCCGATAAATATCGATACCATTATTCCGCCGAATATATAGACCATATTCATATTCGCGTACTCGCCGATATCGCTTACGATATACAGCGGTTTGTTTGCGGCAACTATATTCCAGGCGTTCGTGAATAACGAGTTTTCTCCGCCCGTTCCGCCCATCACTACAAGCGCGGGAATAAACGCGGCTATCGCGATAAATATATAGAACACGGGCGTATGAAAGAGGCGGTAAAAGTCAACGCCCAGCATGCCCTTCAGCCTTTTGAAAAAGCTCGGTTTTTCAAATTGCAATTTAGCTGTATTTTCCATAATAATTTTTGAACGTGCAGGTTGCGCGTCAGACAAGGCGAACAAGCGACGTCCGCAGGGAGTGTACACAGACGTACACGACCAAGGCGTCGCGCAGTTCAACGCCGTATCACGCGATGCCTACGCGTTCAGCACCTCCTTTTTTGACATTAAGCTTATATAGTACTCTTCAAGCCCTATTTTGTTCTTTTTGATTTCACCGACGATATGTCCGTTTTCAATAAGGTATCTTACGATTTGTTCGGTGTCGTCAACGTCGTACACACGGAGGTATTCACCCTCCCGCGTTACGGTGCCGAACTTCCTTTCAAGGAGCTCCGCCGCACCCTGCATATCCTTCGTCTTTAAGGATACGAACGTCCGCGAGCGACTGTCCATCTCCGCGGCGGAAAGCTCCTGTATCATTCTGCCCTGACGGATAATACCGTAGTGGGTCGCTATCTTTTCAAGCTCGCCCAAGATATGCGAGGATATAAGCACGGTACAGCCCAGGTTTTTTGTAATGTCTACGAGTATCTCTCTCATAATCGCCATTCCGTCGGTGTCAAGTCCGTTGATAGGCTCGTCTAAAATTAAGAGCGCCGGGTCGCCCAAAAGCGCCATTGCTATGCCTATGCGCTGTTTCATCCCGAGCGAACAGCTCTTGAATTTTATCTTAGAGTTGTTCTCCATACGGACGATTTTAAGTACGCGCCTTATTTCCTGCTCGCGGTTTTCTATTCCCAAATTAATCGCCTGCATCATAAGGTTTGCCCACACGCTCGAGCTGGGGAAACACCCCGCGTTTTCGATTAGCGCTCCCACGCGCACCCTCACGCCCGCGTCCGTATAGCTTTTGCCGAAAAGTTTAATTTGCCCTTTGTCGGGGACGAGGTGTCCGCAGATAAGCTTTTCCGTCGTGGACTTACCCGAGCCGTTTTCGCCTATAAAGCCGTAAATGCTTCCGACGGGAACGGTCATATTGAGGTTATCCACCGCGTACATTCCGCGGAAGCTTTTAGAAAGATTTCTTATCTCTATAGCGTTCATTTTTTGCCTCCTCTGATTTACGGTTACAGAATAAAACACAAAAGTTTACGTTTTGCTAAATTTTGGTTTTAGTTTTGTAAGTTATTTGTTAATGATTTGTAAAACGGCATCGGAAATTCCGATGCCGTTTTTTTATTTAATTACAGAGGCAGATCTTTTTTGCAGAATCTCAAAGTACCTACGGTGTAAGACACGATCGAAATAACTAATGCTACCGCCATTAAAATTATCCACGCCTTGCCGCCGGTAAGAATAGAACTTATGTCGAAGAACGAATATACCGAAACGTATTTAAAGAAGGCAAGCGCGTCAACGTTAAGCATTGAACCGAACATACCGAAAAGTGAACCGAGAATAGCAACTCCGCAAACCACGCCGCTTGCGCCCGTAGAATATTTGGAAAGATTGAATATTCCCGAGAACATATAGCACAGTCCCGAAAGGGCAAGGCACGCGCAGCAGGACGAAAGGTTCATAATTATAATCTTGCCTGCACTCAAAGTTCCGCTTACGCTGATTTTCAAGGTCGCCGCCGCTGCCGCAAGGTCGAGAGGTGCTACGGCGTTCACTATAAGGTGCATTATAGTAGTTACCGCAAACATTATTATTATAGTGCTTACCTGATAAATCATCTGCGTAGAGCATACGGTAATTCTGCGTTTGGGCGTTGAAAGCACGTACGCCATAGAGCCTTTATCAACCTGTCCCGCAAGCAGTTTGTTAGAGCTTATCAGTATGTAGATTGTAGGCAATATCAGACCTATCATTCCGTAATAGATTAAAAGAAGTAACGGCTGCGTCATTTCCATTCCGGCAAACTGTGCAAGGAATACCGCCATAAGCGCTCCCATAACCGCAAACATCAGCCAGTTTGATTTTACCGTCTGTTTAAATAAAGGAAAACTGAACATTTTATTTTACCTCCGAATTTTCTATTTTTTCCATATAGTATTTTTCAAGCGAATATTTTTCGTGGGAAAGTCCCGCTATTTTGAATGCGGACAAATCCTTTAAAAATTCGTTTATCCTTTTTTCGGCTATATTTACCGTTACGGTACGCTTTTCTTCATCCGCCGCCAAAAGAGCACCTTCCGCCGCAGAGCTGTATTTTTTAAAATCTGCGCCGCTTGCGAAAGTTATTTTATAAGTTTCGTGCGGATCCTCGGAAAACTGATTCCGGCTGACCGTATTAATTATTTTTCCGTCGTGTATAAACATTACGCTGTCGCAGGTGTCTTCAAGCTCTTTGAATACGTGGCTTGACATAAATACCGTTTTGCCCTGCGCTTTCTGTTCGAGTATTATCTCAATCATAGTGTCGCGCATTAATGGATCGAGTCCCGTGGACGGTTCGTCTAAAAGATATATCTGCGGCTGTGCCATAAACGCTGCGACGAGCGCCATTTTCTGCTTCATACCCTTGCTCATTCTACGTAGCGGCGCGGTTATGTCTATCTTCAAACGGTCTATAAGACTGTTCATATACGAAAAGTCTTTAAGCCCCAAAAGTTCAGCCTGTATTTTTAAAAAGGACGTACCGCTGCCCACGTCGGGGAAATCGATCTGACCGGGAACGTAGCCTATAAGCTTTTTAATTTCGGCAGACTTTTGCCAGGCGTCCATTCCTTTGATTTTAACGGTTCCCGTGTCGCCCTTCAAAAAGCCCATCATATGGCGGATAGTTGTCGTCTTACCGCTGCCGTTAGTGCCCACAAGCCCGAAAACTTCGCCTTCCTTTACGCTGAAAGAAAAATCGAATATACCCCGTCCCTTGCCGTAGTCTTTTGTTAAATTATTAACTTCGATAATGTCAGCCATTGTTCAAACCTCCGAAGGTGCGTTCGCTCTTGTAGAAGTGCATAAAGTATTCTTCAAGCGTCTGCTGATGTTCGACTAAATTTTCGACCTTATAATTTGTAAGCGTTTTAACCATTTTGTCGCACAACTCCTCGGGTGCGGCAATTTCTACGGTTTTCGTATCCGCATTCATTTCGCGGAATTCAAAATCTTCTTTACAGAATTTGTCGTAATTTTTTTTGTCCGCAAAGGTTATTACGAAGGTTTTGCGCTTATAATGCTTTACTTCGTCCGCGCTTATTACCGAAACAATTTTACCGTCCTTTATGATGGCAATCCGATCGCAAAGCGCTTCGACTTCGCTGAAGATATGGCTTGACAAAAGCACCGTTTTGCCCTTTTCTTTTTCCTTGCGGATAAAGTCGATGAACACTTCCTGCATAACGGGATCTAGTCCGCTTGTCGGCTCGTCTAAAAGAAGCACGTCGGGATCGCCCATAAACGCGGCGGCAACAGCAAGCTTGCGCTTTTCGCCTATGCTCATTCTCTTTACGCTGCCTTTCGTATTTACGTCAAAGGTTTTTATTAATTCTTCCGTGCGGTCGCATTTGCTTTTACGCATACCGCGCATCATATCCAAAAAGCCCTTTCCGCTTAAACCTTCGGGCAGAGCAACCTCGCCCGGAAGATAGCCCACCTCGTTCATAATTTTTGCATGGTTTTTCCAACAGTCAAGGCCGTTTATGTAGCAATGCCCGTTCTGCGGTTCGGAATATCCCATAAGGTGCCGCATTGTGGTTGACTTGCCCGCGCCGTTGGGGCCGAGAAAGCCGAACACTTCGCCCTTCTTTACCGAAAACGAAACGTCGAACACACCGCGGAAATGCCCGTAGTTGTGTGTTAAACCTTTCACTTCGATAACGTCGGAAAGCTGCGCGCTCTCCCTCGTGCTCTCTTCAAGACGGCGCATTTCGGCTTTGTAAAGGTATTTCGTTACGATTGCTTTATATATGAATTTATTTGCAATCATCATCGCAATACCTGCGATGCCGACGAGCGAACCTATTACGAGAGATACCGCCTTATCCGCGTTTATAAGCGAAATACTCATACCGGCAGCGAAAAGGAAAAATCCGACTACGCCGAATATCCAGGCGAACGCTTTAAACGGTTTCGTGATTTTTTCGTTTCTCGTTTCTATATCGGCAGTAAACTTTCCGCCGAAGTTTTCTTTTTTTCTTTTCAAAAAATAACCTCCCGATTTATTATCGGAATTAATTTAACACGGATATGTTTATAATTTGTTTTACAAATATTTGTGTTTTGTAAGTTATTTGTTAATGATTTGTAAATAAAAAGGCGCTGTGATTTACTCAACGCCTTTTTGATATTTTAATCATTTTTAAGAGAGTGCGCGTTATCGATTCTTGCCTGCGCTTCGGCTGTCTTTGCTTTCGCCTCTGCAATCTGCTCGTCGCGCTTTTGCTGTATCAAAGCCTGCCTTTGTTTGGGTGATAATTTCGCCTCCTCCCAGGTTACCTTCGCCTGTGCTTTTGCCGCTTCGAGATTAGCCTTATCTACCTCGTGCTGTGCTTTTGCACTTTCCGCCATATCTTTAAACGGATGAAAATCTTTTGACATTATTTTATCTCCTTAAAATTAATTTTTGCAGCTTTCCTTTGCTTGCATCCGTATTGTAAGCTTACGATGTTTGCGTTAAGTTAAAAATAAGTTAACCGTATGTAAGCCTTTCGTTAATCTTTTGTAAACAAAAAGCCGCCCTTAGGGCGGCAAATTTAATTATTTTATTGTTGTGCCGAAGCGCCTTTCACACGTGCACAAAGCTTACTTATTCCAAAGCATACAAGTCGGAAAACTACCGCGGCAATTATAGCCGAGGGCAGTACTATAAGCATTTTTATCCACTGCGCGCAGCCGACGTATGCGTAGTCCAAAAGCGAAATAATTACGGGGTGGAAAAGGTAAACCGCAAGCGAGATACTGCCGAGGAAGGCAAATACTTTGCCTACCTTTTCGTTGGTTATACTTACGCCCTTGTTTGCAAAGGTTATTGAAATTGCCGCAAACACTCCCACTACCGTTACCGCCATACACATGGGCTGCAACGCTTCGCTTACGGGAATAAACCCGAGAATCACGGGCAAGCCGTAGCCGCAAACTTCTATAACTTTAAGCGTTACTGCGGAAGGCTTATTAAACTCGCGCACGGCTAAAGTTCTCGAAAGATAATACGCAAACATACCCACGCACATTTCACCCCAGGCGCGGACGTCGTAAATAAGGTTCTGGGGGAAATTGAGCGGCAAGCCTACCGCCAGCATTACGACGACGAGTATACCCGTTAAAATAAGCGGAACAAATTCGCCCCTCAATTTCTTTCTGAGCAGCAGCCCTATCGGGAACATAAACAGCATACATACGAGCATTGCCGAGAGATACCACTCGGGAACGATAAGCGCAAGGTTGTACGAGCCGTCCCATACCTCCGCCATATGCACCAAAAATACGCTTGGAAGTCCCCTTACTATTATTGCCCCCGCGTTGCTTAAATCGAATACGAGAAGGACGATAACCATGGCGACGATAGCGGTTAAATGCGTCGGTAAAATTCCCTTAACTTTGTTTTTCATAAACCGCAAAGTCTCTATGCCGAAATTTTTCCGCATATAATTTGCGTTTACTTTTTCTATAGAGCGCGCGAGGAAGTATCCCGAAATCAAAAAGAAAAACTCTACCGCAAGCGCGCCGTTCTCGAAAAAATCGGCGGCGTTGTTGTTCATAGACATCTGAACGTGGTAACCAACCACCAGAACGCTGAAAACAAATCTTGCAAGCTCGACAATTACGTTTCTGTTTTTCATAAGTATCTCCGTATGCACAAATTATATCACAACAAAAAATAAAAGCAAATCTTTTATTTACACCGCGGCGGCGCCGTGCTATAATGCATATATGAACAACCTTACAGCCAAGATTTTTAAAAACAAGATATTCAACGCACACAAGCTGACCGCGTACGGCTTCGAACTTTGCGACGGCTTTTACCGCTTTGAGACCGCTATTGCCGACGGACAGTTTTGCCTTAAAATAAAGATAAACGAAAGCGAAATTTTTGCCGACGTTTACGAGAAGGACACGGGAGATGCGTACACCCTTTTCCTCGTCGAGGAAGCCGCGGGGAGCTTCGTAGGTCTTATCCGCGCCGAATACCAAAAAGCTTTATCCGAAATTGCGGAAAAGTGTTTTGATAAATACGTTTTTAAAAGCAAGCAGTCGGCGCAGGTTATCGAATATGCGAGAAAGACGTACGGCGACGAGCTCGAGTTTTTGTGGGAAAAGTTTTCCGACAACGCGGTATTAAGACGAAAGGACAATAACAAATGGTACGCGGCAATTCTGACGGTTGCAGGAAACAAACTGGGATTTGCTTCCTTGGAAAAGGTTGAAGTTTTAGACCTTCGCGCCGACCCCGAAATAATACAAAAAACCGTTGACAACAAAAAGTTTTTCAACGGCTACCATATGAACAAAAAGCACTGGATAACGGTTTGCCTTGACGGCACGGTGGAAATAGAAACAATTTATAAAATGATTGACGACAGCTACAGCATAGCAAATAAAAAGTAAATATTAAACGCAAACGCGCCGCCCGAAATTTTCGGGCGGCGCGCCGCATTTTAAGTTTTGTTTGCGCGATTATTTATTTTCGTCAAACTGATCGTAGAAGCCGTCGATATCGAAAATCGACTCGTCCCTCCTATCACCGCCTACGGGTTTTCTGTTAGTAGTGTCAACCGTAGTCGTGGTTGTGATAACCGCGTCGGGCGGGTACATCGTGGGCGTGTTGACAGCCACGGGCTGAGACTCCGCCTCGATTATCTGGGGAGCTTCGCTCTTTTTCGGCTCCTTAGGAAGCGCGGGAGCAGATGCAAGGTTGCGCACCATTGAGGCAAGCACCGCTCCTAAAACATCCGCGTTATCCGTAGGCGCCGCGCCGGTCGAAGACTGAACTGCGGGAAGATTATTTGACTGGTACGAAGGCTGAGGCGCAGAGTATCCGCCCCTTAAAAGTCTGTCTTCCGCGAGCATTGCGCGCTCCTCGGTAGATCTGAACAACCTTTCCTCCGCCGCCTTTGCGCGTTCCTCGGCAAGCCTTGCCCTCAGTTCCGCGTTCACGTCGCCGCCCTGCGCAGACTGGGGTAAATACTGCGGCTGGGGCGCGTACATAGGCTGGGGATACTGCGGCTGCTGATACTGGGGCTGAGACATTCTGTGCTCTGCACGAAGTGCCGCCATTTCCGCCTTTAATTCCGCAAGAATACTTGCGTCCACATTATTTTGCTGCTGATACTGAGGCTGTTGCACAGGCTGTTGCACAGGCTGCTGCACGGGCTGCTGTGCAGGCTGGGCAGCGGGTTGTTGCGCCTGCTGTACCTGTGCCTGAGCCTGTTTTGCCTGAGCTTCGGCGTCCGCGCGCATTTTCGCGATTTCCGCTTCCGCCTTAGCCTTCTGAAGGTCGAGTTCCGCCTGGGCTTTGGCCCTTGCGATTTCGGCTTCCATCTTGGCTTTTTCAGCCTCGAGCTTAGCCTTTTCGTCAGCCATTGAAGCCGATATTGCAAGCATAGGAGCTGCCGCCGCAGCTGCTGCCGCCTTTGCTTCTTCCTTCGCAGCCTTTTTAGCTTCTTCCTCTTCCTTCTTCTTTTTCTTCTTCTTTGCCGCAGCTACGATTATGCAAATCAATATGATAAGCAATATCAGCGCAGCCACGCCTATAGCTATCCAAGCCCAGAGAGGCAAGCCCATATACTTATTTGTCAAAGTATCCTTAAACTTAGCCATACCGCTCTTGGGCGCGGTATAAATTACTTTATCCGCCGCAACGTCCGTCAAAGAGCCGTCCGCATTCTTGAACACAACGTTTCCGTTCGTGCCGTCGTCGCCGCCGAGGTAAGCCTCTATGCGGTAAGACTTTCCGCCCTCGGGAGTAAAGCCTGTTTCACTGTCGCCGAGAAGCTCGCCCTGGTCGTTGTAGTATCTGTAATTTACGTTTACAAATCCTGCATTGATAAGCGCGGTAAGCTCGGGTGTGGGAGTTATCGTGCTTGCGTTCTTTCCCCACATCTTGCTTGCGTCTATCATAAGAGGAGCTACGTTCCACGAATACGTTGCGCGCACCGCGTCTGACGATAACTGTACGCTCGTAGTAATTTCGTCGTCCGCGTGCGAGTATCTGGTTCCCGACTTTCCTGCCTCGAATTCAAGCCAGCAGTAATTTTCGTCGGTCAACGCAAGGGTTACCATGTAGCCGGACTTGCTTACGTTACGCGCGCTTAAATCGCCGATTACGTCTATTATATCCTTGTTGTCGGTATAACGGCTATCAAGGTAGTCGGTAAACGTAAGTCCTTCGTTCGAGCCGTTGAAGGTAAGCGCCTTGATTATCTGGGGCACTACAATTCCCTTGCGCTCTATTGTGTACTCGAGTTCGGATACGTTAAGCGCGTATGTACCCGAGTATGCATTATCAAGCTCGAACTCGAACTTATAAACTCCCGCATTCTTTAAAAATTCAAGTATATCGGAAGTCGCGATATTGCCCAGGATAAACGTCGTAGAATTACCCTTAGCGTCGGATACCGTTACGTTAACGGCTCTGCCGAGTACCGCGGATTTATCCGCTCCGTCCTCGCTTACGGTTATGGTGAAGTCGCCGTTATCGCCGTAAGTTACGTGCGTTCCGGCGAAGCCCATAGTTAAAACTATTTTGCTGTCGCCGACGCTGAACGTAGCCGAAATCGGGCTGTTCGTGTTTATAGCGTAATCTTTAATATACGAGTCATTAATCTTGACGTACACCGTACCGGATACGGGCACCGAAGGCGTTGCAACGGGGTAAACCGCCGCTATCATATCCGCCTCGGTCTTGCCGGTAAACGAAGAGGTGTCGGGCAGAGTATAGTCGTAGACGTACTCGAACATTTCGTAGTAGTTCGTCGTGTCCGAAGGATCCCTCTTAATTACGCTGGGCATGGGGAAGGTGAACGCCTTCGTTCCGCCGTTGCCGTCATCGCCTACAACCGCTCTCGTTCCCGTCCAGCCTGATATGTAAATCTGTTTTTTGAGAACGCTCCAGTTCAGCGTCTGCTGATAAGGATTGGCGTTTAAAGGCAACGTATAGTTGTTGTTATTAAGCGTTATGGAAGCTACGGTGTTTTTGATAATAGGATTACCGTTGTTATCAACCGCTTCCCTCTGCTTGTTCGAGTTGGTATAGTTAATGAAAATATCGTTAGTAGTAGCGTCTGCCGAGTCGTAAGTATACGTTAAACCTAAATCGGTGAACAGCTCTTCGTTTATCTTAACGTAGATAAAGTTACTCGTGTACTCGGGCTGACCGCCCACCGCGCTCGTATCGTACTTAGTCCACTTCGCGGCGGTGTCCTTCTCACCGATAAGCGTGTCTGCAAACTGCCACTCTACGTCCGTGAAATCTATTTCCTGGGGAAGTATCTTCCACTCGTACGTAACTTCCGCCACAAAGCCGTCGGTATCGACTATCGTGTAAGCCGAATTGCCCGTCGTGAACTTGTAGTTATCCCTGTAGTTATTACTGTCGTCGATAATTTCAAGTCTTACGACCGCAGTATAAGTTTTAACGGTCTGCGACATTATGTCGAAGTTTACGTCCGACTTTTCGTTGTCCTTATATCCGTTCGTAAAGCCGTTACTGTTTATAGACTGCACCTGCAGGTATGCGGGAAGCGAATTCGTCGTACCGTTATCACCGTCAAGAATGGTTACGGTGTAGTCCTTAGCCTTCTTCGCAACCTTGTCGTAGGTATAAATAAGCTCGGTTGTCGAGTCAATCTCTACGGGTATGCTTCCGTCCTGAGACCAGCCCCACTTTAATCCGCTGACGTCTACCGCGCCGCTGCCTACCGTTACGTTCTGCGTATATACGCCCTCAACAGGGGTTGAGAAGTTCGTATCCTTATTCGCAAACGTATAGTTGCAGTTTATGTTGGCGCCGGCGCTGTCGTCGGCAAGCTGAACCCATATAACGTACGTTCCGGTTGAAGTAAACTTGGATACGTCGAACGCTATATCGTCCTTCGCTTTACCGCTATACTCTACGCCGGGAGTCGAAGGCGAGCCTGTCGTCGGTTTAAGATAATAGCTGATATCGAAGGTTACGGGGTCGTCGTTCGTTCCGTCGCTCTTCAGTACGCCGCCTAATGCGGATACGGTGATATCGCCCGTAACGCCAAGTCCCCAGGTAAAGCTGGTCTGACCCGTAGGAGGCGCAAGCGTTATCGAAAGTGCAACCTGCTTGATAGTGTAGGGCACTATCTGAGGCTGTAATTCCTTAGATGCGTCGGTAATATCCCATTTGTAGTTTCTGGTACTTGTAAGCTCGAACTTAACGCCGTAGTCGCCGGCTTGCTTTGCAGTAAACTTCGTGGTCTTGTTATCACCCGAAGTCGTGGTAGGATTAGCCGTATCGAACGTTAAATTTTTATAGTTTACGGTTTTACCGCTGATAGTTTCCGAAAGTCCCGTGAACTTTGCGGTATCCGCCGCGGTTATTTCCTTTACTGCGTCTTTGTCGTAAACGTAGCTTATCGTCTGGTCGCTGCCGTTGTACGTTAAGCCTGCGGTAATCGATTTATTAGCCTCGGGCAATTTAATCTTTTTAGCTTCTATCTCAAACGATAACGAGTCGGAAGCTCCCGTGTCGGGTACCAGCTTATAGTTGCTGCTACCTCCCGTCTTGTTTACGAGCGAAGCGGTATAAACGCCTCCCTCCTTGGGGCCGTTAGAGTTACCCTTATTTAAAGGATTATTATCCGCGTCGTTTCCGCTGTTGTCGGGGAACACGGTATCCGAAGCCGTGCCGTAGTTGTTTCCGTTTGCTCCGTTACCTTTATAGTAAACCTTAACATCGGGGCCTACTCCCGCAGAAACGTCCGCACCGAGGTACGAAGGCTCGCTTGCGTACTTCGCCTCAACGGTTACAGCTGTACCGTTGTAAGTAGTCTTATACGCGTTGTTATTTTTATTGACGGTTGTAGAGCCGTGCTTAACTTCAAGCGTGAATTTAAGCTCCTGCTGTTCAACCGTGTAAACCATACAGTAAACGTAATCTTCATAGTTAGGCTCGGTAATCAGGCAGTAAATTTTATACTCGCCCGCGTTCTTTACGTTGCCCGAAGGTACGCTGGTCTGCCAGCCCGTAGTAGTCTTTACGGTAGGTACGGGGCTAACGGGGTTGGTCTTAGTGCCGACCGTGCTGTAATACTTAACGGTAGCCGTCGTTACCGTAGCGCCGCCTATACCCTTAATCTCGCTTGTGGGAAGCGAAATACCTGTACCCGCAGTAGCCTTATCCGTATTGTCGTAAGTAGACTTATTATACGTGCTTGTTGCAGTGGGCTTATCGACTTTAAGCGTTGCGCCCGTAATAGTGAATACGGCTTTCGTATCAGAGTCATCCGTATTCTTAAACGTAATATCGTAGTTTTTATTTACGATATTTGCAATTAAGTCGTAATCGCCCCTGGGGATAAGATCGGTGTTGTTTGAATTTGTGATATCAACTACCGTGGTGTCGGGCTTAGTATACGTTACCGACAACTCGAAGGGATATTTATGCAACGATACGTTTACGTCGCCGGCATAGAACTCTTTGCTGTTGTCGCCGTAGCGCCAGCCGCCCTTGTAATACTTGTTGCCGTTTTCGTCAAGACGGTAGCCGTTGCTGTCAACGAGGTGTCCCTCGCTGTCATACTCTTTACCGTCCTCACCGGTACCGACGGTACCTACAGCTGTTTCATAAGCGTCGTTTTTGTCTTTATTTAAGGTATAGAACTTTTTGCCGTACTCAGCCCAGTCGTCGTTTAAAATTATGGTAACGGGCAAAGTCTCTATTTCGTGTGTACCGTAGTCCTTATCACCCGCGTTATTAACGAAGGTTACGTTATAGTTGGGGTTGTTCCAGGTACCGTGAACCTTGTACGTGCCGGCGGAGCTTGTATCTCTGTCTCTTGAAAGCTGAACGTTCAAGTCCGTGGCAATGGTATCCGCATTGCTTGTAAGGTTAATTGCCTCGCCGTACTTGCTCGACGTATCGTTAATCAATACCGTTACGTCCTTGGGTACTACTTTAATAGTAAGTACGTAGATAAGTCCGTAAGCGGTATGCGGCTGACCCACGCCCTGATAGAACATCGGCTCTGCGGCGTCTAACACGAAGGTATACGTTCCTACTCCGTTAATCGCCGAAGTGAGCGTACTTCCTCCCTTTGACGCCCTGAAATACGAAGCCGTAGCGTTGCCCGTAGCCGAAACCGTACCCGAGTTCCACTTCCAGGTATGGTCGTTAGTGCCGTCGTTGTACGTTGCCGAAACTTCAGTAATTGCGTCGCCGTAAGTAACTTGTTCATAGCTTGAAGCAGCGGTTGTCTCGGTTGTGCCTACTTTATACTTCCAGGTAAGCGAACCTACGGTCGCTGAATTTTTGACGAGCGACGGGCCGCTTGCGTTGTCGGCTATGACGTAGGTCGGCTGGTTGTCTGCAAAGAAGTGCGTTAAATACTGGTCGCTTCCTGCGTTAGCGTAGCTTCCCGCCACTAAAAAGTTAGCCGCACTTGCTATATTGGTCGTTAAACCGGTGCTGGCAGCCGAAATACCGACGTTGGCATTGGGTATGGGCCCCGTTAAATTTATCAGCGCGTCGCCGTTGGAGTTGCTTGTGGTGTTAGCTTTATACAGTAATATATTTGAAGCAGTGTTGCCCGATACGACGGGGTCGCCCTTCATATTAAAGTTTACGCCGCGAACAACCATAATACCAGTATTGGTATTGCCTACAATCTGTCCGCCTTCCAGATTAAAGTTGGTTGCAGCGGTTGATTTGTTAATAAAAATTGTGCCGCCGTATTGGCTGCCGCTGGAAGCTGCGACGTTGCCTGTAAACAATCCACCCGTAATAGTAATATTACCGGTGGCGGCAAGCACACTGCCTTGATTAGCCGTGTTACCTCTGAAAACACCGCCGTTTATCGTTATATTACAAGTGGACACAAACAGCACGACTATAACGCCGCCGCAGCTTTTACCGTCGTTGTTCTCAAACAGTCCGTCGTTTATAGTGATAGTAGCGCCCGTAAGCCAGGCAAAGCCGCCCTGCCCTCCGCTATTGGTAGAGTAATTGTGGATAAAGCTGCCGCCGTTAATTTCCGTTACGGTATTATAGTTGGCGTACATAAAGCCGCCCTTTTCAGCAGTTTGATTATCTTTGAAAGTTCCGCCGTTTATGGTAACGTGGGAGTTTTGATCAGCGTAAAGACCGCCGCCGCCGTGGTAGGTGGTAGCATTGCCGCCGTTGCTGTTACAAATGTTATTGCTGATAGTACCGTTATTAATGGTTACTTCGCCGTAAGCCGTACTTGAGTTACCTGTAACGTATACACCGCCGCCCATCTTTGCCGTATTGTTTACGATATAGCCGCCGTTCATAGTGAACTTGCCGCCGTTGTCTACGTTGACGGCGCCGCCGTTACTACCTGAGCAGACGTTATTAGTAAAAGTACCGCCGGAAAGTATAAAATGACCGCCCGGCGCTACGAATAACGCGCCGCCGTAGCCGCCTCTGCCGCCGGTAATTTTACCTAAATCGTAACCGTCGCCGTCGTACTGGAAGCTGTCGTCGCGAATTTCAAGCGTACCTGCAACGCTCATAATGCCGCCGACGCGGCCGGAGTTTGCCGCTATATTAGACCCGTCTATCGTATGTCCGTTTAAATCAAGTATAATACTGGTACTTGCGGGCACGCCTATACTGCCCGGAACGGAGTTCCAACCTCCGGCAGAATAGTTGAAACCCGTAGTACCCGAACCGAATTGACCGCCCGTTGCTACCCAGTCTTTCTGCATAGTAACCTTTACGGTCTTTGAGGGGTTTGCCGTAGCGTAAGTTACCGCCTCGGCCCAGATAGCAGCCTGGTCGGTACAGTTCGCACCGTCAAGAACATACTCCTTATCGAAGTTATCGGGCGTAATAGTAACGGTATCGGCAGCCGCAGAGTGTACTCCGCCGTTGCCGTCCGCAAGTCCTTTAGTTTTGTTTGCCCTGCTGTTTAAGCCGAAAATTGTTCCTACGGCTACCGCGCACACAACCAAAATTGCGCACAGTACGCTAACCGCAACCCTTTTAAACAGTTTTGACATATTCGTATTCTCCTTGTTTCCCTCTGCCTTTCTATTAATAAGTAAAGGCTGAAAATGTTGTTTTCTGCAAAAGAAAAAGTGTGCTCCCGACAGGAGACACACTCTTGCGTTAGCATCTCTTATCGGTTACCACACCTAAAACAACATTGAACGAAGCAATATTAAGTTAAACAAAGAGACACACAATGCCTAATTGTGCTACTTCGTCCGATATTAAGTTGTTTTAAATGTGGTATGCGCATTATACCATATGATTGAATAAATTACAATACTTTTTAGACAAAATTTTTAAAATTGTGGTTGCCATATTTTACAACCACAATATATTGTGTATTTTTGTTTACCTTACCGTCGTCCCGAGCGCAGCCGAGGGATCTTTTCCGTAATTTTGCCGTATTTTGCGCAAAAATAGGCGGCGGCGCCCGAAATTTTCGGGCGCCGCTGCCAAATAAACGCATATATAATACGGTTTATAATACATTATATATAATTGACTTTACCTATATAATTTGCGGATAAATCCGCGTTCCACATGCCGCAGTTTGCAAACTGCACGGTATAAGCGCAAGCTTCTCCGCCGTACAAGCAAAGGTAAACCGAGTACTCTCCGCTATTGAGGTCTGGACTTACTTTATAGGTTATCTCCCCCGCGCCGTTAAAGTTTTCAACTTCAACTTCTTTGACAACCTGCCCCTCGCCGTCCGCAAAAATAAGCTTTGCCTTTTTCGCTTTCGTCATATTGCCGAAGCCTGCGTTTTGGATATTCAGCTTAATTTCAAGCGGGCTTTTTCCGTCCTTGTATTTAAAAACACTGTCGCGAACTACGAAGCGGTAACCCATTCTGTTTTCTATGTACGTAAACGCGGTCTGACCGTAATAAAGCTCGTCCGCACCGCAGGCGGCGGTGTAAGTTGAGTTTTTCCACTTATCGATAACGTTATTGTTCCACTCTATATTTAAGTAGCTTAAATGTATCTGGAACATTTCGGGCGTGCATTTGTCTATGTCGTGCAACTCGCTTGTAGGAATTACAACCTCGCCGCCGTACGGAAGGTGCTCGGTCTGGTTCGCCAAAAACTTAATATCCCTCTCCCTGTTGGAGTACGTTCCTAAATCGTTTCCCGAGCCGAGGTACCCGTCGTTGAAAAGCCCGAGTCTATACGCCTTGCTGTCCTTTTCTATAACGTAGGTTTCCGCCTCCGCTTCGGTAATGCCCAAGTAATTGTAAATCATTTTAGGGGTGCGGACAAGCACGGCTAAATTTTGCGTGCAGTTTAAAAACTTTTCTATTATCGGCGTGATATGCTCTTTGTTTGCAATCGCGCTGGAGTGCATCTCGCCCCACGGCCCTATCAAGCCTGCTTCAACCGCGGTGATAGTCGTTTCGTACTTGTTCAAAACGCCGCACACCTGCTCTATGTGTTGCAAAATTATATCGAACTGCGGCTCTTTGTCCTTTGCGCCGCCGTAATTAGGGTCGTAGCAAAACCTTACCACACAGCTTTTTTGCCTTTCGTTTAAAAGCTGAAGTAATCCCTCGAACTGACTCAACGCCTCGGTTGTCAAAAGCTTGTCCTGCGTGCCGTTTACTGCGGCGGAATACGCGCTTATATCAACGCGCAGATGGTAAAGCTGTGTCGTCGCGTTAATAATATTTTTGTTGTAGGTTGCGCCGCTTTCGGTCATCTTAACCCCTATCGGGCGGTAAAAGCCCTGGTCGGGATTGTTGATTCTTTCAACGCTTTCGGTATAGTCAAGCTGCTGGCGGTATGAAGGAGTCTGATCCTCCACGGGCGGCTGCACCCCGCCAGTGCTTTCGGTCGGGGGCGGTTCGTTGTTGCCGCCATCGTCCTTTTTACAACTGAGCGCCACACCGACAATTACTATTACCGTAATCAGCGCGATTGCGATTGATATACTTATTGCTAAAATTTTTGCTTTCATAGACATAGATTATACCACATCCTTTAAATTAAAAAAAGCGTTTGACGCAACAATTTAAAATTCTCCGCACGCGGTAAAACGGATTTGCGCGCATATGCGCACTTGCCCGCTTTATCGGGCGGAGATTTTAAAAATATGAAAATCAGCAAAAAGCTGTTTTTTTACTCAACCGTAACGCTCTTTGCAAGGTTACGCGGTTTATCGGGGTCGCGGTTCAACTTCACCGCCGCGGCATATGCAAGCCTCTGCGCCGCAACCGCCGCAACGAAGGGTGAAATATCCTCTTCGCACTCCGGCACTTTTACTATATGCGCGCGGTCTGCGTACCTTTTAATTACGCTTTCGACGTTGGTGATAACCGCGACCTTACCCTTGCGTGAAAGAACCTGCTCCACCGCGTTTTCGCTCTTGCCCGCAAGCCTTGCGGAAGTTATCAAAACTACCGCAAGAATACTTTCGTCGATGAGCGCAAGCGTGCCGTGCTTAAGCTCGCCCGCGGGATAACCCTCGCTTTGAATGTATGATACTTCCTTTAATTTCAGGCTCCCTTCGGTCGCGACTGCAAAGTCCAAATCGCGCCCCAAAAAATACACCCCGCGCGAGGATACGCACATATCGGCAAGTGAATCTATGTCCGCACATTCAAGCGTCTTTTTGCAAAGCTTCGGAACAGCCGAAATGTTTTCCGCCGCCCCGTCCGCACTCTTGCCCGCAAGCACGTACGCAAGCATATACAGCGCCGCAAGCTGTCCTGTGTAGCTCTTGGTTGCGGCAACGCATATTTCGGGCCCCGCCGCAACGGGAACTACCACGTCCGCGCACCTCGTTAAAGAGGAATACGGCGCGTTTGTTACGGCAATAACTTTTGCGCCCGAAGCTTTGGCTAGCAGTGTCGCCTCCACCGTGTCGGCGGTCTCTCCGCTCTGACTCACGGCTATGATTACCGTACCGCTTGTAATGACCGGATCTTTATATCTGAACTCACCCGCAATTTCTACTTCAGTCGGGATTCTCGCAAATTTTTCTATATACCTCTTTGCGACAAGTCCGCTGTTGTACGCAGTTCCGCAACCCGTAATTATTACGCGGGTTACGCCGCGCAAAGCTTGCTTTAAACTGCTTTCGACCGACTGGAACGCCGCGCAGGTATTTACGACCGAGGCGGGAACCTCGCGTATTTCCTTTAACATATAGTGGGGACAGTCGCCAAGATCTAAACTCGCCGCCGTGGCAAGATTGGGCTTTTTTGCGCGCTGTACTTTACGTAAATTCGAGTCGAAAATTTCAACCTTCCCGCGAGTCAGAATTGCGCAGTCGCCGTCCTCCAAAATTGAAATTTGCTTACATACTCCCGCAAGGGCGGGGGCGTCGCTGGCGGCAAAATTTCCGTCAGAGCCGTAGCCGATAATGACGGGGCTTTTGCGCCTCAAAACACCCAACCCCTCAAAGTCTGTACATATCGCCACTATCGCATATGAACCCGTGAGCAAGGCTGCAACCTTATTCAAAGCTAAGGCAAAATCGCCGTCGTAAAACTTATCCAAAAGGCGGACTATGACCTCGCTGTCGGTGTCGGATAAAAACTTAACACCAGCAAAAAACTTTTCTTTAAGTTCGGCGTAGTTTTCGATAATTCCGTTATGTACTATTGCGAACTTCCCCCAAAGGTGGGGGTGCGCGTTATTATCCGAAGGCTTGCCGTGGGTCGCCCAGCGCGTATGCCCTATGCCGACTTTGCCTGAAAGCTTTTGCGCAAATCCGTCCAGGGCGTTCACCCTGCCGCAGCGTTTTATATGGTGAATTTTTCCGTCGGAAAGTGTGGCGATACCCGCCGAGTCGTAGCCGCGGTATTCAAGTTGTTTTAGTCCGTTATATATAATATCCGCCGCTCCGCGCTCTCCGGCATACCCCACTATTCCGCACATATATTCACCTCAACATATATAGAAGTACGCATATATCCCCCCGTTAATGACTGAATTTTTCAATTTCCGCGCGTATCTCTCCGCAGGCGGAAACGCAGTTTTCGTAACTTTCGCCCTCCGCCATAATGCGGATGAGCTCTTCAGTACCCGAGGGGCGGACGACGAGGCGCACACCCAAACTTTGTTTGACCTTTGCAATCATATCTGAAAGACGCGGAACGACTTCTCTCTTTTTATTTGACGGAACGTTCACGCTTATCTGGGGTAAACTTTTATAATCTTTGTACAGCTCGGAAAAAGCGCACTTGCCTTCAACCAAGGCTTCCATAAGCATAATGGCGGTAACAAGTCCGTCGCCCGTCGTTTCGTATTTCGAGAAGACGACGTGTCCGCTCCGCTCTCCGCCGAGAACGGCGCCCAACTTCGCCATTTCGTCGCAGACGTTTTTGTCGCCAACCTCGCACAGAGAGCAGGTAATTCCACGCCGCGCAAGGCTTTGCATAAGTCCGCCGTTGCTCATAACCGTGCATACAATTTTGTTGCCCGTAAGCTCGCCGCGGCTTTTAAGATAATCGGCGCATATGTACAGCTCTTCATCTCCGGTTACGATTTCGCCGCGCTCGTCTACCGCGATACATCTGTCGGCGTCGCCGTCAAAGGCAAAGCCTATATCGAGTGAATTGTTTATAACCAAGCTTACAAGCTTTTCGATATGGGTGGAACCCACTCCGTCGTTGACGTTAACGCCGTTGGGGCTGTCGCCCAAAACATAGGTCTTTGCACCCAGCGCGTCGAAAACGCTCCGCGCAATTTGCCAGGCGCTTCCGTTGGCGGCGTCAAGCCCGACTCGCAAGCCCTTGTACGAACAGGTTGAAAGAGAAATAAGATGTCCTATATATCTGTTTCTGCCCGAGATATAATCGACCGTTCTGCCGATACGCTTTCCGCTTGCGAAGGGAACTTCGCTCTTTCCGTCGAGATAATCCTCGATTAAAGATAGGGTAGAGTCCTCGATTTTTTCGCCCTGCGCGTTCATAATTTTTATGCCGTTGTCGGAGTAAGGGTTGTGGCTTGCGGAAATCATAATTCCGCAGTCGAATCCGTCGCACCGCGTTATGTAGGACACGGACGGAGTTGTGGTAACATGAAGAATATACGCGTCCGCGCCCGAAGCAGTGAGCCCCGCCGCAAGTGCGTATTCGAGCATATATGACGAAAGGCGGGTGTCCTTGCCGATAACCGCACGGCACCTTCCGCCGCCCTTTGAAAAAATCCCGCCTAAAATTCTGCCGACTTTATAAGCGTGTTCGGCGGTAATCGTAACGCCGGCTTCGCCGCGGAAACCGTCCGTACCGAAGTATTTGCCCATTACTCCCCCTCCTCCTCTTTATATGCACGCGCGCAAATACGTACAAACGTACATTCGAGCGCCGTACTTACACAATATGCCGCCGCGCGCAAAAAAGTTGACAACCCTTTTACAAATACTTATAATGAATACGCTGTTTTAAGTGCTTTAAACAGTCCCCCTATTTTGAAAGCACTACCAATAAATAAAATGAAACATAAAAGAAAATTAAAATTGTCCGTCTGGCGGTTGCTTGCGCTCATTTACCTTGCGGGAACGGTTTTCGGGAGTCTGCTTCTTATCCTTCCCTTCGCAACGAAAAGCGGACAACATACGACCTATATAAACGCGCTGTTCACGGCGGCCTCGGCAGTGTGCATCACCGGGCTGTCCCCCTACGACGTCGCAACCCACTGGACGCTTTTCGGACAGCTTTCTATACTCTTCCTCGTTCAGTTAAGCGGGCTCGGCTTTATGACCTTGGTTTCGGCGGCGTTCCTGATTTTTAAAAAAGGAATGGGCTCGAGTAGCCGAAACGCGTTCATGCTTGACTCGCGCGGAAAATACAACGGCATAGGTACGCTTTTAAAAAGAATCGTTATAGGAACTCTTATCTGCGAAACGCTCGGAGCATTGCTTTTGATGATAAGCTTTATACCGAAGTTCGGCGCGGGCAAAGGAATTTACTTTTCAATATGGCATTCGGTTTCCGCATTCTGCAACGCAGGGTTCGATTTGATGGGCACGGCGGAAAACGGAGGCTTCGTATCATTGACGGGCTTTACGGGCGACCCCCTCGTCTCCATCACAATTTCGGCGTTAGTCATTTTGGGCGGCTTGGGATTTGCCGTATGGGGCGACGTTTTGGACTGCAAATTCAACTATAAAAAATTTCAGCTTAACACCAAAGTCGTGCTTATCGTAAACGCAATTTTAATAGTTTTGGGCACGTTGTTGTTTTTACTTTTCGAGCGCGCGACCTTCAGCGGAATGAACTTCGGCAAAAAGCTTCTCGCCTCCTTCTTTGCTTCGGTAACTCCCCGCTCGGCAGGCTTTGCAACCTACGACTACACGCAGCTATCCGACAGCGGATATCTTTTAACCGTTATTTATATGTTCATAGGCGGAAGCTCCGGCTCTACCGCGGGCGGTATCAGGGTAGGAACCTTTGCCGTAATTATGACGGGTATGTTCGCCGTATTCCGCGGCAGAAGAGATATCAATATCGGGAAAAGGCGCATAGACTTTTCACTCCTCTCGCAGGCACTTGCAATTTTCGCAGCATTCCTTATGGGCGTTATAATTTCCGTCCTTGCGATAGATACTATTCAGCCCGAAGCAGAGTTTAACGAAGTTTTGTTCGAGTGCGTTTCGGCTTTGAGTAACGCGGGGCTGAGCATGAGCTTCACCCCCCACTTAAAAGTTGCTTCAAGCATAATAATCATACTTTTGATGTACGCGGGAAGGGTCGGCATACTTACGCTTGCCCTCGCCCTCGGAGAAAAGAAAACGGCCGCGGAAATCCGCAGGCCGGTAGACAACCTCTTGATAGGATAAATAAAACGGAGATAAAAAATGAAATCTGTACTTTTAATAGGAATGGGAAAATTCGGGCAGACGCTCGGCGAAAAGCTTATAAATATGGGCGACGAGGTTATGATAGTCGACAAGGACGAGGACGTCATAAACACGCTCGCGCCCAAATATACGAACGCTTTGATTGCAAACTGTATGAATGCGGACAACCTTCAGGCTATGGATATCCCATCCTTCAACGTTTGCGTTGTAGCTATCGGCGACGACTTCCAGTCCTCGCTTGAGATAACGTCTATACTCAAAGACTTGGGTGCGAAGTGGGTCGTATCGCGTGCGGACACCGACATTCAGCGCAAGTTTTTGTTCCGCGTAGGCGCGGACGAAGTAGTCTACCCCAACCGCGACATTGCGGAAAAGCTTGCGGTAAAACTCAACTCGGAAAACGTTTACGACTATATCGAGGTTGACTCGCAGTACTCCATTTTCGAGATCGCGGTACCCGCAAAATGGAACGGCAAAACGCTTGTCGAGGCTAACCCCCGCGGCAAGTACGGACTCAACGTTTTGCTTATAAAGAAGGGCAGAAACATCGTCCCCTCCCCCGGTCCAAACTACGTTTTCGAGGACGGCGACCATATCCTCGTCTTCGGCAACACCGAAAAGATAGTCGCATTTACAAATAAGAATAATTAAAAAAGCGGTTTACTAATGCAAGTAAAATCAAAAAGAAAATTATTTATTGCTTTAACCGTCATTTGTTTTGTGCTTGCCGCAGTAATTATGTTTATAGGGTTCGGGGTTACTGCAATATCCCTTTCTACTTACGACGAAAAGCATACCCATGAATATGCGGCTACGCTTAACAGAGTGGAAACAGATAGAACAATGTATTTAATTTATGTGAATGAATATAATCGTGTTTTAACGTTTGATTGCGCCGCTGTTACAGACGAAGAATCTTTTATCAACCTTAAACATGGTGACCATCTGCAGTTCAGAAGCTTTTTTAAAATGGAGAGCTTGGAACACGATGATTTAGTTAAAACGCCGATAGTTACTTTAACCTGCGAGGGGAAGGATATTGTAACATTTAAAAGTTCAAAATCAGTTGAGGCGAAAAAAGCTATAAAAGTTAAAACCGGATGTAGTGTGTTTGCAGCAGTCTTTGTTGTCGGAGCTATATTGTTTATACTTTGTTGTGCCGGGATTATTCCCATTAAAAAAGGACGGATTTAAAATCCGTCCTTTTCGTTATTTCTTGTCTTCCGTATACTTTCTGTGGAACTCCTCCACTTCGTCCGTATCAAGTGAAACTTTTTGATAGAGCCCAGTACATTCGTTGGCGCAAGCCGTGCCTTCGAATATATCCTCTATCATTTTCTTAGTTCTGCGCTTTGCCATACCCTTAGTATGGCGCGAATTATAAAAAGTATTCTTTTTAAAAACTTACCCTCTGCCTTCTTTCAAGTGCTTTATAATAAAAAAATAAAAAAACCGTTAAAAACGCTTGTAATTTTTTCAACGGTTATATATAATAATTAAGCAACTGCGGATAACCGCCGTTAAAATACAAGCTGACAAATAAAATATTGGGGTGTCGCCAAGTGGTAAGGCAACGGACTCTGACTCCGTCATTCGTTGGTTCAAATCCAGCTACCCCAGCCATAGACACTATATATTGTAGGTTCTAAAATCAAGAACACAATATATAGTGTTTTATTTTTTAGCAAAAATGGCTGGAAACCCTGATTTGGGAGTAAATTTGGGAGTTTGAGGGGACTAATGCGGGGACTAAACCTTTAATTTACTCCGAATTCCAATTTTAAATAGTCAACTTTTTCTGCTTCGCGCAATTGAAACTCTTCCGAGTAATGCGTGTAAACGGTAGTCGTAATCGTTCCGCTTAATGAATGTCCCGCCCAAATACTGACGACTTCGCTTAAAACGCCGCTCTCTTTGCTTCTGCTGATGAATGTATGTCTTAGCTCGTGAGAGTGGTGATTCGGGAACAACCTTTTCATTGTAGTTTGCAACGTACTCAGGTTGACGCGCTTCGCCTTTTCAAAATCAATATACGGCAATACTTGTTTCATCATCGGTGTAATAGGTATTTTGCGCTTAACAACGTTTTTACCCATACGCTCTTTGCTCGTTTCGCATTCAAGCCAAACACCGTCAATTACGTTCAGGCTTGCAAGTTCGCTCCGCCTAAGCCCTGCGTATAAAAGCACGAGAAAGGCGTGAGCCGTGTCTCTATTAAGGTGTGCGAGGCAATGATTGACAAGCTTCTTTTCTTCCTCGTAGGTGAACGCACAGCCGCTCTTGCTTTGGTAGTTGGGTACGACAACCTTTTTCATCGGCGTGGGGATGTTGTAGTCCTCCGCAATCATATCGAAGATACAACGCAGTAATAGAAATAATTTGTGCGCCGTACGCAGAATGCCTTTTTGAACGTAGGTTAAAAGGAAGTTCTGCAACATACTTCTGTCTATCCCTATTGCCTTTATCTCTCCGAACGTGGGCAGAATGTCGTGATTTAACAATCGTACGTATTCATTGTAGGTTGATTGCTTTGTCGTAACCTTTTTAATGTTCAACCACTCATCGGCGTATTGCGCAAAAGTCTTGTCCTTTTTATCGGGCTTTTCGTCTTTGTGATTAAGTTTATCGATAAATTTCTGTTTGAGTTTAGTTAAATC